>CAZOYL010000128.1:1953-7691 GCA_964584035.1 uncultured Gemmatimonadota bacterium | reverse complement strand
CCCACAGAAGGTCCTACAGCAGGAGAAACGATGTATGAGCTGAAATTATATGTGACCGGGAAAACGCCGAATTCCATACGGGCCCAAAACCAAATGCAGGTCTTACTGGAGAAGACCGTGCCCGGTCAATACAATCTGCAAGTGATCGATATCTTAAATCATCAGAAAAGCGCCGAGGCCGATGATGTCATCGCCACTCCGACCGTTCTGAAGATCGCTCCACCCCCCCCGAGCAGGATTATCGGGGATCTGAGCGCCGGCGAAAAAGTCCTTTCCAGTTTAGGAATCACAGCGACTGAGGAATGAACTCATGGCCATCGCGTCACGAATACTCATTGTAGAGGACGAGCGTATTGTCGCCCGGGACATCCAGAAGAGCCTTCAGGGTATGGGATATGTGGTGGTGGGCATGGCGGCATCGGGCGATGAGGCTGTGAAGAAGGCCGAAAAGCTGCAGCCGGACCTCGTCCTGATGGATATCATCCTGGAAGGCCGGATGACGGGTGTCGAGGCGGCCGATATCATCCGCTCGCGTATAAATATACCGATTGTCTATCTGACGGCCTATGCAGAAAAGGAAATGATGAATCAAGCCAAGGCGACCCTGCCTTTCGGATATATCATCAAGCCCTTTAACGATCGTGAGCTTAATAGTACCATAGAGATGGCCATCTATCGCCATCAGGCTGAGAGGAAATTAGAGATCGCTCGGGAGGAATTTTCCAATATCGTCCAGAAAAGCACAGACGGCACTATGATTCTGGACAAGAAGGGAAAGATACTTTTTGCCAACCCGGCGGCCGGAGTTCTGTTTCATCGTTCGGCCACGACACTTGTGGGAGAGATGTTCGGACATCCAGTGACCGTCGGTGGCACGATGGATCTAGACTTTCTCCGTCAGGATGGCCAGCCAGGTATAGCGGAGATGCGCGTGGTTGAAACCCGGTGGGAAGGTCAGCCGGCTTGTCTGGCGTTGCTTCGCGATATCACCGAGCGCAAACGCACACAGGAAGAGCTGGATCGCACACGTCGACAACAGCTGCAGATGAGAGACGAGTTCCTGTCTCACGTCTCTCATGAACTCCGTTCGCCGCTGACGGCCATTTACCAGTTCGTCACGATTCTGCTCGACGGCCTGGCCGGCGAGCTAACCCATGATCAGAATGAGTACATGAATGTCGCTTTGCAGAATGCCTATCAGTTGCGGGACATGATCGACGAACTGCTTGATACGACACGGGTTGAATCGGGCCGGCTGGTCCTGGAAACGCAACGGATATCTATTCAGCCGATGCTGCAGGATATCCTCCGCTCCATGCGGGCATTGGTTTCTGCCAAGAACATCGCATTAATTTCAGAGGCACCCGGGGATCTGCCCTCCGTTTTAGTCGATCCCCTCAGGGTCCGGCAGGTACTGCGCAATCTCATCGGCAATGCCGTGAAATTCACCCCTGAATCGGGAACCGTCCGTGTTTCCAGCAGGGTTTGGGAGGAGAATCCCGAAATGGTGCTGGTGACCGTGGAGGATACCGGCTGCGGTATCGAGCCGGAAGAAAAAGAGAGGATCTTCGAACGATTATATCAAAGTAAGAGCCACACTGAATTCAGCCGTAAGGGATTGGGTCTCGGCCTGTACATCTGTCATGAGCTGATTACCATGCAGGGCGGCCATATCTGGGTGGACAGCCAGCCTGGCCAGGGCAGCACCTTTTTCTTCACCCTGCCGGTTTTCTCCCTGAGAAAGATTCTCATGCCCATCCTCACCCCGGAAAATCTTGTGGAAAGACCCGTGATTCTCATCGGTATCAGACTGTCTTGCCAGGAGAAAGAAACAGCAGGTAGAGCTATTAAAAAGGTCCTTCGGAAAGTCAGAGAGATCGTTGAGCGCTGTATACTCCCCAGTATGGATATCCTTCTGCCGCCGCTGGCCCTTGAGAATTCGATGCACTCCATTTGGGTGGTGGCCTGTTGTGATGAGAAAAGAGTCGGTGTTCTCACCCTGCGGATCCGATCTCAGCTGGCCCAGGACAGGCAACTCCACGCTGTCGGGCTTGAAATCGAGACCTTTCATATCATCATCGCTAACACCCCGCTAAAGAGATCCCAAATCCGGGAAGACACTTTGAATTCCATTGTCGGCCGGATCGAGAAAGCGATCGATCCGGCCGCTCAGGAGGGAGGGAAATTTAATGTCCCAAGCGAAAATATTGCTGGTGGATGACGACCGGGATCTGGTCCGGGGCCTGAGCATTCGCCTGAAAGCCAGCGGCTACGATGTCATATCCGCTTATGACGGCTACTCAGCTGTTATTCAGACCAAAAACGAGCACCCCGATCTGATCATTCTTGACCTTGGACTGCCCGGAGGCGACGGCTTCGTGGTTATGGAACGCCTGCTCGAATTCCCCGATTGTGCGTCCATCCCGGTGATCACTCTGACCGGTCGGGATCAGGCCTCCAACCGGGAACGGTCCCTCAGGGCGGGGGCCGTCTACTACCTGCAGAAACCCGCCGACAACGAAGAGCTTTTGACGGCCATCCGTAAGGCACTGGGAAATGGCGGGATGTCCGTGGACGCAGGCGACGCCGCCCGGCGGGGAGTTTCCGCGGTCTCCGCAAAAACCATTCTCATCGTGGAGGACGACAAGGATGTGAGCAGAGGTTTGGGCATCAGGCTGAAGGCCTCAGGTTATAAGATCTGTATCGCCGAGGATGTATATATGGCCCTCGGTCTTGCGCAACAGGAAAAACCGGACCTGGTTCTGCTCGATCTTGGCCTTCCGGGAGGTGACGGTTTTACATTCATGGAGCGTTTGAAATCGAGGGCCGCACTGGCCGCCATACCCATCGTTATTCTCACCGCCAGAGATCCTGTCTCCACTCAGGACCGGGCCATGACTGCGGGGGCCAGTTATTTCTTTCAGAAGCCTTTCGATAATGCCGAACTGCTGTCCGCCATCCGGCGGGTGCTGAGCGAAAGCACGGTCTCTCCGGTTCACTCCTGCTGAGCGGTGCGACCGATGCCGTCGGCACAGGTATTTTCAAGATGTCGGGTACCGACTATGAGCGTGAACATCTCGAAGAGGGAACAGCCCTACAAAGTTCTTCTGATCAGTGAGAATGGCTGGAGTCGAGGTCAGGTGCGGACTCTTCTTGCCTCAGGTGAAAAGAGCGCTTTCTCTCTGGAATGCATCGGTGGATTTTCCCGCGGTCTGGATCGCCTCCGCCGGGGAGATGTCGACGTGGTCATGTTGGATCTGGACCTGCCGGAGGAGCAGCGGCTCGACCGGCTGGCCCAGATGCGAGCACAAATTCCTGATATCCCCATCCTCGTGTTCAATGGCCATGGCGAAAACGAGCCGGACCTGCTTCTGGTCAAGAGAGGAGCTCAAGATGTTTTACCCAAGAGGGGATTACAGAGCGCATGGTTGCGGAATTCTCTGCACTATTCCCTGGAAAGACAGATCCTATTGAACAGATTAGAGCAGAGGATGGCTCAACTTCAAAGAGAAACGGACCAGCTTTATACCATTATCGACGGCAGTGCTGACGGCATCATCGTAGTGAATCGAAGGGGTATCGTCAGCTTCGCCAATCGCGCTGCCGAGGGCCTTTTCGGCCGCCGGGCAAAAAATCTGCGGGGACGTTTACTCGGTCATATCGTGGGCAAAAGCCAGGAGGTGGAGCTGGATATTCTTCACAAAGATGGTTCCACGGGGACCGTGGAACTCCACATGACGGAGGTGAACTGGGAGGGGCAAAAGTCCTTTCTGGCCACCATACGCGATGTGAGCGAGAGCAGGCGTCTGCATCATGAGCTGCAGCAGAGCTTCGACAGGACCCGGAGGATCCTGGGAGAGACCGTTTTCGCTTTGGCCTCGGCAGTGGAGACCCGGGATCCCTTCACGGCCGGGCATCAGAGGCGGGTGGCCAAACTCACCTCGGCCATCGCCGGAGAACTGGGCCTAACCCAGAAAGAAATCGAGGGCATCCGGTTAGCCGCCCAGGTGCACGATATCGGCAAGATCTGCGTTCCCGCTCGGATCCTGAACAAGCCGGGACGTTTGCACGACTCGGAATTCGACATCGTCAAGAAACACCCCCGTGTCGGTCACGACATTCTCAAGTCCATCGAGTTTCCCTGGCCCGTAGCGCAGATGGTCATGCAGCATCACGAACGGCTGGACGGCTCCGGATACCCCTGCGGATTGTTGGAGATGGATATCCTTCCCGGCGCCCGCATCATCGCCGTGGCCGATGTGGTCGATGCCATGTCCTCGGCCCGGTCCTATCAGGCCACTCCCGGCACAGAGGAAGCTCTGAAAGAGATCACCCGGCATCGGGGCGTTCAGTTCGACACCCGGGTGGTCGATAGCTGTACCCATCTTTTCAGAGATGAAAAGTTCCAATTCGAGTAAGCAGGTCGACGGAATGAAAACATCAAAAACACAATGCCGGCCCGTGACGGAGTTGAAGCGGTTGCGCAGACGCATCCGGCAGCTGGAGGGAGCAAGTGCCAGGGGCGAGCGCGAGGCGGACCGTCTGCGGACGTCTGAGGAACAATGGCGCACACTGCTGCGGAGCGTTCCCGACATCGTCATCATGGCCGATCGATCCGGCAAAATTCTCTTCATCAACCGTACGGTTCCCGGTTTTTCGATTGAAAAAACGATCAACAAGACCATCTATGAGTTCATTCCTCCAGAGCATCATGCCCTCACCCGCAGAGCCATCGGCCGCGTATTCCGAACCGGGCAGGAAGTCAGCTTCGAGACCCGGGCGGCGGGTCCGAACGGGACTCCCGTCTGGTATTCCACGCGTCTGGGTGCCATCAAGCGCGGCGGGAAAACCGTCGCGGTGGCTCAGATCTCCACTGATATCACCGGGCGGAAACAGGCCGACCAGGCGCTTCAGGAGTCGGAGGCAAAGTATAAAACGCTTATGGAGGATTCAGCAGAGGGTGTGCTGGTGGCCGATCTGAAGACGAAGCGATTCACCTATGCCAACCCCGCCGTCTGCCGGATGCTTGGGTATTCGGCCGAGGAGCTTGAGAACCTGGCGGTGACCGATATCCATCCCCGAAAGGATCTGAAGTACGTCATTGAGGAATTCGAGGCTCAGGCCCGGGGAGACAAAATCCTGGCCAGTTATCTCCCCTGTCTGCGTAAAAACGGTCAGGTTTTCTATGTTAATGTGCTTTCCCGGCAGGTGCTTTTCGGCGGCCGCCCCTGCCTGCTGGGTTTCTTCAGCGACGTCACTGAACAGAAAGAGGCCAGCGAGAAACTCAAACAGCGCAACCGGGAGCTGATCACCCTCAACGCCATCGCCAGGGCTGTGGGCGAGTCCCTGAACCTCAAGAAGATCCTTCGGGCCACCCTCAGAGAAACCTTCTCCATCTTAGGGGTCAAGGCCGGAGCCGTCTATCTCCTGGATTCCTCGGCCGGCATCTTCTCACCCGCTATTCATTATGGCTATTCGCAGATAATGCTCGAAGAGGTCGCCGGATTTCGCGTCGGGGAGGGGCTCTCCGGCCATGTGGCCAAGACGAAAAAACCTCTGGTGGTGGCCGATCTGGCCGGCGACCCCCGGAACATCTCGCCGGGCGCGGTGCGGAAAGGATGGCGAGCTTATGCCGGGGTGCCCATCCTGTCCAAACAAAAGATCCTGGGCGTGATGATTCTTTTATCCCGCCAGGAGGGATTTTTCACCGGCGATCATGTGGATCTGTTGGGGCACAT
>CAZOYL010000128.1:0-1943 GCA_964584035.1 uncultured Gemmatimonadota bacterium | reverse complement strand
CAGCGGCGTAACATCGAACACGGCCTGCAGATACGCACGTGGGAGATGGGCGAGCGAGTCAAGGAACTGAACTGCCTGTATGGTCTCTCCAAGCTGATAGAGACGCCGGGCATCAGCCTGGAGGAGATTTTCACAGGAGCCGCTCATCTTTTGCCGGCAGCCCTGCGCTACCCCGAGGTGGCCGTTGCCAGATTGACCGTTGATGGTCGGAAGTACCAGGCCGGCGGCCGTGCCGGAAACCGTTGGAAGCTTGCACAAAATCTCATGGTGAACGGCCAAAAGGCCGGCGCAGTGGAGGTCTCTTACCGGCGAAAGGCCTGGAACAAGGGGGAGAAACCGTTCCTCCAGGAGGAGCAAGAGCTTCTCAAAGCCATCGCCGAGCGTCTGGGTCACATCGTCGAACGCAAGCAGGCCGAGCTGGCCCTGAAGGAAAATGAGGAACAGTACCGGGATCTGTTCGAGAACGCCAGTGACCTCATTCAGATCGTCACCCTGGACGAACGGTTTCTCTATGTCAATACAGCGTGGAGAAAAACTCTGGGCTATAACCAGCGGGAGATCGATGAGCTTTCGCTGTCCGATGTCATCCATCCCGACCACCGCCAGCACTGTTTGGAGGTATTTCAGAGGATCCTCTCCGGTGAGGCGGTGGACAAGTTCGAGACCGCCTTCCTGACCAAAGACGGCCGGAAGGTGATCGTGGAGGGAAGCGCCGGCTGCCGCTACAAGGATGGTAAATCCTATGCCACCCGCGGCATCTTCCGGGATATTTCCGAGCGCATGCGCATGGAGGAGACCCTGCGCATCGAGAAGGCCCATCTGGAGAGTCTGTTCGGGAACGCCCCGGAGGCCATCGTCATGGCCGACAATCAGGGGGTCATTCTGCGGATCAATCAGGAGTTCATTAGGCTGTTCGGATACACGGAGTACGAGGCCGTGGGCCATCCGGTGGACGATCTGGTGACCCCCCGGCAATTCCGTGAGGAGGCCGAAGAGATCACCCGGGAGGTGTCGCGCAAGGGGAACATCTCGGTGGAGGCGGTCCGCTGGCGCAAAGATGGTACACCGTTGCACGTCTCCATCTTAGGGGCACCCATCGTCGTCGAAGGAGTGCAGGTGGGCGTCTACGGCATCTATCGCGATATCTCTGCCCACAAACAGGCCGAGGAGGCTCTGAGGGAGAGCGAGGAAAGGCTCCGGGTGATGAGCGCGGCCGCCCAGGATGCCATCGTCATGATCGATGAGATCGGTTATATCAGTTACTGGAACGCGGCCGCCGAGAAGATGTTCGGATACTCCAGAGAAGAGATCATGGGTCGGGATCTCCACCAGATCCTGGCCCCGAAACGGTTTCACCAGGCGCACAAAAAAGCCTTTGTCAAATTTCGGAAAACCGGAAAGGGCGATGCCGTGGGCAAGACCCTGGAGCTGGCAGCGCTGTGCAAGGACGGCAGAGAGATCGCAGTGGAATTGTCCCTATCGGCCGTGAAGGTGAAGGACAGTTGGAGCGCCATCGGCATCCTGCGGGATATCTCCGAGCGCAAGCGGATGGCGTCGATCCTCCGGGACAGTGAGGAGCGGTTCCAGGATCTGTTAGGCTCGATCGAGGATATGGCCTGGGCGGCTGCCGCCGACGGATCGGAATATTACTACATGAACGATGCCACTGAGCGGGTCTATGGTCACCCCCGGGAAGATTTTTACAAAGACCCCGATCTGTGGAAAAAGTTGATCCATCCCGATGATAGGGGAAGGGTTCTAAAGGAAGCTGAGAAGCTGATGAAAGAGGGACGATCGAGGTGCGAGTACCGCATCGTCCGGCCCGATGGGCAGATCCGCTGGATCCACGACAGGAAATTCGTTGTCCGCGATGAACATGGGAAACCCATCCGCATCGGCGGGTTGGCCACCGACACCACCGACCGTAAGCGGGCCGAGCAGGC
>CAZOYL010000127.1:3209-7706 GCA_964584035.1 uncultured Gemmatimonadota bacterium | reverse complement strand
TGTTACGGCTACGCCACCACCTCCGGGGACCTGGACATCGCCCTCAATTTCCTCAGCGGCGTCCTGGAGCAGAGCCTCAAGCTGGCCGAGTCCGAGAAGACCCTGCAGCTTCTGGCCGACGAGATCGAGAAGACCCGCCGGCGGGTCAATGCCCTGGAGTACACCCTGATTCCCAATCTGTTCCAGACCATCCGTTATATCACCATGAAACTCGGGGAGATGGAGCGTTCCAACCTGTCCCGGATGATGCGCATCAAGAGCATCATCCGGAAGGAGGAGTGAGCCGTCGGACGGGTCCGTGGTCGCCGCCCGGTCTCAGCGGGCGGTTTTTTTTTGGTTTCTGTCTTGGTTTAATTGGAAGGTCGACTCGGAGGGAAAAGGTGCATTTTAAAGAACGAGGCTTGCAGTATGGTGCAAATGAAACCCTGGACATCCTGCTGGACGGCCGGGTGCGGATCATCCAGCCCCGCGACGGCTACCGGGTCAATCAGGACAGCCTGCGCCTGTGCGATTTTGTCAGGCCCATGCCGGAGGTGACCGGTATAGATTTAGGCGCCGGATGCGGCATCATGGCCATCGTACTGGCCCTGGAGAAGAAAATCAAGCATATGGTGGCGCTGGAGTTACAGGAGTCGCTGGCCGGCCTGGCCCGGCGCAATGCGATTCTCAATGGGCTCGAAAAACGGATCGAAATCATCCGGGGCGATATCCGCAAGGTGGAGAAGCTGTTCGCGACGCACAGCTTCGGCCTGGCGGTCAGCAATCCGCCCTATCGGGCCGTCGGCCGGGGGCGACACAGCCCATCGGCGGAGAAGACCATCGCCAGGCATGAGCAGTTCTGCTCGCTGACGGACCTGGTCCGGGCGGCGGCCTATCTGCTCAAGCCGGAGGGTGTTTTGGCCTTCTGCCTGCTTCGGGAACGGTGGGAGGAGATTGCGAGGACCTTGCAGGAGCATGGTTTTATCGTTACCCGCCGGGAGGATCAGGGGGAAGTGGTGCTGGTGGAGGCAATTGTCCTCTAAAAATCATACCCCACCCCAAACCGCACGATCCTGCCCATATACGTCCCCTGCACATCCTTGATCCGCAGCGAGAACCCCTTCCCCACCGGTTTGATCAATTGCAGCTCCAGGTAATAATCGGTATAGACGTCGTCCGGCGCATCGCCATTGAGGTCCATGGTCAGCTCGGTGAGAAACTCCGAGCCGACCCGGAAGCTATACAGCGTGTAGATGGACAGCGTCTGGGTGTTGAACCGGTCCGGACCCTGGAGGTAGTTCTCGTACAGCGAGACGGTCCGGACCAGACCGGCGGCCTGCAGGGTTTGATCGGCTGGGGCTGGGGAGAACGTGGACAGGATCAGAATGGCGAGGAGAAGCAGGGACCTTTTCATGACGCCTCCCTTTAAAAGGCCGAAAGGACCATCGCTCTTTGCAAATAGTCGTCTGGATCCGTCTTTGTCAAAGGTTTTTTCGGCGCTCAATTCAAATCCTCTGCGGTGCTGACAACCGAGGACATTGCGCCCCCCCCCTGGAGCGGCCTTGCCATTCGGGCAATAAAAAGGGCGGCGCACCGTCGGGTGCCGCCGCCCTCGAGCGTATAAAACGCTCTCCTGCCTCCCCCCTTACTTCAGGAGAATGATCTTGCGGGTCTGGGTCAGACCGTCGGCCCGCAGCTGACAGAAGTAGATACCGCTGCCGACGGGTCTTCCCAGCGAGTCCATTCCGTCCCAGATCACCCGGTGGGTGCCGGCCGGCTGCTGCCCGTCGGCCAGGACGGCCACGCGCTGCCCGCGGACGTTGTACAGGGCCAACTGAATGTCCGCACGCTGCGGCAGATGGTAGTCGATCGTGGTGCCGGCGTTGAAGGGATTGGGGTAGTTCTGGTCCAGAGCGAAGGCGCCGGGCAGCCGGTCCGCGGAAAGGACCGTTCTGGCCCGTGTCTTTCCCTTCTCGCCCTCGTAGTACCACCACTCGCTGCCGTGATCCTCCAGCTGGACCAGTTCGAAGCCGGTGTTCTGTCCGCCGGCCAGCCGTATAAAAGTGAGCAGCTCCGCCTCGGACATGTCCACCTGCCCGCCGTAGACGTCGAACCATCCCCAGGTGCCCTTGCCTTCCTCGTAGAACTCGAGCATCATGTAGCGGATCCCGGGAGGATCTCCATAGTATTCGTAACAGTCATATTTCTCAGGGCAGGGAACAAAGGAGCCCTCCGCGATGGTCTCGGTGTAGGGACCCATGCGGACGAACACGGGGTCCCGGTCAGGATCGAAATACTGACCTTCCCGCAGCTCGAACTCGCCGTTGACCTCGAAGCTGTCCAGGTAACAGGATTCCGTCTGCTCGCCGCTGCCGAAGTTGATATAGGCCCAGTTAATATCGAAATACTCCAGCAGCAGGCCGTCATCATAGGGCACATCGAAAAGGGTTACCGAATGATGATAGGGAAAGCTGGGTGGGCCGCTGAGGTAGCGGATGTGCATCTCCCAATCCCCGGTCTGGGGATCGGAGACGAGGAAGGATTTATGATGCGGCCCGGAGATGAAGTTGATCCGCGGGTCGCTCACCGCTGTTTCCGGATAGATCTCCCTGCCGAAGGGATCCACCAGGTACAGGTCCAGGTTGCAGAACTCCCAGTCCACGGCCAGCTGGACCCGGCCCAGGGCTCTTTTGCTCTCGTCCAACGTCACCGAGATGATATGCTCCTCGTCGATCGCCAGGGTGCTGTCTCCCTCGTCCTCCAGGAACTCGCCGACGCTGGTCTCGGCATCGGATACGGCTCCCTTTAGTCCGGTCAGGCCTTCACCGCAGGCCAGGGCATGGAGCACCGGGATCGACCTTCCGGCGGGAAGATCATAGGGGCCGATGGTATGCAGAACCCGGTAATCGGCTGCCACTGTTGGATCGCTCATCAGGCCGCCGGCCATCAGGGCATAGCGCTGGGCGTCGCTCTCCGGATCCTGTCCCTCGCGCCACCAGCTGTGCCCGGCCAGTCTGCGGTACAGGAATTTGCCGCCGATATATCCCGGGGAGCGGCCGCCGTCTCCGTCCTGGTCGTACATGTACGAGATGCTCTCACCGGTGTCGAAGCCGACCAGGTCGCCCAAGCCGGGATCACCGTAGGCCGCGGAGGAAACGTTGAAGTCCCAGCAGAAGCCGATGTAGACGCTGTCCAGATCATCAAGGCCGGTGTTCTTGACCAGCAGGGCGTGGATGATGTGGTCGCCGCCCGCCCAGGCAAAGGTCAGCTGTGAGACCTGTATGCCCAGGGGCACATGCAGGGGTGAGGTGACCGGGCCGGCGTAGCCGTCATCGTAACGGGTATAGGTGTCCTGATCGGAGAAAGCGGTGGAGCCGGTTCTTTTACCGATCCCCTCTATGGGGACCCACTCCTGGCCGGAGAAGCGTCCGGTGGTCACGGCCGTGTCGCCGTCCATGATGGCCCCGACCCACAGCTCTCCCTCGTTGAGATAAAAATTTCTGGAGCCGGCCGGCCACTCGCAGGAGCTGATCGGCACCGATATTCTGGACGGTCCGGGAGGGAATTTCTCGGACTTGGACGATAGGACTCCGGACCCGAATCGGGTCCCGAAGGTGCCGAGATTGCTGACCGTGTTTCTCAGATTCGAGACCACGAGAGGATAATATTCCGGAGCGATCACGGCCATCGGGCCGGCGGAAGGGCCGCCCGGGGACAGCAAGCCCGCGGCCAGCAGAGAGCAGCAAGTCAGGGCCAGCAGAGACAGACAGACGATTCGCTTGTTCACGGAGAGGCCTCCTTTTGGAGAAACAGGTTTGGCGGAAAATGGGCGAAAGGAAAAGAGATGAAAAAAGGCCGGAGGAAACAGCCCTGTTCCAAAATCCTCCATAGACATTTTATCACAACATAGGAATTTTGTCAAGTATTTTTTGTTCTGTGAAAAAAATTAATCTCTCTGAGCCACGTACAAAATTCTCCCGGTGGCCTTGTTCGGCTTGCGGAAGGTCATGCAGTCATAGCTGGCCAGCGGCTTCAGCCGTCCTTCCTGGAGGGCGCTTTTGACCTCATCGGCGTCATAGGCCCGTTCGGTGTGGACCTCGGAGAAGCGTTCATACAGGCTGCTGATCCCTCCGGAGGAGACCTTGCGGAACACGGTGATCCGGATGGTGCCCAGCATGGCCTTGGGATCGAATTGGCTGGAGCCGATGATGGCCACGTCGCCCAGGTCCCGGCTGCCGTCGTGGGTGTCCCAATGAGAAGCCAGTCCGGTCGGCGTGTTCATGTCGAAAATGAACAGCCCGCCCGGTTTCAGCGACCGATGGACGCCGGAGAAGGTCTTTACCAGGTCTCCATAGCTGAGCAGGTAGTTCATGCTGTCGAAAAAACAGGTGGCCAGGTCCACCGGTGACTTCAGGCTCAATCGGCGGATATCCTGCTGCAGGAAGGTCACCGCCGCGCCGGCCTGCTCGGCCTTTTCACGGGCCACCTGCAGCATGGCTTCGGAACGGTCCACCCCGA
>CAZOYL010000127.1:0-3199 GCA_964584035.1 uncultured Gemmatimonadota bacterium | reverse complement strand
GACAGGGTGATGGCCAGTGTCCCGGTGCCGCAGGCCAGCTCGGCGACGGTACCTTTGTGAATGCGGTGCCGCCGCAGAACCTTGACCAGGTAAGGGAACATCCGCCGGCTGTAGGACTCCCAGCCGCCGAGGTCGTAGATCTGAGCCAGGCGGTCATAGATCTTCACCGTCACCTCCGGCCGTCATAGCCGAAAAATCGCAGGTCGCCGGCCTTGTGGCGCCACTTCCGGCGCACCTTGACCCACAGGTCCAGATAGATCTTCTTGCCCGTCTCGGCCTCCAGCTCCTCCCGGGCCAGCTGTCCGATCTCCTTGAGCTTGGCGCCCCTCTGCCCGATCACGATGGCCTTCTGAGAATCGCGCTCGACATACACGGCCGCCCTGATATACAGCGACTCGCCGCGGTCCTTGTACTGGTCCACCTTGACGGCTGCCGAGTAGGGGATCTCGTCCCCGGTGCGCAGGAACACCTTTTCCCGGATGACCTCGGCCGCCAGAAAGCGCTCCGTGGACTCGGTGATCATGTCCTCGGGGTAGTACTGCGGTCCCTCCGGCAGCAGGCCGGCCAGGGTCGCCACCAGGTCCTCGACCCCGACCCCGTTCAGGGCCGAGAGGGGCACGATCTCCCGGAACAGGCCGGTGCGGTGATAACGATCGATCAGGGGCAGGATCTGCTTCTTGTCCCGCACCAGGTCGACCTTGTTGATGGCCAGCAGGGCGGCTGTTCCGCCCTGGGATAACAGCCCCAGGATGCGCTCTTCGTCGGCTCCCCGGCTCCCGGTGGCGTCGAACATGACCAGGGCCAGATCGGCCTCTCCGAGCGCCCGAATAGCCGTCTCCACCATGGCCTTTTGAAGAGGATAGCCGGGCCGGAAGATTCCCGGGGTATCCAGAAAGACCATCTGGGCATGGGGGTAGGTCAGGATTCCCCGGAGGCGGTTACGGGTGGTCTGGGGCTTGGGCGACACAATGGCCAGCTTCTGCCCCAGGAGGCGGTTGAGCAGAGTCGATTTGCCCACGTTGGGCGGCCCCACGATGGCCACATATCCGGATCGAAAGGACTCGGTCATGCCGGTTATCCTCTCAGGGAATCATTTGTGAAGGGAACAGAATCGCTCGATGGATCGGTCGTACGTTTTTTCCACATCGTCGGGAAAGAAACAGGCCGGCAGCTCGCCCAGCCGCCGGTGGTAGGCGATGCAGCGGCAGCAATAGCCCTTCTTGTCACAGGGCTCATACGTGCAGTTGCAGACCGTCAGGTTCTGTTCTCTCTGGCACTCCACGCGGGGGCCTCCTTGGGTGCGGCGGGTGAAAAGACGGTGGTGAAAAACCGCTCGTGAAAGACCGCTGGTTAAAAGCCGGTGGGAATGTGGAGAAATTCCGTCTCCAGGTCGAACCGCTCGGACAGGTGGGCGGCCAGGGCCTTCAAGCCCAGGGTTTCGGTGGCGTAATGGCCCCCGTAGACCACGTTCATGCCGCGTTCAGCGATCTGATGGTAAACCGAATGGCTCGGCTCCCCGGTGAGGTACAGGTCCACCCCGGCCTCGAACGCCTGTATGGCCAGGTCGGCCGCCCCGCCGGAGATGACGCCCACCGTGGTGACGGTCTCGGGGCCGAACGGCAGGACGGTCATGGGAACGGCCAGGGCCTGCTCCAGTTTCCTGACCACATCCTCCCGGGGAACCGGCTCCGGGAAGCGGCCCTTGACGCCCAGCAGGGTGCCGTGATACTCCCCGAACCATTGGTCCTCCGGGCTCAGCCCCAGCAGGCGCAGCAGCTGGACGTTGTGGCCCACCTCGGGGTGCACGTCCAGGGGCAGGTGGGCGGCGTACAGCGAGATCCGGCCGTTCAGCAGCAGGGAGATCCTGTCCCGGTGTATCCCTCTGACCAGGAGAGGTTTTCCCCAGAACAGGCCGTGATGGACGATGAGCAGCTGGGCGCCGGCCGCCTCGGCCCGGCCGAAGGCCTCCCGGCAGGCGTCCACGGCGAAAGCCGCCTTTCGAACCTCTTCGCCGCCCTCTACCTGAAGTCCGTTATTGGAGACGTCCTCGATCTCGGCGATCTTCAAATAGCCATCGAGGTACTTCACCAGCTCGTCACGGTTCACCTTGCTCCTCCTTGATCTGCACCTTTTTCTTCCGCCACCATTCTAAGCGCCGGGCGATCTCCTTTTCGAACCCGAACGGCGTGGGAACATAATAGCGCCGGCCGCGCAGCCGGTCGGGCAGGAACTCCTGGCCGGCGTAATGGTCCTGGTGATCGTGATCGTACCGGTAGTCCTTGCCGTAGTCCAGCTCCTTCATCAGCCGGGTGGGGGCGTTGCGAATATGCAGCGGCACGGGCAGGGCCTGGGTTTCCCGGATCTCCCGCTGGACGCGCGAAAGGGCCCGGTAGACGGCGTTGCTCTTGGGCGCCGTGGCCAGGTAGACGGCCGCCTGGGCCAGGGCCAGCTCGCCCTCGGGGGTGCCCAGAAAGTGATAGGCCTCCTTGGCGGCCAGGGCCACCTGCAGGGCCTGAGGATCGGCGTTGCCGATGTCCTCGGAGGCGAAGCGGACCATCCGGCGGGCGATGTACAGGGGATCCTCGCCGGCGGTCAGCATGCGGGCCAGCCAGTAGAGGGCCGCGTCGGGATCGGAGCCCCGCAGGCTCTTATGCAAGGCCGAGATGATGTTGTAGTGTTCCTCGCCGGCCTTGTCGTAGATCAGGGCCTTCTTCTGCATGGCTTCCTCGGCCGTCCTGAGGTCCACATGGCGGCGGCCGCCCTTTCCCGAGGCGGCCGTCCGGACGGCGAACTCCAGGGCCGAGAGAGCCACCCGGGCATCGCCGCCCGAGGCGCGGGCCAGGAAATCCAGGGCCTGTTTCTCCACCTTGGGCTGCAGCCCCTTCAGGCCGTGCTCGGCGTCCTGCAGGGCCCGTTCCAGGATGGTCTTGAGGTTCTCCTCGGAGAGCGGCTCCAGGGTGTACACCCGGCAGCGGGACAACAGCGGCGAGATGACCTCGAAGGAGGGGTTCTCGGTGGTGGCCCCGATGAGGCGGATCAGGCCGCTTTCCACGTGCGGCAGAAAAGCGTCCTGCTGGGCCTTGTTGAAGCGATGGATCTCGTCGACGAACAGAATGGTCGTCCGGCCGTGGACGTCGCGCTGCACCTGGGCTGCTTTGACCACCTCGCGGATCTCCTTGACCCCGGACAACACGGCGCT
>CAZOYL010000126.1:0-7747 GCA_964584035.1 uncultured Gemmatimonadota bacterium | reverse complement strand
TACCGATATCGATGATGTCCGTGAAAAGGTCAAATACGACCTGTACTACATCGAGAACATGTCCCTGAGCCTGGACCTGAAGATTTTGGCGAGGACCATCCTGGTGACCATTACCGGTCACGGGGCGCACTGAACGTCGATCATTGGCTGTGAGAACAAAACGAAAGCAATCCATTTCCCAAGGAGGTGAGACGGAATCGGCAGAGGTGAGGTTTTGAAGGAATATTCCGTATGCCCTGCGAGACGCACGTCACGTATCACTCTCTGAAACCCTTGCTCAAAGGAGGAGGTCGCATGAAAACGCTGATCGCATTGCTCGCCGCTGCCATGGTCCTGATCGTCATCGCCGGCTGCGAGGAGACGGTGACCAAGATCGAGACGGTGGAGCGATCGGAGCTCAATCCGCCGCTGGGCCTGCGCAGCATCACCGGGGATGGCCAGGTGACCCTGCGGTGGTATTCCAGCAACTTCGAGGACGATTTCGGCGGATATCTGATCTATCAGGCCACCGGCGATTATGAGCAGGTCGCGCCCGAGACGATGCCGTCCGCTTTTACCGCCGTGGAGACCCTGCTGGTCTTCGGAGGGTCGCCGCCGACCGTTCATACCATCCTGGGTCTGGACAACGGCGCCACCTATAGTTTCGCTCTGACGACCACCGATGAGGGCGTCACCAAGGAGAGCTATCCCAGCAATATCGTCACCGATACTCCCCGCCCCTTCGGCACGGCCACCATTTACCAGCAGGAGGCCGAGACCGAACATCTGTCCGGTTTCGATTTCAGCGAGGGCATCATGGTGCCCTATCTCGATGGCGACTGTGATATCTTTCTGGACGTCTATACCATCACGGACAATCTGCATTACTCCCTGACCAGCCCCGATCAGGCCAGCTCAGCGCTGAGAACGACCGAGATCCAGGATATGGGCTATACCGGGAGCTTCGACGACATCAATATCTCTCCCGCTCTGGGCTGGGACCCCGATTACAGCGTCGATGTGCTCAATATGGAGAATCACACCTTCGCATTGAAGACGGATGATAACAATTACATCAAGCTGCGCGTGCTCAGCACCGGCAGCGACGGCACCGATCAGGCCTGGGTGCGTTTTGAATACGGCTATCAGACGATTCCCGGGGATCCCAATTTCAAGACCACGCCGTGATAACCACTGCGGTCAGGGCTGACAATGCTGTCCCAGGGCCGGCTCCGCCGCGGGCCGGCCCTTTTGCCTTCGCTTGACATTTTGATCCCTTTGCCGTATTTTACGTGGTTGTTGAAGCCGAAATGGAAGGGATGCTTATGCTCGATCTGAAATTCGTTCGTGAAAACCTGGATGCGGTCAGGAAGGCCGTCGAGAACAAGGGCGAACGGGTCGATCTGGATCGTTTTGCCGCTCTGGATGAGGAGTTGCGCGAGCTCATCGCCCGGACCGATGCACTGAAACATGAACGTAATGTGACCTCCAAGGAGATCGGGACCGCCCGGGCCAAGGGAGGAGCGGCCGAGGAACAGATGGCTCGAATGAAGCAGGTCTCCAGTCAGATCAAAGAACTGGACGCCGGGCGAAAGGCTCTCGAGGATGACATCCACCGTATCGTCATGGCCGTTCCCAACCTGCCGCACTCCTCGGTTCCCGTCGGCCGCAGCGACCAGGACAATGTCGAGATCAAGAGCTGGGGGCCGCTGCCCGAATTCGATTTCCAGCCGCTGCCGCATTGGGAGATCGGTGAGCAATTGGGCATCCTGGATCTCAAGGCCGCCGCGAAGATCAGCGGATCAGGATTCATCGTCCTCAAGGGACCGGGCGCTCTGCTGGAGAGGGCTCTGATCGCCTTCATGCTGGATCTTCATACCCGACAGCATGGATACCGGGAGGTGGCGACGCCGTTTCTGGTCAACCGCAGCAGCATGGAGGGCACCGGTCAGCTTCCCAAGCTCGAAGATGACATGTACGCCTGTCAGCCGGACGATCTCTTCCTCATTCCCACCGCCGAGGTTCCGGTGACCAATCTGCACCGGGAGGAGTTTCTTCGGGCCCGTGACCTGCCCCTTAATTACGTCTCCTACAGCGCCTGCTTCCGGCGTGAGGCGGGCTCCTACGGCAAGGATACCCGGGGCATCACCCGGGTGCACCAGTTCGACAAGGTCGAACTGGTCAAGTTCGTCCGCCCGGAGACATCCTACCATGAGCTCGAAACGCTGTTGGGGCATGCCGAGAAGGTGCTGCAGCTGTTGAAATTGCCCTACCGCGTTCGGGAGCTCTGCACGGCCGACTTAAGTTTTTCAGCGGCCAAGTGTTATGATATCGAAGTGTGGGCCGCGGGGGTGGGGAATTATTTGGAGGTTTCCTCCTGCAGCAACTTCGAGAGCTTCCAGGCCCGGCGCAGCAGCATCCGTTTTCGAGAGGCCCCGGGCGGGAAAGCCGATTTCGTGCATACCCTCAACGGCTCCGGCCTGGCGCTTCCCAGGACCGTGATCGCCATTCTGGAGAACTATCAGACCTCCTCCGGCGAGGTGGTCGTCCCCGATGTTCTCAGACCCTACATGGGCGGATTGAACCGGATCAGCTGATATGTCTCCACCGAGGAAAAAGAGCGGTCGGCCCTATCGGGTCTATCGTCTGTCGTGGTTCTTCCGGGGACTGCTGTTCCTGGGCGGCATGGGCATCATTCTTCTGTTTCTGGTGTATACCCAGAGTCTGATGGCCAAGCTCAGGGAGAATGCCACCAGTGTCTCCAATGCCTATGCCAAGCTGTTGGCTGTGGCTACGTACCCGACCACGGCCGGACCGGAGCTGAACGTTATCTTCGAAGAGGTTATCCGGAAAACCGATTTCCCCATCATTCTGACCGACACCGACGGTGTACCCCGGGTCTGGAAACAGGTCCCGGTCGCCTGGGACGATAACAGCCCCCAGGCGGTCGCCAGGCTGCTCAAGCTGGTCCGGAAGATGGACGCGGTCAATGAGCCCATACCTCTTCAGGCCGAGACGGACGGCCAGGTCATCGGGTATCTCCATTACGGGGAATCGCCTCTGGTGAAACGGCTGAGCTGGCTGCCCTATGTCGGCGCGGCCGTGGTGATCTGCTTCGTCCTCATCGGCGTGTACGGATTTCAGAATATCAAGAAGAGCGAACAGAGCTACATCTGGGTGGGCATGGCCAAGGAGACGGCCCATCAGTTCGGCACGCCCCTGTCCTCCCTGATGGGCTGGCTGGAGCTGATGAAGGATCAGATCGACCGGAATCAGTCACAGCTCAGCGGGGAGGATTTCGAGAAATTCGATTCCATGGTCGTGGAGATGAACAGCGAGGTGGATCGTCTCAGCAAGATCGCCTCGCGTTTCGGGCAGATCGGATCCATGCCCGAGCTGAAGCGAACCGATATTCTGCCGATGTTGACCGAGAGCGTTTCCTATCTCAGACGGCGGCTTCCCCGCGTGGCCAGGGAAATCCGCATCGATGAGGTCTATCGGCCGCTGCCCCCGGTGGCCGTGAACACCGATCTGCTGGCCTGGGTGGTCGAGAATCTGGTCAAGAACGCGCTGGATGCCATGACCGGGTCCCAGGGTGTCATCGAGGTCCGAGCCGAGGTGGACCGGTCCGGCAAATGCGTCAACATCGCCATCAAGGACGAGGGACGGGGCATCAGCCCTAATGAACAGCGGAAGATATTTCTTCCCGGATATACGACCAAGAAACGCGGCTGGGGCCTGGGGCTGACCCTGGCCAAACGGATCGTGGAGGAATATCATCAGGGCCGTTTATACCTGGCCGACAGCAGGCCCAAGAAGGGCTCGACCTTCATCATCTCGTTGCCGGTGGCGTAAAGGAGGGTGGATCCCGAAATGGAAGAGAAGAAAAAACTGCTCTGGGTCGACGATGAGATCGATCTGTTGAAATCCCATATCATCTTCCTGGAAGAACGGGGCTATCAGGTTTCCCCCGTGTCCAATGGAGAAGATGCCATCTCCTTAATTCAAAAGGAGCGCTTCGATATCGTTCTGCTGGACGAGATGATGCCCGGCATGGATGGCCTGACCACCCTGGAGAACATGAAAAATGTCGATCCCGGCGTTCCGGTCATCATGGTCACCAAGAGCGAGGAAGAGCGCCTGATGGATGAAGCCATCGGCCGGCGGATCGATGATTATCTGACCAAGCCGGTCAATCCCAGCCAGATTCTTTCGGCCTGCAAGCGCATTCTGGACGCCCGTAAGATCCAGGGGCAGCAGCTGACCAGAGATTACGTCTCCGGGTTCAATAAATTGAAGACCCAGCTGACCGGCGGGCAGCTGGGCTGGCAGGAATGGGCCCGGGTGCATGAGGACCTGTCGCGCTGGGATCTCCTGCTGGACAGTTTTCCCGATGTCGGGCTGCGGCAGACCCACGAAGACCAGAAGAAAGAGTTCAATCACGCCTTCGGGAAGTACGTCGAGGAGCATTACCGCAGCTGGCTGAGAGAGGAGAATCCCCCGGTGCTCTCCGTGGATGTGGTGGCCGAACACCTCTATCCATTGTTATCCGCCAAACAGCAGGTCTTCTTCGTGGTCATCGATTGCATGCGATTGGACCAGTGGCTCGCTCTGGAGGAGATCCTCAAGCAATACTACGACATCAGCCGCCACCTGTACTATTCGATCCTGCCCACCGCCACACCTTACTCCCGAAACGCTTTGTTCAGCGGTCTCTATCCGGGCGAGATCGCCCAGCAATATCCGGATCTGTGGAAACCCGGCACGGCCGATGATCAGAGTAAGAACCGCTATGAGCGGCAGCTTCTGGACCATCAGCTGGAGAAGATGGGGCTGCATCTAACTCCGGCTCCCAAGTATGTCAAGATCCTGGATGTGGAGGAGGCGGCCAACGTGTCCCGGAAATTATCCTCTTATTTCGATGTTCCTCTCACCTCGCTGGTCTTTAATTTCCTGGATATCCTGGCTCATGGCCGGTCCGAATCGGAAATCCTGCAGGAGATCGCCCCGGACGAAACGGCTTTCCGGTCTTTGATGCGCTCCTGGTTCCTGCACTCTCACCTGTTCGAGATCCTGAAAGCCCTGGCCCAGCGCAAGGTGGCGGTGGTGGTGACCACCGATCACGGCAGCGTTCTGTGCACCCGGGGAACCAAGGCCTTCGGCAAAAAGGATACTTCTACCAACCTGCGCTATAAATACGGCAATAATCTGCGCTGCGACACCAAACAGTCGCTGATGATCAACAAGCCCCAGGAGTATAATCTGCCGGCCTACAGCCTGAACACGACCTACATCATCGCCAAAGAGGACTTCTATTTCGTCTATCCCACGAAATTCCATCAGTATCAGCGGCAGTACAAGAACAGTTTTCAGCACGGCGGCATTTCCATGGAGGAGATGATCCTTCCTCTGGCGATCATGAGGCCCAGATAGATGACGCCGGTGGAGACGACCCGGGCGGTGACCGAGGACGCCGAGGGGACACGGATGCTGGGCGAGCGGCTGAGCCGGCGGCTCGGGCCGGGCGATGTGGTGGCCCTCTACGGCCCCCTGGGCAGCGGCAAGACGACCATTACTCAAGGAATCTGCAGAGGATTGGGTGTCCGGCAGGTGGTCAACAGCCCGACCTTCACCCTGGTCAACGAATACCGCGGCCGCTGTCCGGTCTATCATCTGGATTGCTACCGCCTGGAGGGGAGCGACGATCTTCTGGAACTGGGCTGCGAGGAGTACTTCTACGGCGACGGCGTCTGTCTGGTCGAGTGGGCCGAGAAGGCCGCCGGCGTGTTGCCCCGTCGACGTATCGAGGTGCACCTGGAACCGGCCGGGGAGAACCGAAGAGAGGTCGTCATCAGGACGGTGACCAACGATGCGAATTCTGGCGGTGGAAACGGCCACCCCCCAGGGCTCGATCGCCCTGGCCGGTGAGTCCGGAGTGCTGGCCGAGATCCGGTCCGAGGAAGGGATGACCCACGCTCGCTGGCTCATGCCGGCCATCGACCGTCTGTTCCACATGACCGGGCTTTCCCTGGAGGAGATCGATGGATTGGCCGTTTCGGCCGGGCCGGGCTCCTTCACCGGCCTGCGGATCGGTCTGAGCACAGTCAAGGGGCTGGCCCTGGGAGCCGGCAAACCGGTTGTGTCCATTCCCACCCTGGACGTCCTGGCCCGGGCCGTGCCGCCGTGCCGCCGTCTGGTCTGTCCCATCCTGGACGCCCGGAAAGGGGAGCTCTACGCGGCCCTCTATGGCCCATCTGAAGGGGGCCGACTGAGTCGCCGGACGCCCGATATGGTCCTGCCGCCCGATCGCCTGGCCGAGCGGATCGACCAGCCGGTTCTGTTCGTCGGCAACGGGATCGAACCGTATCGCGCGGTGCTCAGCGGGAGACTGGGCCGCGGAGCCCTGTTCGCCTCGGGGCGGTTTCGGCATCCCCGGGCGGACATGGTCGCACAGCTGGCCCTGTCCCGGTTGGCGCGGGGCCGGCCGGATGTCTTGGAGACCCTTGAGCCGCTGTACGTGCGTTCCTCGGAGGCCGAGTTGAAAAAGCGAGGGGGAGGTTTGTCGTGATCGACCCTCCAGCCGGATCATGCCTCCTGCACCCCATGCAGGCAGACCATCTCGACCGCATCTGCCGGATCGAAGGGGCCAGTTTTTCCAATCCCTGGCCGCGGGAAAGCTTTCTCAGCGATCTCCGCTCGCCCCAGGCCCGATGTACCGTGGCGCTGTGGCAGGGGACGGTGGTCGGCTATAGTATCGGCTGGTTCGTGTTGGACGAGCTTCATGTGCTCAACCTGGCCGTCGATCCCGAGCGCCGCCGAAGGGGTGTCGCCAGAGAGCTGCTCAGGGATCTGCTGGCCGCTGCGGAAAAGCAGGGCTGCCGGCATGCCGCGCTCGAGCTGAGAAGCTCGAATCAAGATGCTCGCAGACTGTATCAGGAATATGGCTTCAAACCGGTGGCCATCAGGAGAGATTATTACCGCTGTCCCACCGAAGATGCTCTGGTGATGCTGCTGGATCTTGGGCCCGGGGCACGGTTCGGACTTCCCGGGCGGGAGGTTGCCGATGGAGTGGTTTCGAAAGGTTCAACGCGGGCTTAAAATACAGAAGAAAAAAGAGATTCCCGACGGCCTGTGGCTGAAATGCGAGCGCTGCGGAGAGATCATCTACCGCAAGGAGCTGGAGCGATCCTTCTGGGCGTGCTCGAAATGCGGCTATCATTTCCGCATCACCAGTTCGCAGTATATCTCCATCCTCATGGATGACGGGGACTTCTCGGAGATCGAGACCGAGCTGACCTCCACCGATCCGCTTGGATTTCGCGATTCCCAAAAATATCCCGACCGTATTAAGAAGGCCATCAAAGAAACGGGCATGAAATCAGCCATCCGAGTGGGAACGGGACGATTGGAGGGTATTCCGCTGGTCGCGGCCTTCCTGGATTTCAGCTTTTTAGGCGGAAGCATGGGATCGGTCGTCGGTGAAAAGATCGCCCGGGGGATCCGCCTGGCCATCGATAAGAAATGGCCCCTGTTGATCGTCTCCAGCTCCGGCGGAGCCCGCATGCAGGAAGGAATCCTGTCGCTCATGCAGATGGCCAAAACATCCGCCTATCTGGGCAAATTATCGCAGGCCAAATTGCCTTACCTGTCCGTCCTGACGCACCCGACCACCGGCGGCGTATCGGCCAGCTTTGCCATGCTGGGCGACGTGAATCTGGCGGAGCCGGGCGCCCTGATCGGATTCGCCGGGCCGCGCGTCATCGAGCAG
>CAZOYL010000125.1:0-7842 GCA_964584035.1 uncultured Gemmatimonadota bacterium | reverse complement strand
CTCATCCTGAAATCTGATCTTATCCACCTGCTGCCCTTCCAGGAACATGGTGTCGCCGGGATCCTCGATCTTCACCTTCTGCAGCATCTGCCGAACGATCGTCTCGATATGCTTATCGTTGATCCGCACTCCCTGTAGTCGGTATACCTCCTGGATCTCGTTCACCAGATATTCCTGCACGGCACCCGGCCCTTTGATGTTGAGGATATCATGAGGATTGACGGGGCCTTCGCAGAGACGTTCACCGGCCCGTACGCGATCGCGATCGCGAACTCGAAGGTGCTTGCCATGGGGAATGAAGTATTCCCGATCCTCGTTCTCACCATGGGCGATGATCTTCTGAGAACCCCGAATGATGCCGGCGAATTCCACCGTTCCGTCGATCTCGCTGACCACCGCCGGATCCCTCGGTTTGCGGGCTTCGAACAACTCCGCCACTCTGGGCAGGCCGCCGGTGATATCCCTGGTTTTACTGATATCTCTGGGAATCTTGACCAGGGACTCCCCGGCGGTGACCTGCTGACCGTCGTGAACCAGCAGATGTGCGCCGGTGGGGATGGGATAGTCGAGCAGTTTTTTGCCTTTGGAGCTGACGATCGAAATGGTGGGGTGTTTTGCTTTTTCACGATCCTCGACGATCACACGCTGTCTCAGGCCGGTGGTCTCATCCAATTCCTCTCTCATGGTGATATCTTCAGCGATATCGTTGTATTTCACCTTCCCGGATTGCTCGGTGAGAATGGAATTGGTATAAGGATCCCATTCGAAAATTGTGTGTAATTCTTCTACCCGATCCTTATTCTTGACATGCAGAATGGCGCCATAAGGAACGGTATAGCGTGCCCGGGTGTGCCCCGCTTCATCGATCAGATCGATTTTACCGTTGCGGCTCAGCGCAATCCACTTTCCTTCTTTTTCCTGAACGATCTTCAGATCGTGGGTTTTAATAATTCCGGGGCTTTTCACCACCACTTTCGACTGCGCCGCGATCCGGGCCGCGGTCCCGCCGATGTGGAAGGTGCGCAGGGTCAACTGGGTGCCCGGCTCGCCGATGCTCTGGGCGGCCATCACACCGACGGCCTCCCCCAGCTCGACCATATTTCCGGTGGCCAGGTTTCGGCCATAGCATTTGACACACACCCCGCGGCGCGACTCACAGGTCAGCACCGAACGAATCCTTACCTTCTCGATGCCGCTTTCCTCGATCTGCATGGCCGCTTTCTCACCGATCTCATCTCCTGACTTGGTCAGAACCTCTCCGGTGATGGGATCGACGATATCCTCCAATGCCACCCGTCCGAGGATTCGGTCGGAAAGAGGCTCAATAACCTCCTCGCCCTCCTTGAGTGCTTGAGTATCCAGACCCCGGATGGTTCCGCAGTCGACCTCGGTAATGATCCCGTCCTGGGCCACATCCACCAGACGGCGGGTCAGATAGCCGGCGTCGGCCGTCTTGAGAGCCGTATCGGCCAGACCCTTCCGGGCTCCATGCGTGGAAATGAAGTATTCCAGAACGGACAGTCCTTCTCGAAAATTCGATGTGATCGGAGATTCGATGATCTCGCCGACCTGACCCGTAATCCGCTTCTGCGGTTTGGCCATCAATCCCCGCATGCCGGCCAGCTGACGGATCTGTTCCTTGCTGCCCCGGGCTCCGGAATCGGCCATCATGAAGACGGGATTGAAGCCCTTATTCGATTGGCTCATCTGCTCGAACATGACCTCGGCCACATCGCTGGTGGTATGAGTCCAGGTGTCGATGACCTTATTGTAGCGCTCACCATCGGTGATCAGACCGCGTTCATATTGATCCCTGATCTTGGAGACACTCTTGGTGGCTTTATCCAGCAGGTTTCTCTTCTCCCGCGGTATGATCAGATCATCGATGCCGACGGTCAGCCCGCCCAGTGTGGCCTGTTCGAACCCGATCTTCTTCAGGCCGTCGAGAAAAAGAGCCGTTCGCCGGATGCCGAGAGCATTATAGCACTGGGCCACCAGCTCTCCCAGCTTCTTTTTATCGAGCAGCTCGTTGTAGAAATCAAGTTCCTCCGGGACGATCTGATTGAACAGCACACGGCCGGTGGTCGTCTCCACCATTTTCCCATCGATGCGAACCTTAATCTGAGCCTGCAGGCCGAGCTTACCGGCGTCATGGGCGATAACCACTTCATCGGGACTGGAGAACAGGCGGCCTTCGCCTTTCTGACCCACGCAGGGCTTGGTCAGATAATAGCATCCCAGCACCATGTCCTGGCTGGGAATGGCCAGCGGCCGGCCGTGGGCCGGCGAGAGGATATTGTTGGTGGACAGCATCAGGACGGAGGCCTCCAGCTGTGCCTCGTATGACAGGGGCACGTGGACGGCCATCTGATCGCCGTCGAAATCGGCGTTGAAGGCGGCACAGACCAACGGATGGATCCGGATGGCCTTGCCCTCGACGAGAACCGGCTGAAAGGCCTGTATACCCAGCCGGTGCAGGGTAGGCGCCCGGTTGAGGAGAACAGGATGATCCTGGATGATCTCTTCCAGAATGTCCCAGACTTCCGGTCGTTCTTTCTCCACCAGCCGTTTGGCGCTTTTCACGGTCTGCACGAAACCCCGCTCTTCCAGCTTGCGAATGATGAAGGGCTTGAAAAGCTCCAGAGCCATGCTTTTGGGCAGCCCGCATTGATGCAGCTTCAACTCCGGGCCCACCACGATGACCGAGCGTCCCGAATAATCCACCCGCTTGCCGAGGAGATTCTGACGGAACCGGCCCTGCTTGCCCCGCAGCAGATCGCTGAGAGATTTGAGAGGTCTCTTGCCCTCTCCGCGCACCGAGTAAGAGCGCCGGCCATTATCCATGAGGGCATCCACGGCCTCCTGCAGCATCCGTTTCTCGTTTCGCAGGATGACCTCGGGGGCTTTGATCTCGATGAGTTTCTTCAAACGGTTGTTGCGGTTGATCACCCGGCGGTAGAGATCGTTGAGGTCCGAGGTGGCGAACCGTCCGCCCTCCAGGGGCACCAGGGGACGAAGATCGGGCGGAATCACCGGGATCACGCTGAGGACCATCCATTCCGGCTGGTTCTCGGACTGACGGAAGGCCTCCACGACCCGTAATCTTTTAAGGGCATCTTTTTTCCGCTGAATGGAGGTTTCCAGCCGCACCTGGGTTCGCAATTCGGCCGACAGCTCTTCGACATTCACCTCCTGGAGCAGCTCCCGGATGGCCTCGGCACCCATCATGGCCTTGAAGCTTTTCCCTTCCTCCTCGAGCTTGTAATGATCCTCTTCTCCCAGCAGGTCTTTCTTGCGCAGACCCGTATCTCCAGGATCGATGATCACGTAAGACTCATAATACAGGATCCGCTCCAGATCCCGAATGGACATTTCCAGCAGGTGGCCGATCCGGGAGGGCAGCGATTTTAGAAACCAGATATGGACCACCGGAACAGCCAATTCGATATGACCCAGGCGCTCCCGGCGGACCTTCGATTGGGTCACCTCTACACCGCAGCGATCGCAGATCACGCCGCGGTAGCGGATGCGCTTATATTTCCCGCAGCTGCATTCCCAGTCCTTCACCGGCCCGAAGATGCGTTCGCAGAACAGTCCTTCCTTCTCGGGCTTGAAGGTCCTGTAGTTGATGGTCTCCGGCTTGGTGACCTCGCCATATGACCAGCTCCGAATGACCTCAGGCGAAGCCAGCTTCACCTGGATGGATTCAAAGGTCACGATCTTTTTTCTTTCCTGCCACAGAGAACCCGGCACAGAAAACGCCCCCTTATTGGATACGAACGGGCATGAGCACAGAGAATGACGCCTTATTGGACATGATTGAGTATCGCCCTAATCTTTCTGACGTTCCTCCAGATGAACATCGAGACAGAGGCTCTGGAGCTCTTTCACCAGCACGTTGAAGGATTCCGGAATACCCGGTTCCGGCGGATTCTCCCCCTTGACGATGGACTCGTAGGTGCGTGACCGGCCGGTGACGTCATCGGATTTAACGGTCAGCATCTCCTGAAGGGCGTAAGCGGCGCCGTAAGCCTCCAGGGCCCAAACCTCCATCTCGCCGAAACGCTGACCGCCGAACTGAGCCTTGCCGCCAAGCGGCTGCTGGGTCACCAGTGAATAGGGACCGATCGATCGGGCGTGGATCTTATCATCCACCAGATGAGAGAGTTTCATCATATAGATATAGCCGACGGTGACCTGCTGATCGAAGGGCTCTCCCGAGCGGCCATCGTAGAGGGTGATCTTTCCGGACTCGGGCAGGCCGGCTTTCTTCTGATTCGCCTTGATCTCATCCACCGAGGCTCCATCAAACACCGAGCTGAAGTAACGCACACCCAGCTTCTCAGCAGCCCATCCCAGAGTGGTTTCCAGGATCTGGCCGACATTCATACGAGAGGGAACACCCAGTGGATTTAGAAGAATTTCAACCGGCCGGCCATCGGGCATATAGGGCATGTCCTCCTCAGGAACGATCTTGGCGACCACACCCTTGTTGCCGTGCCTCCCGGCCATTTTATCTCCCACCGAGAGTTTTCGCTTCATGGCTACATAGACTTTCACCAGCTGGAGAACTCCAGGCGGCAGCATGTCGCCGCGAATGATCTTTTCCTTATCGTTCTCCAGCTTTTTGAGCATATCTTCAGCCCGCTTGGCGGAGAGCTCCAGGACCCGATAGATCTTCTTATTGATGACATCGCTTCGGCACCAGCCTTCGCCCCAGGTGAGCGAGCTGAACTCGATTTCGTCGAAGAGTTTGTCAGTGTATTTGCGTCCCGACCGGATGGCCACGGAACCGTCCTGTTCGCTGCGCACGGTCTTGGCCAGTTTTCCCCTGATCAGCTCTCTGATCTTTTCATCGCGGATGCGCTTGATTCGTTCGATTTGCTTCTGGGCATCTTTCTCGAGTTTTTTGATCTCCCGTTTTTCCAGCCTCTTGCTTTCGGTGCTTCGCTCCTTGCGGGAAAACACCTTGGTCTCGACGACGATACCCTTCATGCCCGGCGGCGCCTTCAAAGAGGCATCGCGCACATCTCCGGCCTTTTCGCCGAATATGGCCCGCAGCAGCCGCTCCTCCGGAGACAGCTCGGTCTCACCCTTGGGCGTCACCTTTCCCACCAGGATGTCACCGGCTTCCACCTCTGCTCCGGTCCGGATGATACCCCGTTCATCGAGGTTTCTGAGCGCGTCCTCGCTGACGTTGGGAATCTCGCGGGTGATCTCCTCCTCACCTCTCTTGGTCTCCCGAACCTGCAGCTCGAATTCCTGAATGTGAATGGAGGAAAAGCGATCCTGGCGGACCAATTTTTCGCTTACGATGATGGCATCCTCAAAATTATAGCCCAGCCAAGGCATGAAAGCGACCAGCACATTCGCCCCCAATGAGAGATCTCCGTTGTCGGTGGCCGGACCATCGGCGATGGCCTGGCCGACCTTGATCTGGTCTCCAATATGCACCAGAGGGCGCTGATTCAGGCAGGTGTCCTGGTTGGAACGCTTGAACTTGACCAGGTGATATTCATCCAATCCGAAAAGCTGCAGGGAAATATCATCCTTTCCACGGATCTGATCGGGATGAATAGAGATGGTCTCGGCCGTCACGCCCTCCACGGTGCCGGAGCGATGAGCGATCATGACGGCGCCGGAATCGCGGGCCGCCCTCCCCTCCAATCCGGTTCCCACTAGAGGTGCCTCGGTTTTCAATAGGGGGACCGCCTGCCGCTGCATATTCGATCCCATCAGAGCGCGATTGGCATCATCGTGTTCCAGAAACGGAATCAGAGAAGCGGCCACGCTGACCAATTGCTTGGGCGAGACATCCATGTAATCCACCTGATCGGGGGGCACCAGAGGATAATCAGCCCGCTGGCGGGACATGATCAAGTCGTTCTTGAACTTTCCCCTGGCGTCGACCGGCGCGTTGGCCTGAGCGATGGTGAATTGATCTTCTTGATCGGCGGAAAGGTATTCGATCTCATCGGTTACCCGTCCCTTGGTGACCTTGCGGTAAGGTGTCTCGATGAAACCCAGTCCGTTCACGCGGGCATAGGTCGACAGTGAGGCGATCAGGCCGATGTTGGGCCCTTCCGGGGTCTCGATCGGACAGATGCGGCCATAATGGGTGTGATGGACGTCGCGAACCTCGAATCCGGCCCGCTCTCTGGTGAGCCCCCCCGGTCCCAGGGCGCTCAGTCGCCTTTTATGGGTCAGGGCGGCCAGAGGATTGGTCTGGTCCATGAACTGCGATAACTGGCTGGAGCCGAAAAAGGCTCCGATCACGGCCGATACCGTCCGGGCATTGACCAGCTCATGAGGATTGATGGAATCCTCATCCCACAGGCTCATCCGCTCTCTGATGGTGCGGACCATGCGGGTCAGCCCAATCCGGAACTGATCGGACAGCAACTCACCCACCGAACGCACGCGGCGGTTGCCCAGATGATCGATATCATCGACATAGCCCTCCCCGTTGCGGAGGGCCAGCAAATAGCGGACGATTTCGATGAAATCTTCTTTCGTCAGGATGGTGGTATCGTCGGGAATGCCCGGTGCCAGCCGCTTGTTGAGCCGATATCTTCCCACCCGGCCCAAATTGTACCGCTTGGGATTGAAAAACAGCCGATCCAGCAGGGCCTGAGCGGATGCGGAGCTCGGCGGATCGCCGGGCCGCAGCAGATTATAAATCTTGTAAAGAGCTTCCTGCTTGGAGCTGGTCTTGTCCTTCTTCATGGTGTTGCGCAACACGCCGGCTTCCCGGGCGAGATTGTCGGAAATGACTTTGACTTCTTTCACTTTGATCTTGCGCAGTCTCTTGAGGTGTTCCTCACTGATCACCTCATTGCTGTCGACGATCACCTCCCCCGTGCTCATATCGACCACGGGAACGGCGCAGACTTTCTCCAGCAGGGTTTTGCTGACTTTTTGGGGCTTGACGGTGTAGAATAATCCCAGCAGATTTTCATCCGTGGGATATCCCAGAGCACGCAGGAGAACGGTCACCGGTATCTTCCGGCGGCGGTCGATGTGGACGAACATGAGGTCATTGATGTCCAGCGTGAACTCCACCCATGAGCCCCGATACGGTATGATGCGGGCCGAATAGAGGCGCTTTCCGTTGGGATGGATCTCCTCGGAAAAGAAGATCCCCGGAGAGCGATGCAGCTGACTGACGATGACCCGCTCAGCGCCATTGATGACGAAGGTTCCCGCCGGCGTCATCAGCGGCAGGTCTCCCAGATAGACCTCCTGCTCCATGATGTCCTTGACCGGACGTTCCTCGTTCTTTTCACCCTTCTGGTAGATAACCAGCTGCAGGGTGGCCTTGAGGGAACCGGCATAGGTCATATCGCGGTCCTGACATTCACGCACCGTATACTTGGGGTCTCCGATGTCGTACTTGATGAATTTTAAACGGTAGTTGCCATGAATGTCGACGATGCCCTCTTCGGCGTCGCCCGTTTTTTGAAATACATCCTCAAAAACCGCCTGGAGTCCCTCGTTTCTTCTTTTCTCCGAGGCAATTTGGCGCTGCAAGAAATTCTCGAAGGATTGCAGCTGAATATCCAGAAGATTGGGGATATCGATAATCGAGACGATTTTCGAGAAGGCGTGTTTTTCTTTTTCGATGATATTTTTTCCCACTGGGCAACACACTCCCTGGGCTATTTGATTTCCACGGTCGCTCCGACTTCCTCCAACTGCGACTTGGCTTCCTCAGCCTCTTCTTTCGAGACAGCCTCTTTGACCGGTTTCGGCGCTGTGTCGACGACATCCTTGGCCTCTTTTAATCCCAGGCCGGTGAGTGCTCTGACGACCTTGATAACCTGGATCTTCTTTTCGCCAACC
>CAZOYL010000124.1:5458-7896 GCA_964584035.1 uncultured Gemmatimonadota bacterium | reverse complement strand
CGTGTTGCCGGTCAGGTGTCCTGGAATGCGGTGGTCCTCGGGCAGATAGCCGACGTGACGGGGAAGGAGACGGTCTTGTCCGTCCTCGAAAAGAATTCGCCCCCGGTCGGGCCGAATGATGTTCAGGATCATTCGAATGGTGGTGGTTTTCCCGGCTCCGTTGGGCCCCAGCAGTCCGAACATCCAGCCCTGTTGAATTTTCAGGGATAACTCGTCCACGGCGATGAGGTCCTGGTATCGCTTGGAGATATCTTCGAGCGTCAGAGCGTTCATCGGTTCTTCACCGTCTGGAATGGAATGGCGGATGAATAGAAAAGCCGGCCATCGTGTGTCGGGGCCAGATGCTGTCTGTTCCAGGAAGAGAGATGTGAGGAGCCATACTGTCAGGAATTGAAGATGCAGATAGAAAAAGAGGGCTCATGTATTTGAAAAACTCATCTCAGACGACACGGTAAAGGATTTAGGATCGCCTTCGGTATTTTATCATCGCTACCCGGAGGGGTCACGGCGAATGATCTCAACCTCGGGGGATCGACCTTCATTTGTGCGTTGTAAAACGGTTTTCAAATGCTGAGCCCTCTTTCATTATCAAATCTAAAATGATAGAGGTCAGAAAGCAAGCATTTTTTTAAGCGCGTCCTCCTCAAATGGCGGGAAATTGTTGACAAAGAAAGCGGATGTTGCTACATTGTGATCAGCCATTTTAATAGTAAATTCGGTTCCTTTTCGCCGGGAGATTGTATGGGCACGTTGAAAATTCGCAGCCGTCAATGGCTCCTGCTGGCACTGTTCCTGCTGTTCGTCATCGCCCTGTTCAATGCCGCCGGCTGGCTCCTGTACCGCCGGGCGGCGTCCTATCTCGACGATCAGCTGGGACAGAGACTTGAGTCCATTGCCGCCACCGCCGCTCTGGGCCTGAGCCCGGACCTGGTGGAATCGGCCGGGGAGGCGGGCGCCGTCTTCCTGCTGGATGATGCCCTGCAACAGATTCAGGAGGAGAACGGACTGGAAACGGTCCTCCTGTTCGAGCCGGAAGGCGGGACGCTGGCCAGCACCGGTCAGCTTTCCGATTACCAGGTCGAAGATCCCGTGCCGGCCCTCGATCAGGAAGCCTGGCTGCTGGCGACCTCCGGGCTGACCAGCGCCTCCCGTCTCTATGAGGTAGACGGGTTCTACCTGAAGAGCGGCTATGCCCCCGTGAGGGACCTCGGGGGAGAGGTGCTGGCCGTTCTGGCGGTGGAGGCCTCGGCCGGGTATTTTCGCGTTTTGGAACAGTTCAAAAAGTCGATGATCGTGCTGGGCGCTGTCAGCCTGCTTTTTCTGACGGCCGCGGGTTTGTTGTTCTTCAAGCTGATCGATTCGCTGGCCCGGGCAGAGATGGCCATCATGCGGGCCGACGCTCTGGCCACGCTGGGCCGCATGGCGGCCCATATGGCGCATGAGATCCGCAATCCCCTGGGCATCATCCGCGGGGCCGTCCAGCGTCTGGAGGCCTCTTCATCCGTGGAGAAAAAGGATCGAGAACTCCTGAGTTTTCTGCCGGAAGAGGTTGATCGGCTGGACGGGATCGTCTCGCGCTATCTCGATTTCGCCCGTATCGAGCCTCTCCAGCTGACGGCCGAGGATCCGATCGCCCTGGTGGATGAAACGCTGGCCATGGCCCGTCGCGAGCTGAACGAGAAAGGCATCCGGGTGTCTCTGTCGACGTCACCGCCGATTCCGCCGATTCTGCTGGATGCCCAGCGGTTCAAAGGGGCTCTGCTGAATCTGTTATTGAATGCCATGGAAGCTATGCCGGATGGCGGCCAAATCCGCGTGACGGTGACCGGCGAAAAAAAATGGGTTCATGTGAGCGTCAGCGATACCGGCCACGGCATTTCCAAAGGACAGTTGAAGACGATCTTTGAACCTTTTTTCACCACCAAGGAAAAGGGCAGTGGGTTGGGCCTGGCACTGGTGGCCAAGGTGGTCGAGGATCACCGGGGTCATATCGAGGTGCGCAGCGAGCCGGAAAAGAGCACCACTTTTGTGCTTTCCTTGCCAATGAGGTAATCCAAAGGAGCCGGGACCATGGCGAACATACTGGTGGTGGATGATGAGGTAAAAATGTGCGTCATTCTCCAGGGAATGCTGGAGGACAGGGGCCACCGGGTGACCACCTCTCAGGATGGCAGGGAGGCGCAGAAGCTGGTCGCCGGCCAGGATATTGATGTGGTCATCAGCGATCTAAAAATGTCTCCTGTGGACGGATTGCAGCTCCTCCGGGCGGTGAAAAAATCCAGTCCCGACACGGAGGTGATCCTGATGACGGCCTATGCCTCGGTGCAGACGGCCATTCAGGCTATGAAGCAGGGGGCCTATGATTACATCATCAAACCGTTTGACCTGGATGAGATGGGTCTGCTGGTGGATAAAATTCTGGAGAAAAAGCGTTTGCT
>CAZOYL010000124.1:0-5448 GCA_964584035.1 uncultured Gemmatimonadota bacterium | reverse complement strand
TCGTTCACAGGGGAAATTCACTTGTCAATCATCTCTGGACCGGAATTTGCACATGATAAGAGATGCTTGATAAGGATGCAATAATTGAACGGCTTATGGGAGAAAATCGACAGCTTCGGGAACAACTTCATGGCGCCGAGGGACGGGAGATGGTCGCCGGGAAAAGTCCCAAAATGCGGCAGTTGTTTACTCTGGTGGACAAGGTCGCCGGCAGCGATGTGACCGTTCTGATCCGCGGGGAAAGCGGAACAGGAAAGGAGCTGGTGGCCGAGGCCATTCACCGCCGCAGTCCCCGGACCGGGGGCCCCCTGGTGGCCGTGAACTGCGCCGCCCTCACCGAAACCCTTCTGGAAAGCGAGCTGTTCGGTCACGAGAAAGGAGCATTCACCGGCGCCATCAAGAGAACATTGGGCCGTTTCGAGCTGGCCCAGGGGGGCACCATTTTCCTGGATGAGATCGGCGATGTGACCGCCGCCCTGCAGGCCAAGCTTCTGCGGGTCCTGCAGGAGAAGACCTTCGTCCGTGTGGGCGGCACAGAGACCATTTCGGCGAACGTCCGAATGATTGCCGCGACCAATAGAGATCTCGAGAAAGCCATTCATGATGGTCACTTCCGTGAGGATCTCTACTATCGGCTGAGCGTATTTCCGATCCTGGTGCCGCCCCTGCGGGAACACCGCGAGGACATTCCCGAACTGGTCGAGTTTTTTCTACGCAAGCGCGGACGGCAGCTCGAGGATATCGACCGGGCCGCCGTCGATCAGCTGATGGATTATCACTGGCCGGGCAATGTGCGGGAACTGGAGAACGTCATCGAGAGAGCCGTCATCCTGGCGGCGGGAGAGAGGATCGAGGTCTCCCACCTGCCGTTGTTTTCGGCATCGATGGGCTCAGCCGCCCTGTCTCGAGATGAACTGAATCTGGAGAAGCTGGAACGTCAATCGATTCTGCAGGCTCTCCAGAAAAGCGGCGGGAATAAGGCCGAAGCGGCTCGGCTGCTGGGCATCACCCGAAGAGCGCTGTATTCTCGTATGGAGCGCCTGGGCCTGCGAAAGGTTTGACAGGATGGGCCGGTTCTGTACCTGCCGGTACGTTTCTGTACCCGCAGGTCCAGCATCTCCCCATGCCGCCGTGACCATCTTCTTTCGAAACGACGGCGCCAAAACGTATGTTGTTGATTGATAATGAATAAAACCGGCCCCAGGGCGAACAGATCTCCGAGGCACACTCGGCACAAAGATTGCGGGTTAAAGTTCCTGACGAGGTTTTTCAGGAATTTCCCGCCGGTTATTTGCTCGACCGGAAGATTGGAAGGAGGTATCCTCATGCGTGCCGCCGCCCGATACAGACGATGGCTGTTCATGGGACTATTGGCCATCGTGCTGGCCATGGCGCTGGGATCTCAGGCCGTCGAGGCTCAGAACGCAGCCGATGTGCGGACGGAGCTGAAGGCTACCGACGCGATCCTGCTCAAGGCCGAACGCCTGGTGATCGACGAGAACTGTCCCAGCCAGCAGGCCCGCGATCTGCTGATTCGAGCCCGGGATATACAGAAACAGGCCTGGGGGTCGTTCGGCAACGGATTTCACCGCGCCGCCTGGCAATCTACCACCAGAGCCCGTGATCTGGCCCTGGAGGCGATCAAGATCGCCCAGCGCTGGCAGTTCGTCAAACAGCATATTCAAAAGACGGTCGACCTGATCGAGCTGGCCACCGAGATGCTGGCCGCCCGTCCTCATCCTCAAGCCGTCATCCTTCTGGAGTCGGCCGTGGGGCAATTTGAACGAGGCAAGGAGGCGCTTAGGTCCGGTCAGATCCAGCAGGCCTATCATCTCCTGAAGAACGCCAACAAGCTGACCAGAGATATCATCGCCCTGCTGGAGAATCAGGGGCCGGGCGGCGATCGGGTGCTGCGCGAGCTGGAGCGGACCGATCATCTGATCGATAAAGCCCGTCCGGCCATCGAAGAGAGCGGGGATGAAAAGGCCCGGGCCCTCCTGGACCGGACCCTGCAAATCCAGGCCAAAGCGTATGATGTCTTCGAGCAGGCCCGGTATCAGCTGGCCCAGGGTCTCACCCTTGAGGCCCGAGAGCTGGCGGCCAAGGCCTGGGCGATGGTATCAGGCCCGGTGTCTCCGGACCTGGTTCGACAGGCCCTGGCGGCCACCGATGATCTCATGGATCGCGTCCGGCCCGTGATCATGGATAGCCGGAACGAGGACGCCATAGATCTCTATCGATCGGCCGGCGACCATCAGGAGAAAGCCAAAGCGGCGCTGGCCGAGGGGCGTTTCCAGATCGCTCTGGCCCAGACGAAGATCGCCCGCCGGCTGGTGGACAAGGCGCTGGAGATGGTCAACGAGGGTTAGGGGAGATGCCGTACCCAACGTTGTTTTTTATTCCGCTGCTGCTTCTGGCCTCCCTGAGTTGCGCCTCGAGGTCTGCCCATGTCACCGGCGAACCGGGAGCGATGACCGCATCCGCCGCCGGGACCTATCTGTCCGCCTACGATCGACTGTCGGGTCGTTTCCACGTGCTCTCCGGTCAGCACCAGCAACGGTTCGGGCAGGATCCCCTGCTCATCGAGGCCCGGGCCGTGGCCGACGCGGCCGAAGAGTTATATCTGCTGGCCGAGTATGCTCAGGCCCTGGAGTTACTGCAACAGGCCGTCGATCTTTTGGAGGAAAGGCACAGGGGTGAGGAGACGCGTCGGTAGGACCGTAGGGATGGGGTGGTGGTTGGCCATGATGTTGACGGCTGGTCTGGCCTGGGGGCAGAGCTCCCCCGGCGGCTTCGGATTTGAGACTCAACTCCATTACGATTGGATGGGTCATCGTTACCGCCTGGGAGAAAGCGATACCCTGGACCGCTACGATGAAACAGGCCTCTCGGCCGTTCTCACTTATGGAGACCGGTTTGGCGGCGGCCTCTGGGCTGAGAACAGGGCCACCCTCAGCGATCGGTCCGTGCGGGATGCCCTGGCGGTCGGCTGGAACTCTGTGACCTCCGATGCGGTCCGCTGGGCGTTCGAGAACCGGCTGGAGGTTAAAGACTATCGCTGGCGGGGAGAGGACCTTTACGGCAGCAGCTATGCGGAGAACGATCTGGCCGCGGAGGGCAGCTGGCCGCTCTCCGAGGATCTTCGCCTGGCGGTCCGGCAGGATCTGTCCTTTGTCGACTACCAGAAAGCCACCTCGTACTTTCGTGACGCCTGGCTGAGCCGGACGACTGCCGAGCTGCGATGGGAGCCGGGAATGCTGTGGGAGGCAACCGCGGCCTATCTGCTGGGTTTCAAGATCGTCCCCGATTCCAGCGGGATGGACTATCGGACGCACACGTTTTCTTCCTCTGTGGATGGATCGATCGGCTGGACGCTGCAATGCCAACTGACCGGATTTCTGGAAAGGCGCCAGAACCGGGAACGGGAGCAGCAGGGGAACTCTCTTGATCTCATGATGGAGGCCAGGATCGAATATGATCTCAGCCTGCAGACCAGCCTGGTGGTCCAGGGGGATCTGGAGATGCTCACCTATGATCGTCCCGATGAGATTTATTATGACAGCTGGTCGATCGTTGGAAAGGCCGGCCTGTCACGGGATCTTTCGGAGAACATAAGCATCACCGCGTTGCCTTTGCTGCGGCGATCGGTGGCCAGGGAGACGACCATCGGCGAGACCTACCGGGAGATCGGGGCGGAGTTGGATCTCGACTATTACGGCACGACCAGACTCTGGGGTCAAGCCTCTGTCGAAATCAGTTTTCGGAACTACGATGATGCGGTCGAAGAGACGTATTACAGCGATTACTATTCAATCCGTCCGACCGTAATGCTCAACCTGCAGTTGAGCAAGCAGGTCGATCTCGATCTGTTGTTGGATCACGAACCTGAATGGCACCGGCAGAAAGAGGATGATTTCGCATCCAGCCTGTTGTCCTGTTCCCTGAGCTACCGATTTCGATAGAACGGTTATGCCGTTTCCACCGGAAACCGCGTCCATAAAGGCGCGGTTTTTTCATGCCCATCTGAAGAGGTTTTATCTTGACAATGACCGAGGGATTTTTTAATGTTAGGCAGAGAGTTAGCCGTTTGTCAAGCGGTCCGACCGGCCATCGAGCGGGTCAGCGGCCGGTGAGCTCGACGAGGCCGGACATCTCTTTTACCGGAGCGCCGAAGATTGGCGGCAGCATGTTGGGAACTCAATTTTATCGTTGGACTTATAGCTCCGTCCTGACCGTTCTCCTGTTGGCCGGCGGGCCCATTCGTAAGGCCCCGGCTGAAGACGGACCAGGGTCAGACCGGCTGGTGGTGGCCCGGTTACAATATGGCGGCGGCGGCGACTGGTATAACGATCGGTCGATCCTCCCCAACCTGATGCGGGAGATCGAGCACCGGACGAAGATAGCGGTTGCCGGCCAGGAGGCCATCGTCAAGTTGACCGATGCAGAATTATTCCAGTATCCTTTCTTATTCATGACCGGCCACGGAAATGTGAAATTCGATCAAGAGGAAGCCGAACGTCTGCGGCTCTATCTGCGCTCAGGCGGTTTTCTTTACATCGATGATGACTACGGCATGGACAAAGCCGTGCGCCGGGAACTGCGCAAGATCTTTCCGGACCAGGAACTGTTCGAGCTTCCCTTCAGCCATCGCATCTATCATCTGATGTACGACTTTCCCGACGGATTGCCGAAGATTCACGAACATGATGGTAAACCCCCGCAGGGATTCGGTCTGTTTCAAGAGGGCCGCCTGGTTCTCTTTTATACCTACGAGACCAATATCAGCGACGGCTGGGCCGATCCGGAAGTCCACCAGGATCCCCAGCAGATTCGTGAGCAGGCTTTTCAGATGGGCGTCAATATCCTCCTGTTTGCCATGCTCCACTGAGCACCAGGAGCCTGTCCGTGTATCGCGAGCATGACCTGGCGGGTGAATGAAATGGCGGAGGAATAAAATGGCGGATTCCAGAGCTGCGCACGGAGATCCTTCCAGAATCCCGAAGGTCTTGCGCAAGAGTCTTACAGAAGAAGGGATCCGGGTCAGCCCGGGGAGGCTGTCTCGCTATTTGAGGGAGCTTCGCGGGGCCCGCCGGATATTTCCGCTGGGCCGCGAGCGGGCCATGTTCGTCGGCCTGATGGAACAATGGCGACAGATGAAGAACGGCAAGACGGTCGTCCGCATCTCCCAGATGAAGAAGAAGAAGAAATTTCCCACCACGGTGAGCTTCGGCGTGCTGGGCACGGACTGGCCCGGTCTCTCGGAAAGCTGCATCGGGGTTTTGCACCAGAAAGGTTATAATATCGGCTTTGCCAAGGGTATGGTCGTGGAACACAGCGGGCAGCAGCTGGGCGTGGTGATCATGGCCGTGGAAATCAACTCCCCGCAGGAGCTGGACCGTCTGACCGCCGATAAGGAGTATCTGGCGGAGACTCTATCGAAGGCGAGCA
>CAZOYL010000123.1:0-7989 GCA_964584035.1 uncultured Gemmatimonadota bacterium | reverse complement strand
CTCCCCCGCCTCCTCCGGCAACCGGGTCGCCAGGCTGACCAGCAGATTGACGATCAGGCCCAGAAAGAAGGCCGGGATCAGCTCGTACAGTCCGAAGCCGGGGCGGACGTATTCCTTCCAGGCCACGGCCCGGTATCCCCCGGCGGTGGTGTAGGTGATGGTGATCAATGCGCCCAGCAGGACGCCCAGGCGGTAGTCCACCCCGAAGGAGGACAGGGTGAACTCGAAGGTCTTGCCGGCGGCGATCAACTGCGCGCCCACGTAAGCCATCATCGAGGTGAAGATGATGGCCACCGCCACGATGCGGATGGTGGGCGAATGCCCGCCGGTTCTGGCTTCTAAAAGATCCGGCAGGGTCAGGGCGTCGTATTTGACCGCCATGCGCCGCAGCCGTTTGGCCACCAGAAACCAGTTGACCAGGTAGCCGCCCAGGCAGCCGACCAAGAGGACGAACAGCATGTAGCCGCCGAAGGCGATCAGAAAGCTGGCCGATGGGCTGAAATATTCCATGGTCAGTCCTCCTCTTCGCCCGGCGGGTCGGCGATGTGGGCGATGACGGCGGCGGCCAGCAGGCCCAGGGGAAAGACAAGGTACCAGAAGATGATCCCGGCGGTCATGAGCTCCTCCTTGGAGATGCGTTGAACTCTCGATCTTTAGTTCTATTCTCCTTTCCGCGCCTCGATCAGGTGATGAAATGCCGTCGCCCGGCCGATGCGGATATCCGAGAAGCCGGTCGAACCGAGCAGGGCTGTCAGTCTCTTCCGGCTGAGGAACTTGAAAAAACCAAACCAGAAGATGGAAAAGGTCGCCGGGCCCCGGCGCATGTCGGCCATGGCCAGGAGGCCGCCCGGCCGCAGCACACGACGGCACTCTTTCAGCACCGCAGCCGGGTCCTGTGCCTCGTGGAGCAGGTTCAGACTGGTGACGGCGTCGAAACGCTCATCCGGCCAGGGCAGCGCGGAACCGTCCGCCTCCTGGAAGTCCGCCGATACCCCCGCGATGGCGGCATTCTCCCGGGCCCGATCCAGGGACCGGGCATCGATATCGCCGCCGGTGACATCGTATCCCTCCCCGGCCAGGTGGATGGCCAGGATCCCGGGTCCGGTCCCGATGTCCAGGACCCGGCCGGTCCCTTTTCCCAGGGCGGCGGAGACCAGCAGGACGGCCTTCCTTTTCGCCTGGGGCATACGGCGCCCCCAGATATTGCCCAGCAGGGTGTTGAGAGCCAGCAACCCCAGGACGATGGTCAGGGCGGCGTGCCACCGGAACAGGCTGACGATGAACAGGATCAGAAAGACCATGAAGGCCCCCGAGAACAGCAGGCCGTATTTCTTTTTGCCGTGCAGGGAGTAATCCGGTTGGGGGGACATAACCAGCTCCTTAATCTTGGAGTTCTTTGAACGAGACGACCGCCGCCTCTCCCGTCGTCCAGGGAATCTCAAATCGATCGCCATCGCCCAGAACCTGGCCGGTGCGCTCATCGACGGCCGCCTCCACCGGCGAGTCGAAGGCGATCTCCAGGGGGACGATCTCGCCCGGGACGAAATCTTCCTTCCAGGGATCGGACGCCTCTCCCAGCGTCAGCGGGTTGCGGGCGACGCACAGGATGATCCGCCCGACCGCCTGCCAGCGGGTCATCTCGGTGCGCGGCGGCGGCCGGCCCTCGACCCTCAGGTGGACCTCCGGACCGATCCCGGCCCGGCCCAGGATGTTCAGAACGGGCCGGCGATAGGCAGCCGCCTCCGGCGGGTCGAAGACCCGCAGAAAGAGGTATTCGATGATCGAGACGTTCATCAGATGGGCCCAGCCGGCGCCCGAGGCCTTTTCCTGAAAACATTCCAGGCTCCGCTCGGCGGCCACAAAACCTTTCTGCCGCAGGCAGGTATCCCACATCATGGCGGCCGCCTCGACGAAGTTGCGGTCCCAGTATTTCTCAGCGTCGATCTCGCCCAGCAGCACGCCGCCGAAGAGCTTGCCGGGTCCGGACGGCGGGTGCCGGTCGATTCCGAACAGGTCGTCCAGAGCCGGCCGCTGCCGGCCCCGAAGATGCTGATCGAACCACCCCGGGCCGTGATCGGCCAGAATGTGCCCGCCGGCCTCGACGTACCGGGTCATCGCGGCGGCCTCCTGATCCGAAAGCGCCAGGGACCGGGGCAGGATCAGCAGGCGGTATTCACGGGGATCGAGTCCCCGCTCCAGGAGATCGGCGTAGGAGTAAAAATCATACTGCAGGCCGGCGTCCTCCAGCAGCTTGGTCCAGGCCCACACGGTTCCCGCCGAGGAGGCCAGGCGGGCGTCGAGCGAGCCGGAGCGGTTGATCCAGGTCTTTCCGTGAGGCTGGCAGTCGATGAACCAGGAGGCCTGGATGGAGGGGTGGGAATAATAGATGGCGATGCCGTCGTGCCGCCACCGTGCTCCGTATAAAGCCCGCGAGACGCGGGCCAATTCCCGGATGGCCGGCCCCAGGCGGAAGACCTCCTCCGCGGGCACTCCCCGGGGGCGAAACCAGGCTTCGGCCCAGTAGATCACGCCGCGGTCTCCGTGGATCAGGTGGTGCCAGTAAAACCAGATGTTTTTCGGGCTGAGGGGCGGACCGAAGGCCGTCTTGACCAGGGGCATATCCCGGCCGGGGTTCAGGGAGCGGGCCAGCTCGGCCGCCGCCCCGAGATCGTAGGTTTCCAGGAACTGAACTTTACGCATCAGCTTGGCATAATCATAGCCGCCATAGGGGGCGGGACATTGAGCGCCCACCAGTCCGCAGGGCGTCTCCGGATCGATGACGTTGGAATGGGTCACCAGCTCGCCGATGAGGTTGCATAACTGCGAATCCATGTACGAGATGGCATCGGCCCAGGGAGACAGATTCCATTGCGGCCAGGGCTGATCGTACAGATTCTGGAAATCGTCGGGCGTGGCCATCCGGTCCCAGAACCGCTCTCCCCGGGACCCCCATTGGTCCATGACCGCCTCCCGGGTGCCGTAGCGCTCCAGAAGCCAGCGGTGAAAGTCCTCCAGGCTCGCCGGGGCGTTGTCCCACCGGCAGGGGTTGGTGAAGGAGGACCAGGAGACCTCATCGTCCAGAGCATAGCCGATGCGCCCGGGAAATTCCCGGGCGGCGCCAAGCGCCGTGGTCAAGTTGCCGAACAGCCGGGCCCTGACGGAGGAATCGGCCAGGCAAACGGGCCGATCGGGGGACGACAGCGCCTCCCGGGTGGCGTGTTGGGAACGAAGATAGAGGTCGCCCTTGCCGGCGGCATGGTCCAGATACCACAGCAGCCCGGCGCCTTCATGGATGCCGGCCGTCTCCGGCCGGTAGTCGCAGACAGCCCCGTTGAAGCCGGCCTCCTTCAGCTCTCCGGCCAGGGCCCGGTCATAGTCCCGTCCCCAGTCGTATCGCCACGGCATCAGCACCCAGCGGTCCCAGCGGTCCGGGGACAGGTTGCCGGACGGCCGGTTGACCAGCCGGAAGTCCTCCGAGTGCCGGACGTAGTCCTGGAAATCCTCCCCCGGGCAGACCGCGGGGAGGACGCCGGCCGAGATCAGCAGGTTCACGGAGATGGCGATGATGAACAGGGATTTCATGAGAACCACGATGCTCCGGAGAAGATCAGAGAGATCAACGGGGGACCGGATCGGGAGTGCCGGGAGGGACCTTACTGGTGCAGGACAGCAGCCGACGGACGCACAGGACCGATCCCCTGGCGACGCCATGCCGCTGCAGCGCTTCGATGCAGTAGTTCGAACAGGAGGGCTGATAGCGGCACTGGACGCCGAACCAGGCCGGTGGAAAACCAGCTTTTTGATAGGCCAGTATGCCGGCCACCAGCAGCTTGACCGAGATCTGGCGGGACGGTCTTTGAGTCGCATCCAGCAGCACCAGGCCGGCCAGGATCAGGACCGCGATCACCGGCCTGGTGAGAGCGGACCGGCATGCAGATGCGGTCAGTTTCCTCAATGGGGCTACCTTGTCATCTCGGGGGATTAATCGACACCCCGTTTCCGGCCGGAGAGCAGGATGATGTCGCGCAGCCCGCGGATGTCCCGGGCGCCGAGCCAGCGTTTCTCGAATTCGGTTTCCTGGACCACCTGGGCGATGGCCATCAGGGCTCGCAGGTGGTAGTTCCGTTCGTCCACAGATCCCGCCAGGATGAACATGGTGTTGATCGGCTCCTCGACGCCCGGAAAGCGGATCCCCTGGCAGCAGCGAACCAGGAGGATCTCGAACAGATGTTCCCCCGGAACGATGATATGGGGAATGGCCAGGCCCGGGCGAATGATGGTGCTGGACTGTTTTTCGCGATCGAGAAAGAGCTTCAGCAGCTCCTCATGAGCGGTGTTCAGTTTCGGAGACAGCAGCCGGGCGATGCGGTCGAAGGCCTCGGCGGAGCTCACGCCGGCGGGGATATCCAGGATCTCGGCCTCCTTGATCAAACGGTCGAAACGATCCTCCACGATCTGGTCCCGTTCCTTGACGATCTCGCGGAGCTCGTCCCGGAGGGTCACGCCGGCCAGCTCTTTGGCCGTGATCCGTTCCACCACATGCATCAGGGCCGATCGGCGGGTGACTCGTTTTTGAACATAGATCAGGTACCAGGCGTATCCCACCAGGGCGAAGGCGACGGTGATCAGCAGCGGAACTCTGCCCATCTCGAAGATGAGGAATCCATAGATGATGATCCCGGCCACCTGAAGCCAGGGGCACAGAGGTGCTCGAAAGGTGGGGCGATAGTTTGGGATCTTGCTGGCCCGCATGATGATAAGAGAGACATTCACGAACAGGAATAACAGGATCATGAACGTGGATGCGGTCTTAATCAGGTCCTCGAGGCTTAAAAACAGGATGCAGCTGATCATAAAAGAACTTGTCAGGAGAATGGAAACATAGGGAGTTCGGAAACGATGATTGACTCGTTGAAAGAATCTGGGAAGCAGCTGGTCGCGGCTCATGGCCATGGGAAAGCGCGAGGCCGACAGGATGCCGGCATTGGCCGTGGTGATGAAGGCCATCAGTCCGGCCGCGGCCATGATGATGCCGCCGATCGAGCCCGCCAGGGCTTGGGCTCCGACCGAGATGGGGATCCGCGAGCCGCTCAGGACGGCGGCATCGGTCACCCCCACGGTGACGCTGACCACCAACAGATAGAGCAGGGTCACTACCACAAAGGCCAGGATCATGCCCAGGGGAATGCTTCTGCGGGGATCCCTGGCCTCCTCGGCGATGCTGGCCACCTTGGTGACGCCGCCGAAGGAGACAAAAACCAGCCCGGCCGTGGCCAGCACCGAGCCGAGGCCATGCGGCGCGAACGGAGTGTAGCGATGGACGTCGATCGAGCCCACGCCCCTGATGAAATAGAGCACCAAGAGACCCAGTAGTCCGGCTACTAATGCGATCTGAAATCTCCCGGTGCCTTTCACGCTGACCAGGTTGAGCAGGGTGAAGAAAACACAGCACCCTACGGCCACCAGCTTGATCTGCAGCTCGGTGATCTGAGGATAGAGCAGGGCCGCGAAGACCCCCATGCCGATCAGGGCGAAGGCGCTCTTCAGGCTGAGGGCAAACCAGTTGGCCAGGCCGCCGAACACCCCGACAGCCGGGCCCAGACTTCTCTCGATGTAGAAATAGGTCCCCCCCGCCTTGGGCATGGCCGTGGCCAGCTCGGCCTTGGCCAGCAGGCTGGGAATGACCATCAGCGAGGCCACCAGATAGGCCAGGATCACGGCAGGCCCGGCTTTGGCGAAGGCCAGCCCGGGGAGCACGAACAGGCCCGAGCTGATCATCGCGCCGGCCGCGATGCAGAAGATGGCCCCGGTCCCCAGTTCCTTCTTCAGCTTCACCGGTTTCCGTCCTCTAAAATCAACCATTTGCCGTAGATGGGTTTGTCCGGATGGTCCCGCTCCAGGATGAAGCCGGCCCGGCGGCCACATTCATGATCGCATCCTGTCCGACACCATGTGGTTTCATGGAACAGGCTCACTCTTCCGGGAACTCGTCCCGGCGCAACTCGTCGCGATAGAGGTCGATTTTTCTGGGATCGCCCTGCTCCTGCAGGATGAGAAAGAGGTATTCCTCGGTGATCTGGCGCAGATCCTTGTCGATCTGACCGCCCAGCGTCTGTACGCCGGCCCGCTGTGACAGCTCGATCCACATCTCCTGCCAGTCCGACCGGCTCACGGTGACGCTGACCGGCTCATCCCAGAAGCCCATAATCTGGCGGTCCAGCTCCCGGAAGTGATGACCGATGCGGGTCAGCAGGGCGGTCAGCTTGGGCGTCGAGCGGCGCTGCAGATAGTGATCCCGGATACGACTGAGACAGTAGGCTGCAACGAAAAGCGACAGACCGCCCTTGCGCAGGTCTAATAGCTCTTCAACCTTAAGCTTATAATCGATCTGGAGCACCTTCGCCCCCCACAGTTCATCCAGCACCGGGGGCGGATAGCTGGACTGGCGGCCCTTCTTCCTGGGTTTATCGATCAGGCCGACGGTTCCATACCACTGCAGGGTCCGCAGGGTCATCTTGTGTCCGGTGCGTTTTCCGAAGGCATCCAGCAGTCCCTTGGAGGAAAAGCTTTTTCCCGAATGGGATTCCGGGATGTGATGGCGGTTGCGGTTGTAAGGTCTTAAAAAGGAAGTCTTCATATCGTCTGCTCCTCTGCCGGCCTGCAGATGCAGTCACGAAGGGACCGTTCAGCACCGAAGATGATCCCCGAAGAATGATGTTTGCAGATTACTGCAGGAAAGATACAAATCGAGGGGCGGATTGTCAAGAACATTTCAACGCAGCGGACCATCGGGGAAAAGAGCCGTATGGCGGGCGAGTCATCCTCGTCGAGAGGAAGCTCAATCGAGCGGCAGGAACAGCGAGTCGGGGAGGCCCACGTTGATCTGATAGTCACGCCAGGTCTGGTGCATCTGGAAGGATTTCTTGATGAACAGGAATCCGCCGCTGACATCCATCTTCATCTCCACGGGAAGCCAGTGTCCGGGTTGAACCTCTCCGAAATCGAGGATCACGTGGGCTTTTTTGACGAAACGGGGATTCTTGGCCGGCTGGAACTCCAGCCTGAGGACCTCGAACCGATCGCCATGGAACCAGGCGATGCCGTCCACCAGGTCTTCCTTCTTCTCCCGGGGCGTGATCTTGACCGCATAGGCCGGGATGCCCCGAACGGTATCGGCCGGCAACAGCTCGAAACGATAGTGCTGACGCTGTTCCGGAGCCCAGGGAGAGGCGGCGCCGAAGGACAGGGTGCCCTCGCCCTGCCCGGACGAATCCGTGTCCGGCGCATCCTCATCGCGGCTCTGCTGACGAAATTCCTGATCGGCTTTTTCCTGGTATTCGGCCAGCTTCTCGGGAGAAAGGACCTGGCCGTCCTTGGTGACCGACCGGAAAACCTCCCGTTCCCGGTCGGGGGGCCGGAAATAGACCGTCTTGTCCTGAATCAGGACCGTCTTGGCGGTGCCATCCTTTTGGGGCTCGAGCATGACGAAGGTGGACTGGCAGGCATAATCGGCGATCGAGTCCTCGGAGGCCTCGTTGGCCCCGTGAGCGCGGGCCAGGATCTCATCCAGGGCCGGACTTTCCAGACCGTCAGCCGGTCCCGGGGGGACCCATGAGAACCCCGCGGCCAGGAGGATGATGACCGCCTTGAGTCTGTTCATGGAGAACGGCATGCGGTGCGCCCTTTCTCTATTCGAACGGTGGAGAATCTGTGGCCATGGCGGACGGTTCTATGACTCCGTCCGGGCGAAGATGGAGTCCGGGAGGCCCGGATTGATCTCGAACCGGTCCCACAACTCGTGAATGGTCAGGCATTTCTTATAAAACAGAAAGCCGCCGCAGGCGTCTACATCGACCTGCACCGGCAGCCAGATTCCTTCCTCGACCTGGTCGAAGGTCAGGATCAGATGAAGTTCTTTGACGAACCGGGGCCGCCGGGTCGGCCGGACGTCCAGCCGGAGGATCTCGAAGCTCTCCTGATGCAGCCAGA
>CAZOYL010000122.1:5699-8043 GCA_964584035.1 uncultured Gemmatimonadota bacterium | reverse complement strand
AATCGTTGCCCATCTTGGTGGCCACGACGACGTCGCCCTTGCCCCGCTCCCTGAGCACTTCGGCGACCAGGTTTTCGGAGTGGCCGTTGCCGTAGACATCGGCCGTGTCGATCAGGGTGACGCCCAGGTCCAGGGCCTGGCGCAGCGCTTTTTTGGAGACCTCGTCGTCGGTCGGGCCCCAGTTGACGCCGCCGATGGCCCAGGCGCCGAAGCCGATGGTGGAGACGGTGGGCCCGCGTTCTCCGAGCTGTGTAGATTCCATGGGTTTGCTCCTGCCGAAAAAATAAATAAAAAGGAACGGTCTGACTCGATGGTTTTCACCACAGCCTCATCCGGGAGTTCTCCCCGCAGCTTCATTCGAGGACCTTCGCAGCGCCTTCGTCTCTCACTCCAGATTCCCGTACCCCGCCGGGCGGCCGAAGATGACCCGCATGATGAACCCGAAGCCGGGCTGATTGTCCCGCCGGACCATGTCCAGATCGCTGTCGCCCAGGGTCATCAGCCAGTCCCCGGCAAGGATCCGGTCGGCCGGGATGCGCCGGCGCAGCTCCTTGGACAAAAAGATCATCGCCACGTTGACGTAAAACAGCCGGAAGCCCTCGGCCGCCATGATCCGGCGCATGAAGTCGGTGTTCACCCCGCACTGGATCTGGGTGATCCCGGCCTGACGCAGCCTCGCCTCGGCGAAGGCCAGCATCTGCCGGCCCAGCTCGAGATCTTCCCCCTTCAGCAGAAGCTCGGTGATCACCCCCACGGGCAGCTCCGGAGGCTGGCTGATGCGAAAGACGAGCAGCCCCGCCACCTGGCCGGCCCGGTCCCGGAACAGGAACCGGCGGTGCACGGTATGCGGCTGCTCCACGTACCGCCAGTTGAGGTATTGGCTGGTCCGCGGCACGGCGTAGCTGTATCGTCCCCGGCAGGATTCCCAGAGGCGGTCGGCGGTATCATCGAAGCGCTCCACCTCCTCCACCGAATCCTCATCGATCGGCGCCGGACGGCCTCCTTTTCTCCGCTGGCCCATCTTGAACAGCAGGCTCAGCTTCCAGGCGCCGATGTGTTTGGCCCCCAGATTCCCGATCCCGCGGAGCAGTTTTCCCCAGCGCCGGCCCAGCTTGATGGCGGCCATCGAGACGAAGGTGGCCCACAGGGCATCGGCGTCGAATCCCCGCAGCAGCTTCAGGTAGGTGAAGATCGGCCGGGCGATGTAGCCGCCCTCGATGCGCGAGTAGATCCGCCGGTTGGCCTTGGTCATGCCCAGGGCCATGTAGATCGGATAGGCTCCCAGCATGGCCGCCTGGACGGCGCCGCCCAGACCCCGGCGGCGGTGGTTCTTGAGGGTGAAGGCCAGGTTCCCGTAGGCGCCCCTTACCGGCTCTCCGGCCAGCTCGAAATCGGACTCCTCGGCGCAGACCCAGGCGGCCACCCGGCCGTCGCGGACCGCCACCCAGACGGGAAAATCTCCCCGGGGGTCGATTAAAAAAGGGTTCTCGGTGAACGTCCAGCGAAATTTTCGTGGATAGAGGAACTCGACCGGGAACGCGTCGGTGTATGCCTGGCGCCAGGCCTCGGCCACCGCGTTTTCCTCATCGCGCCGGGCCCGGCGGATATCGTAGTTGTTGGCCATTTTTTCTCCAGGTTTGTCCTTCTCCTGCCGATCCAGAAAAAAACATTTGCCATCGAAAAATGATACACCGAGCTTGAAATTTTCACATGCCGCTCGAACAATCTTTACGCAAAACGGCATCGAATCGTTGGAAAATTTTCGGTTTTCAATTTCCAATCTCAAATTTTCGACGCCTCTCCCGGTAGCGCCCCTCTCTGCAGCTTCCGAAACACCCTGGCCCCCTCCACCACCATATATCCGGCCAGCGCCACCAGGACCACGGCCGTCACCCCCAATGTCTGCTTCCCGGTGGAGAAAAATCCCGAATTACGGTCGAAGGCCAGCCACAGCAGGGCGGCCACGGTGGTGACGCTCATGAACACGGCCGGCAGCGCGGTCAGCCGGCTGGGCTTGCGCACCCCCACCAGGTAGGCGGAGATGACCACCAGGGAGAGGGCGGCGATGAGCTGGTTGGCCGCCCCGAAGACCGGCCAGATGGTCTTCCAGGAGTTGGTCCAGCCCAGGTAGAAGGCCGGCACGATGGTCGCCAGAGCAGCGACCAGCCGGCGGCGGAAAAACGGCACTGCGTTGCCCAGCGACTCGGCGACGATGAACCGCCCCAGCCGGGTGGCCGTGTCCAGGGTGGTCAGGACGAAGGTCTTGAGCATGATCATGCCGAACAGGGTAGCCACGGTGACGGTCAGCAGGGGCAGCCGGCCGACCACCCGGCCGTATCCGGTG
>CAZOYL010000122.1:0-5689 GCA_964584035.1 uncultured Gemmatimonadota bacterium | reverse complement strand
ACGATCCAGCCCCTGGCGAAATTGGCCTTGAAATCGAAGGCCTCCATTCCGGCCGGGGCCTTCCAGAACAGTCCGGCGGCCACCATCAGCAGGGCCAGCACGGCCAGCACCGCCTCGGTGATCATGCTGCCGTAGCCGATCAGCTTGCCCTGCGATTCCCTGGCCAGCTGCTTGGAGCTGGTCCCGCTGGCCACCAGGGAGTGGAACCCGCTGATCGCCCCGCAGGCCACGATGACGAACAGCATCGGCCACAGGGGCCCCTGGTCGGAGCCGAAGCCGATGAAGGCCGGCGCGCTGACCGCCGGGCGGACCCAGATCAGGCCCAGGTAGCCGATGGCCAGACCGATGAACAGGGTATAGGTGCTGAGGTAATCGCGGGGCTGGAGCAGGAACCAGACCGGCAGGATCGAGGCGATCAGGCAATAGACCATCAGCATGGCGAACCAGAACATGACCGGCTCCAGGCCCAGAACGGGACCGGCCAGGGCCAGAGGCCACAGATAGCCTAAATGGATGAACAGAAACAGACCGGCCACGGCCAGGATCGATCCCAGGAACACGGGGAAGCGCCAGCGATAGACCATCACCCCGAAGAGCATGGCGATGGGGATGATCATCAGCGTGGGCAGGACGATCTCCGGCTTCTGCACCAGGGTCTGGGCCCCGACCACGCCGAAGACGGTGATGATCAGCACCAGGGCCAGCCACAGAAAGATGGAGAAGACCATCTTGGCCCCCCGGCCCATGGTCCGGCGGGCAATCTCGGCGATCGAGGCGCCCCGGTGGCGGACCGAGATCATCAGGGCCAGGTAGTCGTGAACGGCGCCCAGGAAGATGCTGCCGGCCACGATCCATACTATGGTCGGCAGCCAGCCGAAGTAGGCCACGGCCACCAGCGGGCCGATGATCGGGCCGGCCCCGGCGATGGAGGAGAAGTGGTGGCCGAAAAGCAGCGGCTGCTCGGCCGGGCAGAAGTCCACCCCGTCGGCGCAGGAAAAGGCCGGGGTGCGATTCTCATCGTTTGGCTCGACGATGCGCCGCTCGACCCACCCGCCGTAGAAGCGGTAGCCGAGATAGAGCAGCACGACGGCGATGGCGGCCAGGGTGAGGGAGTTCATTGGTTCTCTCCGGTGGGATTGGAGGTTTGTGTAAAGGTATGGATTTGGATGGGGATTGTCAAGAGTTTGAGGGAAGTGCCGGTGGCAATGGCAATCGCAATGGCAATAGGAAGTAGGCGGCAGAGGTATGCTGAATACGGATTAGAAGCACGAGTTTATCTGTTCAGCATCCAGGATACCCATCACGATGCTGTTGAAAATAATCTCTTGACGAGTACAGCTTTCTGTGATAAAATAAACTTGAGAATTTTCGAACATTGTGGATCTAGTTTCTCTATTGCAGTGCTCTCAAGAATTCTCACTCGATGACTTTTTTATCGTTTCCCCCCAGGCACTCGGCAAAAAGGTGTTATTCACCGAAAGGAGATTATGAAATGAAGAAAACGCTGATCGGCATGCTCGTGCTGGCCGTCATGCTGACCACAGTTTCAGCAGAATCCTCCCCCCAGCGGACACCAAAAGGAGACTACCCCAGCGGATCGATTAAGGTATTTGAGACAACTCCTCCGGAGGCCATCGATGACCTGACCATCGCTCTTGAGGATATCGCCAAACAAACCACCCGCAACCTGTTCCTCCAATGGACCGAGCCTTATGATGATACCGGCGTGGACCGGTACGTGATCTATCGCAGCACTGATCCCACCGTGATCGGCGATTCTCTGGCCGGGACCTCAGATACCAGCTATACAGATGTCAGCGTAGCAGGCCATACGGGTATCAATTACTTCTATGCGGTCAAGGCGGTGGACAATGAGGGGAACAGATCGAACGAGTCCAACCGGGTGGGCGAGTTCGACAGATATTTGACCAATACCGACAAGGGTTTCGGCGGCTACAATCACATCTCCTGGCCGCTGCTGCCTCATGATACCGCCATCCAGGCCGTGTTGGCCGATTCTCTGGAACAGGGCTGTCAGCTGACCGGCGACGCGGTTCCCATCGGCTCGGATCTGGTCGTCACCTATGACGCCTCCACCGCCCTGTGGTCCACCGCCTGGTATCAAAATTCCGGCCCCAACGCCTGGAAGGGAACCCTGACCGAGATCGAGGCCGATAAGTCCTACTGGATCCTGATCCGCGACGATCATCCCGATCTCATCCTGACCATGACCGGGGCGGTATCGGACACGCACCGCATCATCCCCCTCCAACCCGGCCCTTCGTCCAACTATGTGGGCCATACCTATGCGGTGATCTGTTCTTTGGGAGGACCCAGCGGAGATGATGCCGAGCTTCTGGGCAACGGTTTCACAGGGGCAATCTCCCCTATTATTTCCGACCAAATCCAACATTTCGATGGCTCTAACTGGTATACCGCCTGGTACAAAACTTCGGGACCTGGACCAAGCTTGATCTGGAAGGGATGGCTTTCTTCCTCTCAGACCATGGACTATCCCTATTTCGAGCCCGGCAACGGGTACATCATCCAGGTATCAGAAGGGCATGCCTTCACCGACGATCAATGGGTCTATCCGGTCCCGCCGGACTACTCCAAGAGTGCTGGTATCCTATCAAGAGAAAACACTGCCGGTGGAGAGATCAAATCGACCGGAATATTTCCCCACGCCTGCTTCTGCTACGGCGGCATGGACAGCTCGTCGTACTGGGCTCTTCTGGACCACTCCGGAACCCCCTTGCAGGATGGCGACTACGTCTACGCCGCCTGGACCGGGCCGGACGGCCAGATCGATCCGCCGGCCACGGCCAAGGGCATCGGCGCCCCCACAGACGACGACTCTCTGCTGATCGAGGGCGTTATCGAAAACGGCCGCTTCCTGGTGACGGCCACGACATGGGATCTCGGCAGGGGCCATCCCGAACAAGGCGAGCTGATCTACTGTCGCATCTTCGACGGGCCCAAGGGCAGCCTTTCCCCGTCGAATCACTACGGCGATTCCCAGACCTTCCAGGTGTCCTATTTCTTTGACGAATTCGTCTGTCTGTTCCCCGGCGATCCCGGCAGCGGGCATACCGATACGCCGATCGGCATCGTTATCGGTGATGGCACCTGGACGGAGATGACATCGGTAAGCGGGCCGGCGGCGCGCGCCGACCATGCCATGGCCCCCCTTGGCGGAGATCATGTGCTGCTGTTCGGCGGACGGAATGGTTCGACCTATGATGACACCTGGATTTACCATCTCAGCACCAACACCTGGACCCAGATAACACCCGCCACAAGTCCCTCGCCGAAAGCCATGAATGCTATGGCCTGGTTGGGCGGCGATCGGGCGCTGATGTTCGAAGCACTTGATATCGGACCTCTGCATGCCAAGACCTGGGTGTACGATCTCAGCGAGACCACCTGGACCCAAATGAATCCCTCAGCCGCACCGAGTAATCGCTGGGAGCACGCCATGGCCTGGATCGGAGGCGATCAGGTTCTTCTGTTCGGAGGGCAGGATGGAGATGATCTTAATGATACTTGGGTGTATGATTTGAGCGAAGACTCCTGGACCGAGAAATTTCCCGCCGCCAGCCCGGCAGGAGGGTGGAGTCCCGGCATGGCCTGGATCGGGGGCGATCAGGTGCTGCTTTTTGGCGGGGAGGCCGATTCAATGAGCGACCAGACCTGGGTCTATGATCTCAGCGAAAACACCTGGACACAGATGAATCCGGCCTCCAAACCGTCGCCGCGCGCTTTTCACGCCGTGGAATGGATGGGCGACGATCAGGTGCTGCTGTTCGGCGGCCACATCGACACCGTCTCCAGCGACGAAACCTGGATCTATGATCTCAGCGAGAATGTCTGGACTCAGATCACGCCTCCTGTTTTCCCCTCCCTGCGGCACGATCACGACATGGCCTGGCTCGGAGGCGAGAAGATCCTGATGTTCGGCGGGCAGTGCTGGGTAGGGGACGATACCACCTATGGCGACACCTGGATCTTCTCTTCTCCCATCGACACCATGCCTCCGGAGGCGATCGACGACCTGTCCATCGCTCTGGACAACGGCGACAAAAGTACCTCCGGCGACATACTCCTGCGGTGGACCGAGCCGTCCGATGACATCGGCGTGGACCGGTACGTGATCTACCGCAGCACCGATCCTACCACTATAGGCGATTCCCTGGCCGGGACCGCGGACACCAGTTATATCGATGCCGGTGCCGCCGGGACAGTCGGCACCAATTACTTCTATGTGATCAAGGCGGCGGACGCGGCCGGGAACAAGTCGGAGGAGTCCAATAAGGTGGGCGAGTTCGACCAGGACCTGTCGAACGGCACCAAGGCGGCGATCCAGTGGCGGCAGCCGGAGACAAAATAATATTGGCCGGCTGCCTGCCTGAATGAAGCACCCCCCCGCGAGTTCCGACCCGCGGGGGGTTTTGTCTTTCCATGCCGGCGAATATCTTCACCCGAGAGTTTCTTCAATCGTCTCTACGAAAAAAGGCCCGGCGAGCCGGGCCATCTTTAGCGATGAACACGGCTTTCACTCCACCGTCACGCTCTTGGCCAGATTCCGCGGCTGATCGATGGGGCAGCCGCGCAGCACGGCGATGTGATAGGCCAGCAGCTGCAGCGGGATGACAGTCAGCAGCGGGGTGAGGAACTCCATCGTCTCGGGGACGTAGATGACGTGGTCGGCCTTCTCCCCGATCTCGTCGTCCCCCTCGGTGGCGATGGCGATGATCCGCCCGCGGCGGGCCCGGACCTCCTCGATGTTGGACAGCACCTTCTCGTAGACGCTGTCCTTGATGGCGATGAACACCACCGGCATGTTCTCGTCGATCAGGGCGATGGGGCCGTGTTTCATCTCGGCGGCGGGATAGCCCTCGGCATGGACGTAGGAGATCTCCTTGAGCTTCAGGGCCCCCTCCATGGCCACCGGAAAGTTACAGCCCCGGCCCAGGTAGAGAAAATTGTTGGAGCGGTGGTACTTCTTGGCGATCTCGGCGATCTGACGGTCCATCTTCAGGATCTGCTCCACCTTCCCGGGAATCTTCTCGATGGCCGCGGACATCTCCCGACCCTTGATCACCGAGATGCCCCGGGTCCGGCCCAGCAGCAGGGTGATCAGCGTCAGGACCAGGGTCTGCGAGGTGAAGGCCTTGGTGGAGGCCACACCGATCTCCGCTCCGGCGTGAATATAGACGCCGGCATCCGTCTCCCGGGCGATGGTGCTGCCGACCACGTTGCAGATGCCCAGGACCGTAGCCCCCCGCAATTGAGCCTCCCGCATGGCCGCCAGGGTATCGGCCGTCTCCCCCGACTGGCTGATGACGAACACCACCGTGCGGTCGTCCACCACCGGGCTGCGGTAGCGGAACTCCGAGGCGTACTCCACCTCCACCGGCACCCGGGCGAACTCTTCCAGGAGATACTCGCCGATCAGGGCCGAATGCCAGGAGGTGCCGCAGGCGGTGATGACGATGCGGCGGGCGTTTCGCAGCTTGTCCAGATAATTGCCCAGGCCGTCCAGCCGGGCGGTGCCGTTGTCGTAGTCCAGACGACCCCGGAGGGTATTGCCCAGGGTGGCCGGCTGCTCGAAGATCTCCTTGAGCATGTAGTGATCATAGCCGTGCTTCTCGATCTGGTCCAGGTCCCAGGTGATCTCCTGGACCTC
>CAZOYL010000121.1:4238-8114 GCA_964584035.1 uncultured Gemmatimonadota bacterium | reverse complement strand
CAGACGGGGGGTGGCTGGCGGATCGGGGGACGCTGAGCTTAGCCAAGCGGGATCTTTTCCGGAAGGAAACGATGGCGGGCGGGAAAGCTTGAGGGAGTAAAATCGACATGGCCCAGACCAGGAGCAAGAGTTTTCAATTTGCTATCGACGGAACGGTTCACCAGGTCACCTTAATCGGGGATTCCGGGCATGGCCGCGTCCGGATCGGCGGCCGGGAATTCGAGATCCAGGCGCTGCCGGTCTCGCCCAACTGTCTCTCTTTGAGGCTTGACGGACGCTCGGTGACCGTCTACCTGGCCGGGGAGGGAACCAGAAGGTTTATCGGCCTTGCCGGACGGCAGCTGATCCTGGAGGAGTCGCGCGGCTCCTCAGCGGATCCGGCCCGGCGGCAGGCCCAGGCCTCCCGGGCCGAGGGGAATCTGTCCTCACCCATGCCCGGGCAGGTGGTCAAGATACTGGTCTGCGAGGGCGACATGGTGGACAAGAACCAGACGGTGGCCATCGTGGAAGCCATGAAGATGGAAAACGAGCTCAAGGCCTCCGGCCGGGCCCGGGTGAAAAAGATATCGGCTCAGGCCGGCGATTTAGTGGACGCCGGGCAGGTTATCGTGAAGCTGGAGGCGGATTAGTCTGGCTTAAAGGAGATATTCCGTGGGTCGAACGATCATCGAAAAGATCATCAGCAATCATTCCGACCGGTTGGTGCATCCCGGTGACATCGTCGATGTAACCATCGATACCCGGCTGGCACGTGACTTCGGCGGAGCCAATGTGGTCAAGAACCTGGAGGAACACGGCCTGGATGTCGATGACTCCGCCAGCACCTTTTTTACCTTCGACTGCAATCCGGGCGGCTCGGATCAGAAATATGCCGCCAATCAGCAGATCTGCCGCCTGTTCGCCCGGTCCAATGAGATCAGGGTGTACGACATCGACAGCGGCATCGGCACCCATGTGGCCATCGATGAAGGTTTGATCCTTCCCGGCGGCACGCTGGTCTCCACCGACTCGCACGCCAATCTGGTGGGGGCCATCGGCGCCTTCGGACAGGGCATGGGCGATCTGGACATCGCCTATGCCTTTGCCCGGGGCAAGGTATGGTTCAAGGTGCCGCCCACGGTCAGGGTGACCCTCCGGGGCCGAAAACCCGACCTGGCGGCCCCCAAAGACATCGCCCTGTTCCTGCTGAAACATTTCGGAGCCGCCGGTCTGCTGGGCAGCGCCTGCGAGATATACGGGGATGCGGCCGAACAGCTGAGTCTGTCCGGCCGGATCACGGTCGCCTCCCTGGCGACCGAGATGGGCGCCATCATCATCCTGTTTCCACCCGATGAGGCTGTTCTCGACCGCGGGGAAAAGACCGCCCGGGGGAAAATGGCCGCGGCCTATGCCGACCCGGACGCCGTCTACGAGCGACAGATCGAGCTGGACATCACGGATCTCCGTCCGCTCATCTCACGCCCGGGTCATCCCGACGATGTCGTCCCGGTCAGCGAGGTCCAGGGACAGAAGATCGATTCGGCCTTCATCGGCTCATGTACCAACGGGAGATATGAAGATCTGGAGAAGGTGGCCGGGATCCTCGATGGCAGAAGGGTCGCTCCCGGCGTGGTCCTGAAGATTGTGCCGGCCACCGATGCCATCTGGCGGCGCTGCCTGCAGGAGGGATTGCTGGCCATCTTCAAAGAGGCCGGCGCCCTGGTCGGCAATGCCGGCTGTGCCGGCTGCGCGGCCGGTCAGATCGGCCAGAATGGTCCCGGAGAGGTAACCGTCAGCACCGGCAACAGGAATTTCCCCGGCAAGCAGGGCCGGGGCGAGGTCTGGCTGGCCTCCCCGGCCACCGCCGCCGCATCGGCCGTCGCCGGGCATATCACGGCCGAGGACGACATTCCCAGCGAGCCCTCGAGGTTCCGTATTTCCCGGACGAAGCCGGAGAAGAAAGAGTCCCCGGCAGCCGAACAGAGACCGACCCGGGTGAGAGGGCGGGTCTGGGTCATCACTGAGGACAACATCGACACCGATATGATCTACCATAACCGCCACCTGACGGTCACCGATCTGAGCGAGATGGGCCAGTATGCCTTCGGAAACTTGAAAGGCTGGGAGGATTTTTCCAGGAGGGTGAAGCCCGGCGATATCATCGTCACGGGCCGGAACTTCGGCTGCGGCAGCTCCCGGCAGCATGCCGTCGACTGCTTTCGCGCTCTGGGCGTGGGCCTGGTGATCGCCGGATCTTTCGGGGCGATCTACGAGCGCAACGCCATCAATTCGGGCCTGCCGATGATGACGGCCGACCTCACCCAGCTGGACCTTCAGGATGGCGACGAGCTGGAGGTCGATTTCATCACCGGCGAGATCAAAAAAACAGGAACCGGAAAGATCGTCAAAGGCATTCCCTTCTCCACCATTCAACTGGCCATCTATAAAAGAGGCAGTCTGTTATAGCCCGCCGTTAGAAGCCGCCGTGGTAACATCAGGTATAAATAACTGTTAGCCATCACGATTGTTGTTCACATTCCACAGGAGGAACCATGCAGGCAGATCCGCGAGAGGCCGTCATCGTCAGCGCTTGCCGGACGGCTTCCGGCAATTTCCTCGGCACCCTGTCCTCTTTTACCGCTCCCCAGTTGGGAGCGAAAGTGATCAAGGAAGCGGTGAAGCGGGCCGGCATCGAGGCCGGACAGGTTCAGGAGGTCATCATGGGCCAGGTGCTCCAGGGCGGATGCGGCCAGGCGCCTGCACGGCAGGCGGCCATCGGAGCCGGCATGCCGCCGCAGGCCGGCGCGTTGACCATCAACAAAGTCTGCGGATCCGGTCTTAAGGCCGTAGAACTGGCCGCCCAGGTCATCATGCTGTCGGACCTGGATGTGGTCGTGGCTGGCGGCATGGAGAGCATGAGCAACGCGCCCTTCGTGTTGCACGGCGCCAGAAAAGGTTTGAAGTTCGGCCATCAGCAGCTCAAAGACGGCATGATCCTGGACGGCCTGTGGGATTCCTTCAATGATTTCCATATGGGTGTGGCGGCCGAGTTGACCGCCGAAAAGGAGCAGCTGACCCGTGAGGACCTCGACCGGTACGCCCTGGGCAGCCAGATGAAGGCCGTCGAAGCGATCCGGGGGGGCAAATTCAAAGATGAGATCGTCCCCGTGGAAATACCTCAGCGCAAAAGCGATCCCATCATCTTCGATACCGACGAGACGCCCCGGACGAAGACGACCCTGGAGGTCCTGGCCAAGTTACGGCCCGCCTTTAAAAAGGACGGCCTCCTGACGGCCGGCAACTCCCCGGGGCTCAGCGACGGCGCCGCGGCCGTGGTGGTCATGGCCCGGGAGAAGGCCGAGCAGCTGGGCGTCAAGCCGATGGCCCGGATCCGCGGGTACGCCACTGCAGGCACCGAGCCCAAATGGCTGTTCTACGCACCGGTCGATGCGGTGAAGAAGCTCATGGACAAACTGGGCATGAAGATCGATGATTTCGACCTCATCGAGGCGAACGAGGCTTTCAGCGCTCAGGCCCTGGCCGATGGCCGCCATCTCGGATGGGATTGGGATCGGGTCAACGTTCATGGCGGCGCCATCGCCCTGGGCCACCCCATCGGCGCCAGCGGCACCAGGGTGCTGGCCACCCTGCTGTATGCTCTCCGGGACAGGGGGAAGAGCGTCGGCCTGGCCACCCTGTGCCTGGGTGGAGGCAATGCCGTGGCCATGTGCGTGGAGCTGATCTGATCGAGACCTCAGGAGAGGAAATCGCCAATAGAGAAACAAGGAGGATCCGAATGACCATCGACCGCATCGGGGTCGTCGGCAGTGGCACCATGGGCAATGGAATCGCCCATGTTTGCGCTCTGTCGGGATATGATATCCGGCTGCTGGATGT
>CAZOYL010000121.1:0-4138 GCA_964584035.1 uncultured Gemmatimonadota bacterium | reverse complement strand
CCTCCGGAGACCATTCTGGCCAGCAACACCTCCTCGCTGCCCATCACGGTGCTGGGCGCGGCCACCGAACGGCCCGGCAAGGTCATGGGAATGCATTTCATGAATCCCGTTCCCATCATGAAGCTGGTGGAGCTGATCCGGGGGCAGGCGACCAGCGACGAGACCTTCGACTCGATCCGTGAGCTGACCCAGAAATTGGGCAAAACGCCCGTGTCGGTCGAGGACTACCCCGGCTTTGTGGCCAATCGTATCCTCATGCCCATGATCAATGAGGCCTGTTACACGCTTATGGAGGGTGTGGCCAGCCGTGAGGATATCGATACGGTCATGAAATTAGGCATGAACCATCCCATGGGCCCCCTGATGCTGGCGGATTTCATCGGCCTGGACGTCTGTCTGGCCATCATGGAGGTGCTTCATGATGGATTTGGGGATCCCAAGTATCGGCCCTGCCCGTTGTTGCGGAAACTGGTGCAGGCCGGTCATCTGGGCAGAAAGACCAAAAGAGGATTTTACGATTATGATGGATAATGCCGGGCAGGACCTGCCCATGGAGGAGATATCATGAGCATTGATCTGACAGAAGATCAACAGATGGTGAGGGAATTGGCCGCCAAGTTTGCCGACGAGCAGCTCAAGCCCCGTGCGGCCGAGTTCGAGGAGAAGGAGCAGGTTCCCGCCGAAATCCTCAAGCAACTCAGCTCCCTGGGATTCATGGGCATGATGGTTCCCGAGGAGCTGGGCGGAGCCGGCCTGGACGCGGTCAGCTACGCGATGGCCGTCGAGGAGATCGCCCGGGCCGATGCCTCCACGGCGGTGACGGTGGCGGTCAATAATTCTCTGGTGTGCGGCGTGTTTCTTAAATTCGCCAGCGATGACCAGAAGGCCAAATATCTCCCGGCCCTGGCCAAAGGCGAGCACATCGGAGCCTTCGCCCTGACCGAGCCGGAAGCGGGCACCGATGCCGGAAATGTCCAGACCACGGCCGTGCTGGATGGAGACCATTATGTCATCAACGGCACGAAAACCTTCATCACCAATGGCGGCATTGCCGACCTAGTTCTGCTGTTCGCCTCCACGAATAAAGAGCTGAAGACCAAGGGACTGGCCTGTTTTATCATCGAGAAGGGTTTTGCCGGTTTCTCGGTTGGATCGCGCGAGAAAAAAATGGGCATGCGGGCGGCCAATGTCAGCGAGCTGATCTTCGACGGCTGCCGGGTTCCCAAAGAGAATCTCGTCGGCCGGGAGGGAGACGGTCTCAAGATCGCCCTGACCACTCTCGATTCCGGCCGCATCAGCATCGCCGCTCAGGCGGTGGGCATCGCCCAGGCGGCCTTAGATGAGGCCCTGCAATATTCCAAACAGCGGCAGCAGTTCGATCGTCCGCTGTGCAAATTTCAGGCGATCCAATTCATGCTGGCCGACATGGCCACCCGGGTGGAAGCATCCCGCCTGCTGATGCTCCGTGCGGCTCATCTGAAAGACCGGGGAGAGCGCTTCTCGACCGAGGCTTCGATGGCCAAGCTGTATGCCTCGGAGTCGGCCAGCTGGGTATGCACCAAGGCGTTGCAGATCCACGGCGGCTACGGTTATATGAAGGATTATACCATCGAGCGATTATTTCGTGATGCCCGCCTGACCGAGATCTACGAGGGCACATCCGAAGTTCAGCGCATGGTCATCGCCCGCGGCCTGTTGCGGTGATGGACAACTCCGATCACAGGAGGAGAATGAGAGAGTGAATCTGACGCCAGAGCAGACAACATTCCGAAAAATGATCCGTGACTTCGTCCTCAAGGAACTGGAACCGGTCGCCTCGGAGATCGACCAGCGGGGCGAATTTCCCCATGATATCATCCGCAAGCTGGGGAATATGGGCATTATGGGCGTGAACTATCCCCGGGAGTACGGCGGCCTGGGTCTCGACACGGTCTGCTATGCCATTGCCGTGGAGGAGATCTCCCGGGCCTGCGGCTCGACCGGGATCACCGTTGCGGCCCACAACTCCCTGGCCATCGCGCCTATCTATCTGTTCGGCACCGAAGAACAGAAGCGCAGATATATTCCTTCCCTGGCCCGGGGTGAAAAGATGGGGGCCTTCGGGCTGACCGAGCCGGAGGCCGGCTCCGACGCCGGGGCCACGAAAACGACGGCCGTGCGGGACGGCGACCATTGGGTGATCAATGGATCCAAATGCTTCATCACCAATGCCAGTGTCGCCGAGACCTACGTGATCACGGCCAGGTCCGGCGATGCGCCCGGGACCCATGGGATCAGCTCCTTCATCCTCGAAAAGGGCATGAAGGGATTGAAGGTCGGCAAGAAGGAGAATAAGATGGGCCTGAGGGGCTCGGACACGGCCGAGCTGTACTTCGAAGATCTGCGCATTCCCGCGGACAACCTGTTGGGCAGGGAAGGCGAGGGATTCAAGGAGTTCATGATCACCCTGGACGGCGGTCGCATCAGCATCGGATCCATGGCCCTGGGCATTGCCCAGGGCGCTCTGGACAAGGCCATTCCACGGGCAAAAGAGCGAGTCCAGTTCGGTCGGCCGATCGCGGATTATCAGGCCATCCAGTGGAAACTGGCCGATATGGCCGTGGAGGTCGCGGCCGCCCGGGAGCTGGTTTATCAGGCCGCACGGCTCAAAGATGCCGGCCAGCGATATACCAAAGAATCGGCCATGGCCAAACTGTATGCTTCGGAGGCGGCCTCGTTCGTCACGCATCAGGCCATGCAGATCTGGGGCGGCCGCGGATATTTGGAGGATCATCCTCTGGAGCGGTATTACCGGGATACCAGGCTGTGCGAGATCGGCGAGGGCACATCCGAGATCCAGCGGCTGGTCATCGCCCGGCAGCTGCTCCGATAGAAGGAGAAATCCGTTCACATCAAGGTGAGGGGACGATCATGGAAGTTCAGGTAGCATCACCAGTGCTGGTCCGGGAGCACCGCGTTCTGCGGTGCATTCAGTGCGGCAAGTGCACCGGAGGATGTCCGGTCTCCACGAATTCGAGCCTGAACGTCAGGCGCCTGCTGAATGATGCGCTGCTGATGTCGGCTTTGACTTTCAGTCCCGAGGAAAGCGAGCTGTGGCAATGCACCACCTGCATGACCTGCAGCCAGAGATGTCCCAAGGGGATCAAGCCCCTGGATGTTATCATCGCGGTTCGCGGCCAGCTCATCGAGAGCGGAAGGATCCAGCCCGGCCTCCGGGATGCCCTGGAAAGCACCTTTCTTCACGGCAATCCGTGGGGAAAGCCCAGGGAAAAGCGCTCCGACTGGGCCGCCGGCCTGGATGTCAAGGAGGTCTCCCCCGGGGAGCCGCTCGATCTGGTCTATTATGTCGGCTGCACGATTGCCTATGACCCGCGGCTGCAGAAATTGGCCCAGGCCATGATCAAGGTTCTCGATGCCGCCGGGGTCAAGTTCGGCATCCTGGGCAACGAGGAGTCCTGCTGCGGCAATGAAGTCCGGCGCATGGGTGAGCTGGGTCTGTTCGAAGAACTATACGAGAAGAACATGAAGATGTTTGAAGAGCGCGGAGTGGGCCGGCTGATGACCACCTCGCCGCACTGTTATAACGTGTTCAAGAATGAATATCCGGGATTTGGCGGAGAGGTGATGCACTACAGCCAGATCATCCGGGATCTGCTCAAGGATGAACGCCTGTCGCTGTCGAAGGAATTGAGCTGGCGGGTGACATACCACGACCCCTGTTTTCTGGGAAAACAGAACGGCATTTTCGATGAGCCCCGCGAGGTTCTCGGCCGGATTCCGGGACTGGAATTCGTCGAACTGGATCGCTGCCGGGAACGGAGTCTCTGTTGTGAGGGCGGCGGGGGGCGAATGTGGACCGAGGACGTGGCCGGTCAGGAACGTTTGGCCGAGATCCGGGTGCGGGATGCCGTTGAGCTGGGCGCCGAAGTGCTGGTCACGACCTGCCCGTTCTGCCTGCTGACCCTGGAGGACGCGGTCAAGACCGCCGGCGATGAGGACAAAATTAGGGTCATGGATCTGATCGAGCTGGTGGCGGCCGCTATGTAGGTCTCGTTTTGCAGGTTGAGTGCTGAGAAACCAATTCTGATGAGATGAGATGTTTTCACCTGCGCGGGGGTGATCCGATGGATATTGTCGT
>CAZOYL010000120.1:0-8158 GCA_964584035.1 uncultured Gemmatimonadota bacterium | reverse complement strand
CGGGCAAGACCATCGCCGTTCCCCGATATGATTTTAAAACCGGCCGGCGGCAGCGCGAGACCGATCCCATGACCCTGGCGCCCGATCAACTACTGGTGGTGGACAGTCTGCATGGACTGTATGAGCCCCTGACGCGGAGCATCCCGCATGAACGCAAATTCAAGCTCTATATAGAGACCATCAGCCAATTGCGCGATGACAAGGGACGGTTTGCCCGATGGACAGATATTCGCATGCTGCGGCGAATGATCCGCGATCATCTTCACCGCAGTTATGATCCCTGGCGGACCATGGGTCACTGGCACTACGTGCGCCGCAGCGAGCTGAAACACATCATTCCATATATCAATGAGGCCGATTTCATTCTCAACGGTGCCTTACCTTATGAGCTGCCTATATTAAAAAAATATCTGTTCGAATACTTTCCCGGGTTTATCGAGCATTGGAAAGACAATCCTCGCCGTCAGGATGCTCTCATGCGAGCCCAGCGCATTCTTGGCTTTCTATCCACCATCGAGCAGGTCGATGATGATGCTTGTATTCCGCCGGATTCCCTTTTGCGGGAGTTCATCGGGGGAAGTGTGTATGTATGAAATGTATCGGGGATAGGGGAACATCCCTTTGTGCCGTGAATGAGCAACGCTCGGTCAGACTTGGCCGGGTTTTTTTATACCCGGACCGGGGAGTCGGCATGATTGAGATAGACGAGCCTAAATGATCAAAGATTTACGGATTGGAACAGAATTTGCGGGGTATCCAGTAGTCCGCTGAGAGGGCTTCCAAAGGGCTGTGTGGCCATCATCCGAGGACTTCTCAGGCCGTCCCGATGGAACGATGCCGTTCTCTACCTTTACCGGCGGACTCTTTACCGGCGGACTCGTTACCGGCGACCACTCTTCCGGTCAGATTTCAATCAAAGCAGCGAGCGTGTTATGGCGCAGCAAGTCCTGAACAGGTGTCTGCCCAGGGGGAACGCCCCTTATTCGGGCAGCGGGGTAGAGACCATTCTCTCGGAGATGTCCGAAGGCGTGGTGGTCGAAAACGGGCGCTATGAGATCGAATACATGAACCGAGCACTGATCGAACGGTTCGGAGACTGTGTCGGAAAGAAATGCTATCGGGTCTTTATCGGACGCCAGCGTCCCTGTCCTCAGTGCTCTGTCAGAGAGATTATTCACAAAGGAAAGCGGCGCTTTGAGTATACGGCCGAGGATGTATCCGGACGCAGCTATGAGCTGGTGGCTACTCCGTTACATAACGATGACGGCAGTGTGTCGGTCATCGAAGTGATACGCGATGTCACCGAAAAGCGGGCTGCCCTGGAGAAGGTACGGAGTGAGAAGAAGATTTCACAAGACATCATCCAGAGTATCACCCATGGCGTCGTGACCGTCAATCTGGACGGCCGGATTACCTCCTGCAATCCGGCCATGAGAAAGCAACTGCATCTCCCGTTGAATCGAATTTGCGGAAAAAAGATATGGGAACTCCTCAAACCGGTAACGGCCGGGCAATGGCGCGAGGCGTTCGACCATCTCCTGAAGTCCACCGATCCTGTCGAATGGGAACATATTGACATTCAAACCAATGGTCGCCCCGAGGTGGTCAACGTAAAGATCGTTCCCCTGAAAAATGATGCCGGTGAAGTCACCGGGGCCATCGATATTTTCGAATTTCTCACCGATAAGCTCTTCATCGAAAAGAAGTTGAAGGATGCCAAACGTTTCTATGAGGTCCTGCTGCACGACATTCGAGAGATCGTCCTGGTGTTGAGTGATCGTCAGGTCATCTGGTGCAACCGCCGAGCCGAAGAATTGTTGGGATATAAACGAAAGGAGTTGCTGGGTCGAACCACGGCTCGCCTGTTTCCTTCTCGGCAGGCTTATTCAGAATTCATTCAAAAAGCCTTTGGTGTTCTGGAAAATTCCAATCGCTACAGCGGCCTGATGTCTTTAAAAACAAAAAAAGGAGAACAGCTGCAGATTGAACTTTCTCTTTCAGCTACCGGCCGCCGGGGTCAGCGGGTTACCGATGTCATCGCCGTCGGCCGGGATGTGACCGCCCGGCAACGGATGGAAAGAGAAAAAAAGGAGCGGGCGCAGAGACAGATCATTCTCAACAAGATCAGCACCAAGATCAGCGCCTCCATAGATCTTAAAGAGGTCCTGAGATATAGCGCCAGGAGTATTCTCAAAATCACCGGGCTGGACGGATGTTCCATCGTGCTGTATGATGTAAAAAGCGACACACTTACGGATTATGCCTCTTATGGTTTAAAACAGAGCTTTCAGAGATCTCTTAAGTGGCGGTTACGACCGGGGGGAGTGACGGAATGGGTGATCGGGAACAGGAAACTTCTGCATATACCCGATACCCAGGCAGATCCGCGAAGCGCCGGTTCTCGAGCGACCAGGATCGCCGGTGTGAAGGCTCTGGCAGCTTTTCCGATCTTGTCTAAGAAAACGGTTATCGGACTCATTTTCATCAACAGTTTTCAACCTGGAACCTTCGATCCCGGCGTGATCTCCCTGGTCACTTCGGTGGCATCTCAGTCTGCCGTGGCCATTGAGAATGCCAAGCTTTACCAGAAATCGAAAAAAGCGTATCAGGATCTCAAAGCCGCGCAGGCCGATGTGGTCCAGGCCGGGAGGATGGCAGCGGTGGGGGAGCTGGCCGCCGGGATCGCTCACGAGCTGAACAATCCCATTGGCGGCATTCTCGGATATGCTCAGTTCGCCGCCAGCAAGCTCGGTCATATCAGAGTGGATTCAGAATCGAATGAAATCATGGACAATCTGAGAAGGTATCTCGGCTATATCGAAAAAGAGTCGCAGCGCTGCAAGGATATCGTTCAAAATATGCTGAATTTTACAAGGACGGAACCATTGCATTATCAACCCATGAACGTCAACCGGACACTGACAGAAAGCCTGCAGTTCATGGAGCACAACCTGGCTTGCGGCGGGATCACATTGAGAAAACACTTCAGCCGTCAATTACCCGATATCATTGGTGACGGAAACCAGCTGTATCAGGTTTTCGTCAACCTGCTGATCAACGCCCAGAAGGCGATGGATGAAGGGGGGCGTCTGACAGTCACTACTCGAAGAGGGCATCGGCCGGAAGACCGTGGGGTGATGGTAGAGATCCGCTTCACAGATACTGGATGCGGTATTCCCAAGGATTATCGGGACAAGATCTTTGAACCCTTTTTCACCACCCGTCGGATCGGTGAGGGAACCGGTCTGGGGTTGTCCATAAGTTACCGTATCGTGAAAAACCATGGCGGAGACATCTGCGTGAACAGCAAGGTCGGGCATGGAACCACGTTCACCGTGCGCCTGCCGGTTGACCGGCCAAGATAGAGATGTCAGTTCTCCGGAATACACAACAAAAAAACAAAGGAAGAATGGCCTTGCGGAAAGATAAAAAAACCCTTGCGCAGAAAGAATCCGTAAAGCCCACGGATCAGGCATCGATTGTCGAAAAGACGAAGACGTTGGTAGTGGACGATGAGGAGATCGTTCGCAGCTTTTTGATTGACGTCCTTACCGATGAGGGATATCAGGTGGCGTCCGTTGCATCGGGAGAGGAAGCTATAAAGTTGATGACCAGAGAGGAGTTCGATCTGATCATCACCGACATAAAAATGCCCGGCACGGACGGAATGGAGGTTCTCCGAGTCGCCAAGGCCCGGGACCCGAATCAAAACGTCATCGTGATGACGGGTTATGCCTCTACGGAAACAGCGGTGGAATCGATGAAGTTAGGTGCGGCTGATTACATCACCAAACCATTCAATCTCGATCAGATCAAGATCGTAGTGGCGAAGACGCTGGAAAGAAGCCGGCTGCGTCAGAAGGCCGAAGAGGGGGAGCTCTACAAACAGATGTCGCGCATCGACGGGCTGACCGAGCTCTATAATTACACTTTTTTCCAGCAACTGTTAAAGACAGAGGTGGAAAGGGCTCATCGCTATGGTCATCAGCTCTCCTTGTTGATGATCGACATCGACAATTTCAAGAGATACAATGATGCCTATGGTCATCCGGCCGGAGATGAGGCTCTCAGAAAACTGGCCAGGGTGATGTCCCGGGCCGTGCGGGGGTGTGATTTCATCGCCCGTTATGGAGGAGACGAATTCGTGGTCGTCCTGCCGGAGACGGATCAGTTTGAGGCCAAAACGATCGGAGAGCGTTTGCGATCGCTGGTGGCTCAAACAAAATATGATGGTTCCCAGGAAGAGGAGAGTGTCATCACGGTCAGTGTCGGATTGGCCACCTATCCGAAGGATGCTCAGTCCAAAGAGGATTTGATCAAGCGGGCCGATCAGGCGCTATACCGAGCCAAGTCGAAAAACAGGAATAACCTCTGTGTGTTTGGGGAATAACAAGGAAGGGATCGGGGGGGGGGAAGAGGGAACATGAGATTGAATTCGGCTAAATAAAGCGGCATCAGGGACGACGAGAATGGGTCAATGAAAAGCGCTCAGGCTTTTTCAGCCTGAGCGCTTTTCTATGCCGAAGGGGGGACTCGAACCCCCACGGGCATACGCCCACTGCGCCCTGAACGCAGCGCGTCTACCAAATTCCACCACTTCGGCAGGAAAGAATGAAGGCCTCTTATCGAGTGCTTAATAAAATAGGTTCTGGTCCTCGATGTGTCAAGATTTTTCTTGCCCGAATTGGCTAAATGCACTATTTTGGGCAAGACTATCCGAGTTCTCAACGGCAGATTCCCGTGATCACCAGGATGCATACAGAACCCAGGCAAACCACTGAATATGACCAGGAAAAAAGCCCGACAGGGCGTTCAAAGACAGGCCGGGCCGGTAAAAAGTGCCGCAACGGCTCCTAAAAGCGGAATGGATCGAAAGGCCGGATCGGATCGAAAGGTCAAAATGATAGCAGCCAATCGCAAGGCTCGCCATGACTACCACATTCTGGAGACCATCGAAGCCGGCATCGAGCTGCGAGGCAGTGAGGTGAAATCACTTCGCCAGGGGCAGGCGAATCTTCGCGACAGCTATGCCCGGGTGGACCACGGGGAGCTCTTTCTCTTTAATGTGCACATCAGTCCCTATGAGCAGGGCGGTCATTTCAATCCGGATCCCAGAAGGCCCCGCAAGCTCTTGGTGCATAAACGTGAGATCAAGAGACTGATCGGGCAGACGACCGAAAAGGGACTCACCCTGATTCCCCTGCGTCTCTATTTCTCCGGGGGAATCGCCAAGGTGGAGCTGGCCCTGGGACGGGGCAAGCGGGAGTATGACCGCAGGGAAGATATTTACAAGCGTGAGACGGACCGGGCGATTCGGCGAGCCATGAAGGACAGAGTCCTGGGCCGAGATCGAGGTGGACGAAAGTGAGCTCGTTATGAAAATCGCGAGACGTTTTCCATCTATGGGCATGGCCCTTTGGTTGATCTCTTGGGTATGGTCGTCTTGTTTGCTGACCTTCTGTTGGACCGGTCAAGCCGGGGGAGATATCCGGGTCGATTTTGGGAAAGGAAAAGCTTCCCAGACGCTGCGTTCCGATAACATCGATGGCGCCGTCTATGTGGCCCTGGAGGATCTGGCCGCTATGTTGGGCTCGGGGCAATTCTGGCGGGCCGAGACCAAGAAAATGGTCCTGATCCTGGGGGAACACAAGGTCAAGGTCACGGCCGGTAATCCCGTGGTCGTGGTGGACGACGAGCGTTTTCAGATGCCGCGCGCGGTTCGTTACGGAATCGGCGGTTTATTGGTTCCCATGGAGTACTTCGTCCCCCTTCTCGGCCCGTTGCTCTCCGACGACCTGCGATGGACCGAGGCCGATCGAACGCTGCAAATGAATCTCACGGAGACGAATGTTCGCCGGATACAGGTCGATCCCAAGTCAAACGGTACGCTGGTGACCGTAACGCTCAAGGAACCATTGGACTTTGAAATCAGCACCAGTCGCCCGAATTGGCTGCATTTGAGCCTGTTCGGCGGCAATCTGAACCCCGGCGAGTTTAATTCGCTGATTCAGATGGGACTCGTTCAAGAGATCAGAGCCTACCAGTTTCCGGACTGTGCCCAGATCTCCCTCAAGCTCAAAGAAGAATCGATAAGTTATAAGGCCTATCAGCACAGGGAACCGGACCGTATCCTGCTCAGCTTGCGGACGGAATCCGACTCTCCCTGGGATGCCTCCGAAGGCCTCATCCGGGCCCGGGGATTCGAAACAGAACGCGCTCAAAATCCCGTGGATGTCATCGTCATCGACCCCGGCCATGGGGGCAAGGACCCCGGCGCGATCGGTCCTTCAGGACTGAAAGAAAAAGAAGTGGTCCTGGACATCTGCAAACGACTGGCCAGTCTGTTACACTCCCGGCTGGGACTGAACGTTATCCTGACCCGTGAGGATGACACCTTTATCTCTCTCAGCGGCCGAACCAAAATGGCCAATTCCCAGGGCGCCGATCTGTTTGTCAGCGTACATGCCAACGCTGCGAAACAACAATCAGCCAACGGGTTCGAGACCTATTTCCTGGCCGAGGCCAAGAACGACGCCGGCCGGGCCGCCGCCATCCTGGAAAACTCGGCGCTCCGTTTCGAACGGCCGGAGGCTTCCATGGAGGGCATGAGCGATCTGGATTTTATCCTCTATGATATGGTTCAGAATGAATTTCATCAGGAGAGCGAATATCTGGCCAGCATCATCCAGGAACAGCTTGACTCCAAGCTGTCCATCACCAATCGGCGAATCAATCAGGCGCCCTTTTATGTTCTCAACGGTGCTTACATGCCGGCGGTGCTGGTGGAGACGGCTTTTATATCCAATCCGGAGGAAGAAGGGCTGTTGAAAAAGCGCTGGTTCCGGCAAAAAATTGCCGAGGCGCTTTACGAGAGCGTGCGGAGCTTTAAGGAGAAATACGAAAGGCTCTAGATGGCCGCCAGAAAAGATCATCAGGCCGTGGGTGATCACCCCATCGGCGTGTTCGACTCGGGAATCGGAGGCCTGACGGTGGTGCGGGAGCTGTTTCGGCAGCTTCCCGGAGAGTCGATCGTCTATTTCGGCGATACTGCCCGGGTTCCTTACGGTACGAAATCGGACGAGACGATTCAAAAGTTCGCTCTGGAGGATGCCCGGTTTTTAGAAGAGCAGGGCGTCAAGTTCATCGTGGTGGCCTGCAACACCGTCTCCTCCAACAGCCTCGATCTACTCAAGAAGAGCATCTCGATGCCCGTCGAGGGCGTCATTCAGCCTGGAGCCAGGGCCGCCGTGGGGGCCACCCGCAGCGGCCGGGTGGGCGTCATCGGAACCGACAGCACCATCGCCAGCCGGGCCTATGAGCGGGCCATTCGGGATCTGGACAAGAATATTCGTATCTTCGCCCGGAGCTGCCCGCTGTTCGTGCCCCTGGCCGAGGAGGGCTGGATCGACGATCCGGTCACCGCCCGGGTGGCCGAACGTTACCTGTCGCATCTGCGCCGTTGCCAGGTGGATGTCCTGGTCCTGGGATGCACCCATTATCCCCTGTTGAAGGATGTCATCGCCCGAACCATGGGGCCGGAGGTCGTCCTGATCGATTCCGCCACGGCCACCGCCGCGGAGGTGAGCAGGATACTGGACCGTGAGCATCTCAGAAACACCGGGGCTTCGCCGCCGGAACACCATTTCTATGTCAGCGATCTGCCCCGTCGATTCGGAGAGGTCGGAGAGCGTTTTTTGGGCAGTTCTCTGGCTCATGTGGTGCGGGTCAATAACCTTGAGAGGCCGAACGAATGATCGAACGCCCCGATGGGAGGGGGGTGGACCAGCTCCGGCCGGTTCGCATTGCCCGGCGATATCTTCCCCACGCCGAGGGCTCGGCCCTGATCAGGATGGGTCACACCAAGGTGCTGTGCACGGCCACGGTGGAGAAGACGATACCGTCCTTCCTGCGGGGGCAGGGTCAGGGGTGGGTCACCGCCGAGTACGCCATGCTGCCGCGGGCCACGCAGGAGCGGACCGCCCGGCGGGCGGGCGGACGCTCCATGGAGATCCAGCGCCTCATCGGGCGCAGCCTGCGGGCCGTCATCGATCTGGAGCAGCTGGGGGAACGAACCGTGATAGTGGACTGTGATGTCCTTCAGGCCGACGGCGGTACCCGCAGTGCGGCCATTACCGGGGCCTTCGTGGCTCTATACGAT
>CAZOYL010000119.1:0-8300 GCA_964584035.1 uncultured Gemmatimonadota bacterium | reverse complement strand
CCGCCGAGTCGTCCTATCGCTAGAAAAAGTGACCTTCTATGCCGGGCTCCGGTTCCTCCTCACGGTCCCGCCCATGCTGCCGCAGGGGACATTTCTCTGTCGGCTCGGTACCCTCGATGAAGACTTCCCGCCGGGTGACCGGGCAGTTGGGAGTGGCCAGAAGTTTGGTTTCCTCGCAGACGGTCCGGAAGATCACGCCCGCGGGGATCGAGAAGTCCTCAACCGGAAGATCTCTGTGGGCAGACAGCATAAAATCGGTCCAGATGGGTAGCGCCACACGGCCGCCGGTCTGATTCTTCCCGATGGGGATCTTGCCTTCGGAGAATCCCACCCAGACTCCGCAGACCAGTTGAGGCGTAAATCCTATGAACCAGGCATCGGTGTATTCATCGGTCGTGCCGGTTTTTCCAGCAGCCGGCCGGACGAATCCATTCAGCCGCGCACCCCGGCCGGTGCCGCCCGGGTCGTCCATGACGCTCTGCAACAGGTTGGTCACCACATAGGCGGTAGAAGCGCTGAGGACCTCCTCCTCGAAGGGGCTGTTGTCCTCTACGATGTTCCCATCACGGTCCAGGATCTGGCGAATGAGAATGGGCTCATAACGGATGCCGCCGTTTGCCAGGGCACCATAGGCGGCCGTCAGCTCGATAAGTTTTACCTCCGATGTGCCGATGGCCAGAGAGGGGACCGGCTCGAGCGGGGTTTTTATGCCCATTCGTTGCGCGTAGAAGATGACCTGGGCCGGGGAAATACGCTGGAGCAGCTTGATGGCCACCAGGTTGATGGATTTGGTCAGCGCCTCCCGGAGGGTCACCGGCCCGCGGAAGGTGCGGTCGTAATTCTGAGGCCGCCATTCCTCCTGCCGGCCGATGGCTGGCAGAACGATGGGCGCATCGTAGATGATGTCGGTCGTCTTCCAGCCGTTATCGATGGCGGCGGCATAGAGAATGGGTTTAAAGGCCGAGCCCGGCTGGCGCGGCGCCTGGGTGGCATGATTAAATTTGGTGGTTCGGAAATCCCGGCCGCCGACCATCGCCCTGACGTACCCTGTCTGCGGCTCGATGGCCACCAGAGCGGCCTGGAGCTCTCTGGGCACCAGCGTATCCCTGCCCGCCGAGGTGGTGGAGGGCACCAGATAGCGTTTATCCTTTTTGGCGGCTTGAGCATCGATCGTGGTCTGCAGTTCCTTCATCCGGATGGAAATGGCTTCCTCGGCCAGGGCCTGATGGCCGGCATTCAGGGTGGTGAAGACCGACAGCCCCCCCTGATAGAGTGAGTGAATGCCGTAGATGTCCTCCAGGTATTGGCGGACCTCCTCTACGAAATACGGAGCCAGACCGCCCTGGCGCGATCGGGGATTGAGGTGGAGAGGTTCCTCGATGGCTGCGGCTGCCTCCTCCGCCGTGATGGTGCCGTAATCCTCCATGGCCCGCAGCACGATGTTGCGACGCTTCAGGGCCAGCTCGGGATGCTCCAGGGGATCATAGCGGTACGGCGCTCCCAGGAGGCCGATCAGAAGGGCAGATTCCCCCAGTGTCAGCTGCCCGACATCTTTGTCGAAAAAGGTCTCGGAAGCTGCCTGCACGCCGTAGGAGCCCTGACCGAAGTAGTAGTGATTGAGATACATCTCTAAAATCTGGTCTTTGGAATATCTCCCTTCGATATGAATGGCCGTCATCCATTCTTTGATCTTTCTGGTCAGGATCTTTTCCCGGCTGAGAAAGAGCATCCGGGCCAGCTGCTGAGTGATGGTGCTGGCCCCCTCGGCGTACCGCAGCGCCTTCAGGTCGGCCCATAGGGCGCCGCCCAGGCGGTGGAGATCCACGCCCCAGTGCCGGTAAAACTTACGATCTTCGGTGGAGATCAGAGCATCCACCAGGTATGGTGACATTTTGTCCAGAGGCACCAGGATTCTGCGTTCTTTATAGAATTCCTTTAAGATCTGGCCATCATCGGAATAGATCCGGGTGATCAGGCTGGGCTCGTAATGTTCCAGCTGGCTCAGAGAGGGCAGAGACGAGCGATAGGAAAACCAGACCACGGTGAGCGTCAGAGCCAGCACGATGATGACAACCAGGTACAGCAACAGGGCCATCTTGGCCAGTCGCCACCATGATTTTCCGGAGGCTATGGACTTCTCGCGCGGCATGGACAGCCTCATCTTCATAGAGCCTCATCTTTTCTGGAAAGGGACGGTTTGATGTCGATCCAGTATAGGAAATTTGTCTCTGGATGTCAAGGGACGAATACGCTTTCATGAGCATGAGGCCATTTTCCACTTGCCAGAACGGCCCTGAGGACATATTATTTCAAGAATCCAGTTGAGATATCGATCCGAGCTCAGGGGAACAGGAGGACAGGAATGCAAGATGTCGAGGCCCAACTGGAGGTCATCAGACGAGGGACAGAGCAGATCATTCCAGAGGACGAGTTGATCACCAAACTGGAACGATCGGTCAAGACCGGCACACCCCTGCGCATTAAGCAGGGTTTCGATCCCACCGCTCCGGATATCCATCTCGGACATACGGTGACGATCAACAAGCTGAAGCAGTTTCAAGATCTGGGACATGAAGTGATCTTTTTGATCGGCGATTTCACCGGCATGATCGGCGACCCCAGCGGGAAACTGGAATCCCGCCGGCAGATGACTCGTGAGGAAGTGCTGCGCAACGCCGAGACCTATAAGGAGCAGATCTACAAAATTCTTGACCCCCGGAAAACCCGGATCGCGTTCAACAGTCAATGGTGCCAGCCGATGATGTTCGCTGATGTTCTAGAGCTGGCCTCCCGGTATACCGTGGCGCGGCTGCTGGAGCGCGACGATTTCGCCGATCGTTTTAAGAATAACCGGCCCATCAGCGTGCTGGAATTTCTCTATCCCCTGGTGCAGGGTTACGATTCGGTCGCTCTGCGGGCCGATGTAGAGCTGGGGGGAACGGATCAGATCTTCAACCTGCTGGTAGGTCGTGAGATCCAGAGGGAATACGGTCAGGAACCGCAGGTGGTCATCACCATGCCTCTGCTGGTGGGAACCGACGGAGTCGAGAAGATGAGCAAGAGCCTGGGAAATTACATCGGCATCTGCGAGCCCGCCAGAGAGATATACGGCAAGACGATGTCCATATCCGATGACCTCATCGTGCCGTATTTTCGCCTGCTGACCGGGGTGCCCGCCGAGGAACTGGGAGCCATGGAGCACAGCATGCGGGGCCAGAAGGTCAATCCCCGGGATCTGAAGATGCGTCTGGCCCGGGAGATCATCACCCGGTATTATGATCACGATACGGCCATGGCGGCAGAGGAGGAGTTTAAAAGGGTCTTTCAGCCAGGTCAGCGCGGATTGCCCGATGATATCCCGGAATATGTCGTGCCCGCCGGGGATCGGCCCGTCTGGATCGTCAAGCTCCTGGTCTCGGCCGGCATGGCCGCGACCAATGGACAGGCGCGGCGGCTGGTCGCCCAGGGGGGAGTGAAAATCGGCGACGAGAAGATCACCGACGAGAGCCTGGAGCTGGATATTACCGAAGAGATTCTGCTAAAAATCGGAAAAAAGCGCTTTCTGAAAGTCGTGCCGGGCTGACGAGGTTTTCTAATTCCCTGAACATGAACGATGACAGGAGGTCTCTCTCTTGACCCTGCCGTCGAATAAGATGACACTCCGGGCTCTTCTGCGGCCGGTCGATCTGTCAACCGTGATCTATCTTCTGCTGCTCAGCTTCGTGATACTGTTCTTCCACGAGGGGATCGACGGATGGGGCTGGTATGTGCTGGTTCATTTGGGCGCGGTGCTGATCATTCTGGGAATGATCCGGATGGCGGAAGGCAACGGCGGCTGGCTCGGCCTGGTGAGGCATTGGTATCCGGTGGCGATATTTCCGCCTTTGTTCGCCGAGATGAACGACCTGGTCAACATCATCTTTCCCTTCTGGGCCAATACCTGGCTGATCCGATTGGATCATGCCCTGTTCGGCGTTCATCCCACGGTCTGGTTCGAGCGGGTGGCGACACCGGCACTCACCGAGCTGATGGTGATCTTCTATCTGTTCTATTATTTTCTCATCCCGGCGGCTGCTCTGCCGCTTTACCTGCGGAAAAAACGGCGGGCGTTCGACGGCCTGATGTTCAACATCTCCTTGGCCTTCTATCTGTCGTTTATCGGTTTTCTGATCTTTCCCGCGGTTAGTCCCCGGGTCACGCTGGCGCAACTGCAGGTCGGTCCACTGCAGGGGGGATGGTTGCTCGGCATCCTGGGCTGGGTCCAGGGATTCGGGGGCATCTACGGGGGAGCCTTTCCCAGTTCCCATGTGACCGTGGCCTTCGCCACTCTGCTCTCCAGCTACCGGTATCAGCGCAGGGTGTTCTGGCTGTTACTGCCTTTCGTGCTGGGGCTGGCCGTCTCGACCACCTACTGCCGCTATCATTACGCCGTCGATGCCATCGCCGGTGCTCTGCTCGGAATGGCTGCCGTCGTCATCGGACATAAGCTGTTTCTGCGCTGGGAAAGGGTCTGGTCTGCGGTCGATCGCGGAATCGCCGCGCCGCAGGGGATGACGGCTTCCCTGGAACCCTGCGCCGAAATGGTCACACTGATTGGAGAACAAGGGAGGCAACATGCTGGACGAACTCGATCTCAGGCTTCAGGAATGCAGAGAGAAATTGAATAAAATCAGGGAGTATCTTTGACCTGGAGGCCAAACAGAAAGAGGTTTCCGGGCTGGAGTCGAAGATGTCCCAACCCGGTTTCTGGGATGACGCCGAAGCGGCCCGGAAGACCGTGGAGCGAATGAAGTTCCTCAAGCGGTCGGTCGATCTGTGGACGGGGCTTGACCGGCAGCTTCAGGATTTGGGGGAGCTGATCCAGCTGGCCGAGGGGGAGATCGATGATGGGGCCATTCTGAAGGGGATCGAGGAGGAGCTGGGGACCCTGGAGAAGGGGGTCGCCGATATGGAGCTGCAGGTGATCCTGGGCGATCCCGATGACCGCAAGGATGCCATCGTGGCCATTCACTCCGGAGCCGGCGGCACAGAGGCTCAGGATTGGGCCCAGATGCTAATGCGTATGTATCTGCGATGGTCCGAGCGCCGGGGGTATGCAGCCCGGATTCTGGATCTGCAGCCGGGTGAGGAGGCCGGCATCAAGAGCGCCACCCTGGAGGTGCAGGGAGAGTATGCCAACGGGTATTTGAAGACCGAGAATGGCGTTCACCGGCTCGTCCGGATCTCTCCCTTCGATGCGAATAAGAGGCGGCACACCTCGTTCGCCTCGGTCTTCGTCTATCCCGAGGTGGACGATTCGATCGAGGTCGAGATCGATCCCAACGATCTTCGGATCGATACCTTTCGAGCCAGCGGAGCCGGCGGTCAGCATGTCAATAAGACCGATTCGGCCGTTCGCATTACCCACGAGCCCACCGGAATCGTGGTTCAATGCCAGGCGGAGCGCTCCCAGCATCGAAATCGCGAAAATGCCCTCAAGGTTTTAAGAGCCCGTCTCTACCAGCATTATCTTGAGCAGCAGAGAAACAAGATGGAGAAGCTGGAGGAGGAGAAGAAAAAGATCGAATGGGGCAGTCAGATTCGATCCTACGTGCTGCATCCCTACACGATGGTTAAAGACCATCGGACCAGTGAGGAAACGGGAAATGCCCAGGCGGTTCTGGATGGGGAACTGGATAATTTTATCCAGGCCGTTCTCACCGCCGGTCAGGCGTCCTGAGAGAGAAACAGGTCCCTGGCCATTCAGCCGCGGGGCCTTTTCCCTTGACACCCTCTGGGATGGGGGTTATATTTTTTTAGAGGTTTTAGTTGACAGGTCTCGATTGATAGACTCCAATGGCTCGAAAGCAAGGAAAGGATCCTGTGGAAGAAACCAGAGACCAGCGCCACAGACGTCTGGAAAAATTGGAGATGCTGCGTGAAAAGGGTCTGGAACCGTTTCCGCACCATTTTTCTCGAACTCACCTGTCCCGGGATGTCCTGTCGGATGCCGGCCGGCTGACGGCCTCCGGGGAGATCGCTCGGCTGGCCGGACGGTTGATGTCCAGACGGGGGCATGGGAAAACCTGCTTCGGCCATATCATGGATGCCACCGACAAAATTCAGATCTATTTGCGCCGTGACGAGTTGGGTGAGGATGCTTTTGACACCTTCGGGCTCTTGGATGTCGGCGATATCATCGGCCTGTGGGGTCCGGTTTTTCAGACCAGGACAGGCGAGACGACTATTCATGTCCAGGGATTCACACTGCTGGCCAAAGCCCTTCGGGATCTCCCGGAAAAGTGGCACGGTCTCAGGGATAAAGAGCTGAGGTATCGTCATCGCTACGTGGATCTGATCGTCAACGATGATGTCCGCAGGACTTTTCTGCTGCGTTCCGAGGTGATCTCGGCGCTGCGTCGATTCCTGGACGACCGGGGTTTTTTGGAGGTGGAAACGCCCGTTCTGCAGCCCATCTATGGAGGCGCTTCGGCCGAACCGTTCGTAACCCATCATAAAGCCCTGGGATTGAAGCTGTACTTGCGGATCGCCGATGAACTTTACCTCAAGCGGCTGATCGTGGGCGGATTCGACCGGGTCTATGAGCTTTCCAAGGATTTTCGTAATGAGGGCATCGATCGAAATCATAACCCCGAGTTTACCATGCTGGAGCTGTATCAGGCCTATGCCGATTACGGCGACATGATGAAACTGACCGAGGAGATGATTGCCCAGGTGGCCGAGCATACCCGGGGCACGTTGCAGATTCAGCACGGAGATGCGGCCGTCGACCTATCGCCGCCATGGAGGCGAATTCCGTTCTTCGAAGCCCTGGCCCAGCGCATCGGGTCGGACATATCCCATTGGGAGGAAGGCCGGCTGCGAGAACTAATGGAGCGGCGCGATGTGGAGGTCAAGCCCGGCGGGGGGCGCGGACGGATGTGGGAATCGCTGTTTGATGCCCTGGTGGAGCCTGAGCTCATTGATCCCACCTTCGTGATCGATTATCCCGTCGAGCTGTCACCGCTGGCCAAGCGCCACCGGAATGATCCGGGCCTGGTGGAGCGGTTCGAGCTTTATGTATCCGGGCGTGAGCTGGTCAATGCCTTCTCCGAGTTGAACGATCCCATCGATCAGCGGCAGCGCTTGGAGCGGCAGACCCAACGAGCCAGGGCAGAAGGCGAAGAGGATCGTGTGGTGGATGAAGACTACCTCACGGCCATGGAATACGGCATGCCGCCCACAGGAGGCCTGGGAATGGGTGTGGATCGCCTGGTGATGCTGCTGGCCGATGTACCTTCCATTCGGGATGTGATCTTTTTCCCGCACATGCGGGCTGAAAATCCTTGAATGCCTGGGAATAAATCCTATGTCCTATGAGTTATTCATCGCCCGCAGATATCTGCGTTCCAAGCGCAAGGTGAAATTTATCTCGGTCATCACCCTGTTCTCGGTGGGCGGCGTATTTGTCGGTGTGGCAGCGCTGATCATCGTGCTGGCGGTGATGAGCGGCTTCGAGAGCGAGGTGCGCACACGTATCGTGGGTACCACCGCGCATGTCAATGTGCTGGCCTTTCACGATGAGGGCATGAAGGACTATCAGGATATCTTTCCCGTCATTGAGGAGGTCGATCACGTCGTGGCCGCAGCACCCTTCATTTATTACAAGGCGGCCATTCGTTCTCCATACCGTAGCGACGGCATCCTGGTTCGGGGCATTGATCCGGTCCTGGAACTGCGGGTAACCGATCTGGAGAATAATATCGTTCACGGTACGCTGGATCTGGAACCGGCCGCCGGCCAGGGCCCCTCGTCGCTGCCCGGCATCATCCTGGGGGCTTCGCTGGCCGAGGCTTTGGGCGCCACGCTGGATCAGCGGATCACCCTGCTGAGCCTTCGAGACACCCAGGAGATGGGCACCTGGATGGTTCCCCGGGCGGCACAATTCCGTGTGACGGGGATCTTTGAGACGGGCATGTACGAATACGATTCGGCTCTGGCGTACATTTCCATATCGGCTGCACAGAAACTCTTTGAGATGGGCGACCGTGTCACCGGCATCCAGGTGAAGACCGATGATCTCTACCGGGCCGGAGCCGTGGCAAAAGCTATCGGCGAGCGCCTGGGTTATCCATACTACACCATCGACTGGATGCACATGAATAAAAACCTGTTTTCCTGGATGACGCTGGAAAAATGGGGCATGTTCGTGGTGCTCAGCCTGATCGTCATCGTGGCCACCTTCAATATCGTCAGCACCCTCATCATGGTGGTCATGGAAAAGACCAAGGATATCGGGATCCTGAAATCGATGGGAGCCG
>CAZOYL010000118.1:0-8371 GCA_964584035.1 uncultured Gemmatimonadota bacterium | reverse complement strand
GGTTCCTCTTCGGGAGATATCGGCGCGGCAGGACATCTCCGAGAAATATCTGGAACAGCTGTTCCTCAAACTTCGCCGGGCCGGCTTGATCCGCAGCGTTCGGGGACCCGGAGGGGGCTATTTGCTGGCCAAGAATGCTTTTAAAATCAACATGTACGATATTTTAAAAGCCGTGGAGGGACCCTTGACGCCTGTTTTCTGCACCGATAACCCTCCCGGAAGAAAGTGCAAACGGTCTCGGACCTGCGACATGCGCAAGTTTTGGATGGAGCTGAGCCGGCAGATGCTGCATTGTCTGGAGCATCAGACGCTCGGCGAGCTGTGCCGCCGGGCCAACGGCAAGTGCCCGTCGTGAATCTGCGCAGGCAGATGACATCTATCCCGGGCCGACCAATTTTTCAAACGGGAGCCGATCAATTCGATGACCGATCAGGAGATGCTCAGCCAGATATCGGATTGGAAAGAGAAAAAAAGGGCCGTAATCCTGGCCCATAACTATCAACCCGGTGAGATTCAGGATTTGGCCGACGATCTCGGTGATTCTCTCATGCTCAGCCGGAAAGCATCCCGGGTCGATGCCGACGTCATCGTTTTCTGTGGCGTTCGGTTCATGGCCGAGAGCGCCAAGATCCTTTCCCCCCAAAAGACGGTTCTGTTGCCTCGTCTGGACGCCGGCTGTCCATTGGCCGATACCATAACCGCAGAGCAGCTGCGCTCGCTCAAGAAGCAACATCCCCGAGCCGCCGTGGTCTGCTATGTTAATTCCTCGGCCGAGGTCAAGGCAGAAAGCGATGTCTGTTGCACCTCCTCGAATGCGCTGCAGGTGGTCCAGGGTGTGGAGGCCGAGGACATCATTTTCGTCCCCGATCAGAACCTGGGACATTATGTTTCCCGGTTCACCGAAAAGCATATTATTTTATGGAAAGGCTGCTGCTCGGTGCACCACCGCATCAAGGCTGAAGATCTCCAACGGGTCCGTGAAGCTCATCCCCGGGCGGTGGTTCTGGTGCATCCGGAATGCCGCCCCGAGGTGGTCGATCTGGCCGATGAGGTACTCAGCACCGACGGCATGCTGCTGGCCGCGCGACGCTCGGACGCCGAGAGCTTCATCATCGGAACCGAGATGGGGCTGATCTATCGCCTGCAGAAGGAGAATCCGGGAAAAAAATTCTTTTCCGTGGGCCATAGCATGATCTGTGTCAACATGAAGAAGATCGGCCTGGAAGATGTGCTTCGGGCTCTGCAAAAGGATCAGTTTGATATCTCCATTCCGGAGGATGTGGCCCGGCGAGCCCGCGGGGCTCTGGACCGGATGCTGCAGTACATCTGATCGATGAAGTCACCGGAGCGATGGAACAAGAACAACAGCGTCTGGATGACATTCTGAAAGAATTGGGAAGCGTGCTGGTGGCCTTTTCGGGCGGAGTTGACAGCACGTTTCTTTTATCCACGGCCCGTCAGGTTTTGGGTGACCGCGTTCTGGCGGTGACCGCGGCATCGCCTGTACATCCCCGGCGGGAGGTGGCCCAGGCCCGACGGCTGGCGAAAGAGTTGGGCGTTCGACATCGGGTCATCCGCAGCCGGGAATTCGATGACGGCCGGTTTTTGCGCAATGATTCCCGGAGATGTTACTACTGTAAGAGGGGTCTTTTTGAAGTTCTGCTGGGGATTGCCGGCCGGGAAGGTCTTCACGCGGTCGTGGACGGCTCCAACCGGGATGATCTCGACGATTACCGGCCGGGGGCGGAAGCCCTTCGCCAGCTGGGTATTCGCAGTCCCTTGCAGGAGGCTGGATTCACCAAGGAGCAGATCCGCAGGCTCAGCCGCCGGAGGGGATTAAACGACTGGGATCGCCCGGCCATGGCCTGTTTGGCCTCCCGGATACCGTATGGGACGGAGCTGAAAAGAGAACATCTCAAGATGGTCGAACGGGCCGAGGAAAAACTGATCGGCCTGGGCTATGACCGGGTTCGCGTTCGCCATCATGGACGACTGGCGCGCATCGAGGTGGATCGGGAGAACCTGGAGAAGCTGCTGACGGATCGGCGGAGGATCGTGCCGGCTCTCAAGAGGATCGGTTATCTCTATGTCGCTCTCGATCTGGAGGGTTACCGGGTGGGGAGTCTGAATGAGGCTCTTCCTCTCCAATACCCTTGAGGTTCGGCTTCACAAAATGATTCAACGGCCCGTGTCCGTGCCCCAGGCCGGGTGCTGACCGGATGGCCCGGGTGATGAAATCTTTAGCTGCGAGCACGGCCTCCGATACCGCCAGTCCTCTGGCCAGCACGGCGGCGATGGCTGCCGAGAGCGTGCACCCGGTCCCGTGCGTCTGACGGGTCCGGATTCGGTCGGCCGGCAGTTCGGTGAATTCCTTGCCGTCATAGAAAATATCGACGGCCCGACCCTCAAGATGACCCCCCTTGATGAGCACATGCGGCGGTCCCAGATCGCGGATCTTTTCCGCTGCCCGGCGCATGCCATCCGGATGGATGATCTTCAAGCCGGTGATAACCTCGGCCTCGGGAATGTTGGGGGTGATGACCGTGGCCAGGGGGAATAGCATATCCCGGAGAGCGGTGAGGGCCTCCTTCTGCAGCAGAAGATGTCCGCTTTTGGCCACCATCACCGGATCCACGACCAGATGTTTCACGATCCGTCCGCGGAGCTGTTCGGCCACCGCCCGGATGATGCCGGCATTGGAGAGCATTCCGGTCTTGGCGGCATCGACCGGGAGATCGCTCAGGACCGCCTCCAGCTGCCGGGATACGAAGGGCGCCGGCAGATCGTGGATGGCCAGCACCCCCATCGTGTTCTGGGCCGTCACGGAGGTAATGACCGTCATCCCGTACACGCCGAAGGCGGTGAAGGTCTTCAGGTCTGCCTGAATACCGGCACCGCCGCCGGAATCGGACCCGGCGATGGTCAGGGCGGTTGGTAACCTGCTCATCGGGCTCTCTTTCTCTTCAGCTTGAAGCGTGTCATCATTATTATGATGAACATAGCGCCCAAATGACCGCAAGACAATAAAAATCCTCTTTAATGAAAAAATCCTTGACATCAAAGGCCTCCAGGGGTACTTTAGCAGTGCCTTTGGAGGGCTGAACGTTCGTTCCGCAGGACCTCAGGGCATCGGAGCAAGGCGCCCGCAGGTATCTGGAAAGGAGGGAGGCATGAAGCGTAGAGATTTTATCGTTAAATCCAGCATGCTTCTGAGCGGAGCCGGAATGGCCTGTTGCGGGCTGTTTGGGTGCGGGAAGAAAGAGCAGCAGGCGGTTGAGGAGGCCGCGCCGCCACCGGAATCGACTCTGTCGCGGATGGATATGATCAAGAAGCAGATGATGGAAAAGATGGGTCTGTCCGAGGCCGAAGTGGCGGCCAGGATGAAGGAGCTGGAGGAGAAGCTCCCTCAGGTTAAAGAGGGCTGTATCTGCGCCAAATGCCCGTCCTATGTGGAGGGAGAGACGCAGCTGGGATTCTGCCATCCACTGGTGGGCAAGAGCGACAAGATCACCGAGCGGAGAGGCTGCATCTGTCATGAGTGCCCGGTGTACAAGATGATGGATCTGAAAAACGGATATTACTGTGTTCAGGGCTCTGAGCTGGAAATGAATCTGGCCAAGATGTAGTGCCGGGCGGCATCGTCCGTAACAGGGCACCGTTGAGTTTCCCCGCATCAGGGGGCTCTCACGGTGCCCTCTGTTTTCGTCCGGCGGGTGTTTTCAGAAAGGCGAACATGGAAGAAACGGGAACCGTGATCCGGGTCGGAGACCGCACGGCGCAGGTATCCATCCAGGTCCGGGGCACCTGCCGCAGTTGCTCCGCCAGGGGCGTCTGTCATCTGAGCGCCGGCAAGCGCGAGATGGAGGTGGAGGCCTGGAACCATCTCGGCGCCGCCGTTGGAGATGAGGTCCTCATTCGGGTCAGCGGACGCTCCACCCTGACGGCCGTCTTCCTGCTCTATCTCGTTCCGCTGCTGGGCTTTCTCCTGGGCGTATTCCTGGGACAGAAGCTCACCGGTCAACAGGTCTGGGCGGTGCTCGTCGGACTGGCCGTCATGGCGGCCATCTATGCCGGCATCTGGTTGTTCGACCGGCGCATCGGCCGTTCGGCAGGGAGGCGTCCGGAGATTGTCAAGATCCTGGTCAGGAGCGCCTCCCGGCCGGAGCATCAGGGCGGCAAAATCGCCGGCGGAACCTCTATAGCCGGGATGTCTAAAAGCGAAAGCGGATAAAACCGTCGTTGCGCACGCCCACCAGCGGCTGCTTGGAAAACAGCAGGCCGGGACTGCAGGCCGGGCCCATCTGCTGGATCTCGATACGATAAGCCGACACATCGGAGGAGGAGCACATCTGCACCTCCAGCTTTCCCCGCAGCCCGCTTCCCCGTGAATTCATGACGGCTCCATGAAGGATTACGGCGGAGCTTCTCCGGCCTTCCTCGGACCACCGCCGGCTCCATTGACCGCCCCAGCGAGACCGTCCTTCATGGTCCAGTCCGACCCCCCAGTCGATTCGATCTCCCCGACGAGCATCGCCCTCCAGCTTGACATGCCAGCGCATCCCGCCCGGAGACCCCAGCTGCATGGTCATGGTCCCCCGGACAGGATCGTCCCCTGAACCGACCAGCCGGTGCGAAAGGCCGCCGCCCAGGCTCATCCAGCGCCCCCAGTCGCGCCACAGGAACAGCCGATCCTGGACAAGAAAAGGATGATGCCGCCGCCGGTACTGACCGCTCAGGGTCCAGCGGGTGTCGCCCTGCTGACCGTGGAGCTTGACCCAGCCGGCCCAGTTGCCGGTATCGTCCTGGAATGTGCTGTTCCACTCTCCGGTCCCTGAGGATCCCCGGGCCGTCATCAGGCTGATCAGCTGACCCATCTTCAGGAGCCCGTCATCTTCCTCCAGACGGGCATCCATTTCCCATGACCAGCCGTCGGCCGGAAGGCTGCTCCAGCCGGCCAGAAGTTTCCCCGGCGCCGGTCCGTCCTGATCCTGCCACTCCAGCCGGGGCGAAAAGCGGCGGCCGTGACGAGCCCAGAACAGCCGTCTGGCCCGGCGGCCCTGAGATTCTATCTGTTCGGAGAGTTCCACGGTCAGAGCCGGACCGCGAAAGAGCAGGTCCAATCCATACGCCTCCCAGCCGTCATCGACCCGGCCCTGAAGACCCCAGAGGACATCCCGGGGATGATGAAAGAGCGAAAGCCGGCTGCTCTGCCGCTGCGGCGTCTGCTCCCGGGCGGCCGTGACGGAGAGTCGCGAATCCCGGTATTCCACGAGGCCATGGGCCGCATCGGAATAGGGGGCCTCATAGCCGGCCGTCAGGCTGGCGCCGTCCCGGGTGAGGAGGCCTCCCCGCAGCTGTTCCATCCGAAGACCTTCGGCCGTGATCGCCCCCCTCTGGCAATAAAACATCTCGCCCCTTGAGACCTCGGTGCTGCCCTGGAGCTGTTCGGGAAGGTTGAGGCGGGCCCAGTGCTTGGGATCATAGGCCTTATCGGCCAGACCGGTGATCATGCCCAGCGTCCGTTCCAGCCCCTCTGGCCCCAGCCCCATCCGGTCGCTGAGGTCTCTCACGGCCGGGGTAAGCTGATCGGCGGCCAGATCCAGGGCCTGCTGTTCGGCCAACAGCCGCTGCTCGGCGGTCAGCTCCTCCCATCGGGCTCCGGGCTCTTCCTGATCGGCCGCCCGTTCCAGAAAGGGATAACGATCACGGTTTTCCTCGGGTATCCGGATGATCGCCGGGCCGTGGCCCAGCTCCAGAAGGCCCGAGCCCGCCAGCCGCACGATCACCGTGCCCGAATGGTAGCGGTATGGATGGTCATAGCGGCAGAAGCGGACCTCTCCGGGATCGAAGCCGGTCTCCAGCCTGAGGGTGACCGAGTCCTGGCCGGCGTCCAGATAGCCGCTCCAATGGTCGACCCGGGTGATCAGGCCGATGGTCACCGGGCGATTGCTGATCAGGCAGGTGTCCCCGAGATGCTCATAAAAGGTCGCCTCAGCGGCCAGGAAAAACTCCCTTTCCCCGAGCGCATCGATCGACGTCACGCTGACCAGACCGTCGGAGGATATCCCGCCTGAGACGGCGGGCGATCCATCGGTGGTCAGGATGGTGTGGCGGATCTCCCCCGGACCCTCACCCCGAACCTCCCAGGCGCGCGACCGTCCCTGTGCCGAGACCGGCACCTGGATGATCTCCAGCCCGGATCGATCGCTTTTCTGGGGCAGCAGCAGGGTGGTGAAGCGGGCGCTCTTTCGCCGGGATCGGCCGGCCCGCAAGTAAGTATGGGATTGCGTGTGCATGAACTGCGGCGAGTGCTGGCCGGTCCGCAGGGACAGCTCCGGCGGATCCGTGTCCGGTCCGAGCATCTGCACCTGCAGGGAGGTTTCCCCGGAGGTCCAGGAGATCCGGTCAGGGGCCTCCAGCCCGGCCTGGCCCAGACCATGGAGAACCAGTTCATAGCGGTGAGGTCGGGCGGATCGCAGCTGATCAAAAAGCAAAAAGTATTGCTCTCCGAGAAAGAAGACGCTGCGCTGGATCTGCGCGCCGCCGTAACGGGTTCGCACCGCCGCTCCGCTCAGAGAGGGTCCGGAAAAGCAATGCATCAGGTCGCCGCCCAGCCGGTCGTCGGAGAAGGGGTGATTGACCGGCCCCTGACCGTCCACCAGCAGCATGTTATGGGCCTCCCCCGACAGGTACCAGCTGCGGTCCTCGCTCTCCCGGCCCCGGGGGCCGGCTGCCGGATCGGTGATCAGCTCCTGGCCGAAGGCGTGGAGCACCAGATGGCCGGGATCGATATGTTCGTGCCCGCTGGACAGCGCCTGCCGGTTTTCTCCCAGCAGCAGCAGGTAAAGACCTTCCGGAGACCAGCCGTCTCCCAGCACGGCCATTCCGCCCTCGGGGAAAAAAGCGGTACGCTCCCACGGCGGAGGCTGAACCGGCACACGATCGTCGTAGGCGCAGATGAACTCCACCTCGTTGAACCGTCCGCTGGCTCGCCGGGGCAGCTGTTCGTATCGCCAACGGGCCACCCCGCCCAGCGGACTCTGGCCGACCAGCAGCGGCAGGAACAGGTGCCGTTCCTGCCAGGCATCGTCGAACAGTGGAATGCTCCCGTCGGGTTGAGCGATTCGCAGAAACCAGCCCGTCAGATCCTCCACCCGGCGGTGACAGAACAGGTCGGTCGCGGTGGTCTGTTTCAGATAAAAGAGGAACGGGAACAGCAGCTGGGAGGCATAACCGGCATAGAACACGCCCTCGCGATAGGAGCCGTCCCGGTCGATCTGAGCCAGGCCGCTGCGGAGATTGAACATGGCGGCTTCCAGCCAGGCCCCTGTTTTCTCCCGGTCATGGTCCGGGATGGTCAGCGCGGCGGTGCCGATCGCCGCGGCCATGATCGTCTTATGGTTATTAGGAGGGGAGAAGATGAGGTTGCGATGCAGCTGATCCGCCTCGGCCGCGATGAGACCGGCGATAACCCGGCGGTCCTGAACAGAGAGGTCCCGGGCCGTCAGATCGTAGGCCACACAGTACATGGGCATGAGGAAAGAGGCCCGGATCCAGTCGCCCCATCCCTGGTCGGGCTGCCCGCCCTCCGGTGTGGTCACGGCCGAGGGTGGGGAGATGTGCATAAGGCCCTGTCGAGCCTTCTGAAGATAGACTCCCTGCCCGGTGATCAGCCAGGCGAAGGCGCAGCTTTTCACGGCTCGGGCGCGATCCATTTCGGCCAGGCCGGGATCGGCCAGATTCACCGAGAGGCTGGCCTGGGCTTTTCGCCGGATCGTTTCCCACCATTGGGCATAGGGCTCATGGTGGATCCTTTGGCGGATGCGGTCGGTATCGTGAGCACAGAACAGCAGGGAGGGATGCTGTTCCGGGGGCAGAGCGACTTCCGGGACAAAGACCTGCTCCAGGGGAAGAAAGTCTCTCAGGCCGTACCCCCGATAATCGCCCCTGGCGATTCCCCCGGCGATGAACAGCCCGGCCCGGCCGCCGGCCGAGGCCAGTTTGGACCAGGCCGTGCTCGTCCCGCTGGTCGCGCTTTCGTCGGCCCGGCCGGCGCCGGCCATCGCTGAGACCCGGAGGATCGGCAGGAGCGCCGCCCCGAGCAGAGCGGCTCTTCGCCAGGACCCTTTTGAATGGACGAAAAGCGTTATCACCATGATCGTTCGGTATGGGGTGGAATCTCTCTCTGAGTGGTTATGAAAGATAGGCCTCGACCGGGGGGGTGTCAACAGTCAATTCTGAATGGGAGGGGGGGAGGGAGGGGTTGAAGCCGGGGGCCGGCGACGGGAGGTCAAATGCCGGTTGAGATTTCAGCGGCAGATCACCGCAGGGTGAGGTCCAGGCGCGCCACGCCTCCGGGGTTGAGCGTGAC
>CAZOYL010000117.1:0-8374 GCA_964584035.1 uncultured Gemmatimonadota bacterium | reverse complement strand
CATAACAATAGTTAGACAACAAAAGTAATATAACAAGCGTTCTATTTATTGTCAAGAAAAAAACCGCTCATTCGTATCTCCGGCCAGGCTTTCCTCAACCGACAAAAGGTCTCGGAAAGGATCGGGCCGGGCCACCCGGACGCTCTCCCGGATGAGCAACCGCTGGTCGACGTGAAAGGCGGAGATGCCGTTCTGCACACAGGCCACCAGATCGAAAGACCCCCGGCCTTCCGGCTGATCGGTCCCAGCGCCCGGCCATATCCGCCGCCCAGCTCCAGAACGGTCTCACCGGGGTGGATCTGCTCGACCACATGGTCGATATCGGCACGGAGGTATTGCCGGACTCTCGGCGGCGCGATGTTATAGGCCCTCCTGAGATGCTCGGCCGACAACTTTTCGCTGTGGTAATCGCCCATTGACTTATTCGATCTAGCGCAACAGGAGCAGTTTTCTGGTTTGGGAAAAACCTGCCGTCTCCAGGCGGCACAGGTAGATGCCGCTGGCCAGCCGGTCGGAGCAGAAGGGGACCCGGTGTGCTCCGGCGGCAAACTCGTCGTCCGCCAGACAGGCCACCTCCCGCCCCAGGATGTCGAAAATTTTCAGGGATACGCGGATCCGGCGGGACAGGGTGAACGGTATCATGGTGCCGGCATTGAAGGGATTGGGATAATTCTGCTCCAGCCGGAAGGCTGCCGGGCGAACCGGCGGCCGGTCCTTTTCAACCACGGAGGTCGCCGGAAACTGGCCCTCGATGGTCGCCTTGATCAGCAGGGCGTCGTTCTTCCCCTGGCCGAAACTGAATGTTTCACCGGCGATGTAGGCATGCTGGCCGTCGATGACGATCCCGTGGGCGGTCTCGATCTCCGGGCCGCCCCAGGTCTGGAACCACAGCAGGGAATCGCCGGGAGCGTATCGCAGCAGGACGATGTCGTGCTGTCCCTGGCCGTAGGCCGTCGTCTTACCGGCTACGAGAACATCCCCATCCTCGGTGACGGCCAGGCTCCGGGCGCTTTCGGCTCCGGTTCCACCCCACAGCGTATCCCAGAGAAGGTTGCCGTCGAGATCATATTTCAACAGGAAGATGTGCGATCCCCCGAAGCTGAGACTCAGGCCGACCACATACAGATACTCCCCGTCCCCGATCATGCCGAAGGCGTCGTCGAAATCGTCCCCGCCCCAGGTTCGGTGCCAGGCATACTCCAGGGTGTGTTTATCAAAAGCCACCAGAACGGCATCGCCTCCGATGAGCTCAGTTTGAGAGTCATATCGCCCGGCTACGTATACGTTCTGGCCGACGACGACGATCTGGCCATTGGCCTCGTCCCAGTTGGGCGTGCCCCAGATGCAGCTGTCGACGAGCTGACCGGCCAGATTCAATTTGAGCACCGCCAGATCATTGCCGGTCGACTCTCCGGTGGTCCATCCGGACACATAGATGGTGTCGCCATCAACGACCAGACCGTCCAGCTCTTCATATCCATATCCGCCATCCCAGGTGAAATCCCACAGCGAATCTCCCTCGGTGGTCCAGCAGGCCAGGGCCATGTCGCAGGAGTTGGTCCATATTCCCGTCCATTTCGTGCCGCCCACCAGGACATGCGGCTCCGCCACGGCCACCACATAGGCCTGCTCGTTCCAGAAATCTCCCCAGCGCCGGCTCCAGATCTCCGATCCGTCGGGGGCCAGCTTATAAAGGACTATGTCGGCCAGTGGCCCGGGGTACGTCTGGTGGGTGGCCCAATAGATATTGCCCTCCGAGTCGACATCGGCCCACCAGGACTCGTCGCTGTTCGCCCCGCCCCGAACCAGGTACCACAGCGGATCCAGCCCGATCTGGGCGGAAAGCGGGGCGGCCGTCAGCAGCCAGAGGATGACCGTCGCGATCAGCTTTCGAGACATGACAATTCTTATTCTCCTGCGTTCGTCAGGAGAGTTCTTTTCTCGGCCAGGTATCGATTCAGCAGCAGGTGAGCCGCCAGACCGGCGGCGATATAGCAGAAAACCAGAGCGGCGAAGATGCCCGCCGGGCCATAGAACTGAGAGGCCAGGTAAGCCAGAGGAATGTAGAGCAGAAAGATCTGCGCGGCAGCGATCCCGGCCGCCTGCAGCGGTTTATTCAGCACGTTCATGGACGCCGCGGATAGCATGACAATGCCCTGCATTCCATAACCCAGGGGCACGATGCGGAGATACAGCACGATGACGGACTTCACCTCAGGATTTTTACTGAAGATCGAGGCAATAAACGGAGCAAAAAGCGCCAGCAGAAGATACAGGGCCACTCCCCAGGCCAGAGAGAACCTTTTCGCATAGCGGATCCCGGAGATCACCCGATGAATCTTATTGGCTCCCAGGTTCTGGCCCACAAAGGGTCCTAACACCACCGAGAGCGCTCTGAGCACGGCCATGGAGAAAAATTCGATGCGTGAGGCCACACCGTATCCGGCCACAGGGGCGATCCCGTGTCTGGCCAGAATGCCGGTGATGATCCCCGTGGTCAGGGGGACGATCATCCGGGTGCCGGCCGTGGGCAGCCCGATATAGAGCACCTTCCTCCAGGAGGCCAGCAGCTGAGACCATGTGGGCCGCACAGCGGTGAGCATTCTCTCGCGGTGAGCCAGCACATAAAGAGCCACCAGCATGGTTATGCTTCGAGCCGACACCGTGGTGATGGCCGCGCCGGCCAGTTCGAGACGGGGGAAGGGACCAATGCCGAAGATCAGCAGGGGATCCAGGATGAAGTTGATCACTACCGCCAGCAGCATGATGGCAGCTGGGGTCTTGGTGTCTCCCGTGGCCCGGATGGCATTGTTACCGACCATGGGAAACACCACGAAGATCATCCCGAAATACCAGATGGTCATATACTCTTTGATCAGGGGCATGACTTCGGGGGCGGCGCCCAGCAGATGGAAGAGGGGATCGATGGTCAGCAGCCCCAGGATGACGAACAGGACCACCACCAGCAGTGCCAGGAGCAGGCTGTCGGTGGTCAGGCGCTGTACCTTGTGCTGATCCCCCTCGCCGATGGCCAGTGAGATGACGGCGCTCGCGCCCGTGCCCAGGCCCATAGCCAGGCTGGCGATGACCAGCACCACCGGAAAGGTGAAGCTGAGAGCAGCCAGCTGCTCGGTGCCCAGCCGGGACACGAAGAAGGTATCGGCCAGGTTGAACAGGACCATCCCGATAATGCCCATCAGCATGGGCCAGGAAAGCTTGAGCAGCGTTTTGCCGACCGGCCCCTGTATCAGAACGGCGCCTTTATTTTTCGGGCTCCTGTTTGGAAAGCTCAATCAAGAGGCTCCGGCGGCGCGGATCTGCTCCAGGGCTTCTCTGGCTGCCGGCACCATATCGAGGATCTTGGCCAGCTTCTCACAGCCGTAATCGTCACAGCGGGCGCAGCTGTCCAGGCTCCGGTCGCGGGCGCAGGCGCGGATGTCACAGACCCGGCAATGGCTGAACAGCTGGTCGGCGTCGGCATCGGTTGTGCAGCCTTGGCAGTTGATGTCGGCTGGTTTGAGGTCAACCCCGAATTCCTTGGACCACATCTCGGCCACGCGGGCTCTCTCGGCATCATCATCCTTGAGGGTGGCCAGATAGGCGGGGCACTGGCCGCAGGCGAGGCCGCAATAAGCGGTCATGGTGTCCATGGTCGAGCTCCTTTTGGTACGCTTCGGGCACACGGGTTATTGGGGATGATAATTGATCTCCAGATAGGGAATGAAATGGCCCTCCTCGGCCACCGTCCGGCTTTGTTTCTTGCCGATATCGATGTCGGCCTGGGCCAGTTGATAGAGATTGCTGGGCCAATGGGAGACCTCCACCTTGACCGTGTAGGATCCCGGCGCGACGGTGTTCCCGTCGCGATCCGACAGATCCCAGGTGAAGATGTGATGGCCCACGTCGATGCTGGCTCCGGTGACCGCATCGGCGTCCGCGAACTCGGACACCGCTCCCCAGACTGGCAGGGTGATCTGTCGTTCGCGGATATAGCCGGCGAATCCCGAAACGTAGATCGTCTTGACGAATCGGCCATCGGTTTCCTCGATCCATACCGCCGTCTGGGGGGCCAGCTCGTCCCGGAATCCAAGGACGAAGTCGATGGTCACCAGGGGTTTTCTCAGATCGGATATGTTCGGGCGCCAGATGTCCGGATGCATCTGGTCGAAGACCATCTCGGCCGCCGGCGCACCGGCATGTTCTTTGACCACCCGGATCCAGGCAGCAGTGGCCTTTTTCTGATAGCCCCGGCCCAGCCAGTACAGCGCCTCGGCCTGGAGGGAATCGGAGGCCTGGCCGTTGATGATCATCTCCAGGTCGGCGATGCCCTGGTCGAGTTTCTGCACGAAGAAGGGCATCTGCACGTCGGCCATGCCCCGCCACAGGCGCAGCTCCGGGTCCTTGGGAAGGGCGGCGACGGCGCGGTCCAGCGCCCGGACCATCTCGAAGGCCAGGTTGGTGCGCAGATGGGTGTTGTCGTAGATGCGCCGATCATATCCCCGGGAGGCCTCCTCCATGATGGTGCTGATCAATCCCCTGTGTGCGGCCCGGCTGGTCTCGTCCAGTGCCAGGGCGGCTTGGAAGGCCTCCCGGGCAGGATCGTACTGTGCATCCTGCAGATAAACGTATCCGAGTTGAATGTGAAGGGAAGGATCATCCGGATTCCCGGCGATCTTCTCCTGCAGCTCCTGAATGCCGGCGTTTGGCTCCGTTTCGATAGACTGGGCAGCGGTCTTCGGATTCATGCGATCGGAGAGATCGTCGATGCCGGCCTCGGCCGATGCGGCCAGCTCAGAGCCCGGGGCCAGATCGATGACCTGTTCGTACGCCCCGCGGGCCTGTTTCAGATCCCCTCGCGTCCGGTAGCCCTGGGCCAGCAGGTCGTAGGCCTTGACCAGCTGGTCCCGGGGAGCCGCCTGGGGCGATTTCTGATGCTCATCGATAAAGAATTCCAGATCGGCGATGCTCTGGTCGAGACGGCCGAAGAACTCCGGCACGCTGATCCCCATGAGGCCGCGGTGAAATCGGGCCAGCAGGTTGCGGTCATCCATCTCGACGGCACGGTCCAGCATCTCGAAAGACCGGTTGACCAGTTCCATGGCCGCGGTCATGTCCTCGGTCTGTCCGGCCTGCATGCCCAGGTAGAGACCTAAATAGGAATGGGCCTCCAGACTGCCGGGATGCTCCTGGAGGGCTTGTGTCATGGTGCTGACTGCCTCGGCGAGATAACCCGACTGCAGGTGCCCGTCGGCCTCGTGGATATATTCCTCCACCGGTTTGGCCTCCACATGGGCGGCCGGGACGGTGAGGGCGGTGATCAACAGGATCAGGGAGAAGACTTTCATGATAAACTCCTCTTGGATTCGCTCTTCGATTTTCTCACCCATCACAGCGAATAGATCTCACCGAACTTCTCACCTATGTAAGTAATGTAGGGCTCAATGCTCAACGGGCCGCCGGTGACCCGCTGAATCAGCTCATCGGGCGTGAAGGCGTTCCCGTACTGGTAGATATTCTTCTGCAGCCAGATGAGCAGGGTATCGAATTTCCCCCGGGAGATTTCCTCGGTTATCTCCGGATGGGCCTTCAGGGCGGTGGCATAGAACTGAGCGCCCATGATGTTGCCCAGGGTATACCCCTGGAATTTACCGCCGATGGTGGCGCCGTACCAGTGCATGTCCTGCATGACGCCGTCGCGGTCGTCGCCGGGGGCGACCCCCAGGTCTGTCCGATATCGCTCTCTCCAGGCCTCCGGGAGGTCGGCTATGGACAGAGTACCTTCCAGAAGTTTCAGCTCCAACTCGAAGCGGATCAGAACGTGCAGGTTATAGGTTACCTCGTCGGCCGCCGTGCGGATCAGGGAGCGCTCCACCTTGTTGACAGCTCGATAGAAGGTGTCCGCAGATACGGACTTCAGCTGGTCGGGGAACACCTCCCGGAGCCGGGGGAAGAGGAACTGGCAGAATTCCCGGCTGCGCCCCACGCGGTTCTCCCACAGCCTGGACTGGGCCTCGTGGGCCCCGGCCGAGCAGCCGTCGGCCAGGGGCGTGCCCTCGAACTCCCGGTTGATGCCCTGGCCATAGAGCGCGTGGCCGGCCTCGTGCATGGCGCCGTACAGGGCCTCCCCCAGATTATGCTCATCGACCCGGGTGGTGATGCGCACATCGCCCAGGGAGAACTGGGTCATGAACGGGTGGGGTGTTTTATCCTGGCGGCCGCGGCTGAACTGGTAGCCGAAGCGCTCGATGATCTCCCGGCCGACGGCCAGCTGCTGAGCCTCGGGGAAATATTGCCGCAGGCAGGCGTCGTCGGCCGGCGGCTGAGAGGTGATGGCTTCCACGGTGGGCACCAACTGTTCGCGGAGTTTCTTGAAGAGCGCCCGGAGGGTGGAGGCCTTCATGCCCTCATCCTCATAATTGATCAGAGGATCGGCGATGTGCTCATATCCGGGGAAGAAATTGGCCAGCCGGCGGCTCAGCTCCAATGTCTTTTCCAGAAAGGGCTGTACGATGGAGAAGTCATTCGCCGGCCGAGCCTTGACCCAGGCCTCGTAGGAACCGGTCAGGTGCCTGGAGAGCTCCGCGGTGAAGGCCGGGGGCACCTTGACCTCTCTTTCGTACTGGCGCCGGGTGACCCGAATGAGGGCGGCCTCGGGGTGATCGTAGGGCAATCCTTCCTGGTGAGGTCTGAGCTCGTCGAGCAGCTTTCCGACGGCCGCATCGGTGAACTTCTCATGGGCCAGCCGTTCCAGTGTGGCGATCTGCCGTCCCCGGGCCTCAGCCCCCTCCGGCGGCATGTAGGTGGCCTGATCCCAGTATAACAGGGACGCCGCGCCATGCAGGTCGTCGATCTCCATCAGGCGGGTCTTAAGCTGTTGTAATTTGTCTAACATGGGATATCTCCTGCAAAGAGGTGTCTCTATCGGATGGCCGCCGGCCGGCGGATTCGGAACCTCAGTGATCCTGATGGCTTTCCGGAGGCTGTCGGTGCTCGCCCGGCTCGGCGCCGTAATAGGCCGTCCGGAAGCGGCTCAGAAGGGAGGTCAGCTCTTTGGCGGCCTCCGGGTCGGTGGTCTGCTTGGCCCTCATGGCCCCGATGAGCAGCTTGTGCAACAGGGTGATCTTCTCCAGATAGTCCTGGTAGTGTTCATCCCGGGGCTCTACCGGTTTCACTCGCTGGGTCATAAAGTATCCGGATATGATGTCCTGGAAATATTGTGCGTGTGTCTCCTTGTTGTCGATCCAGCGAACCAGCTGGTTGTAATTCTGATCCGCCTCCCGGGAGAGCTCTGTGATCATAGTCATCGATTTTTCGATGGTGGCGACGTGCTCCTCGAGAAGAAAAAATCTGATCTCGTCGCCGTAGATGCCGCAGGGGATCTCACAGTGTGCCCGGGCCTGTGAAACGCAGCCAAAAAGCATAACAATGGTCAGGGCCATGAGAACAGGAGCGCTTTTCATGGTTCCACCTCACAAAAAAAGGTTGACCTTCGCCTGTGCCGATAAGAAACGATTCGACGAGGCGGAAGTCAACCGAAAAGTATGAAGGGATATGTGGTCTGTTACATCTGAAACAGGTACTGCAGCTTGAGAAAGAATTGGCGGGACCTCAACTTCCAGTATCGGCTCCCTTTTTCCTCAGCATCCAGTTGTTCGTAATCGTAGGTGGTGCCGATATAAAACAGCGAAAAGGGGCTCAGCCGGTAGGTCAGCAGGGGATCGACATCCCAGGTTTTGTCGAAATCGTCGTATTGGACCACCAGCCGCAGAGACAGCTCGCGATTGAACTGATACTGCAGGCGCGTTCGGGTGATGAAGCCCTCGAAGAGTTTCTCGCCGGTGTCCCGTTGGACGCTCCTGTCGTACATGATCTCGGGCTCGATGCGCATGCAGGCCAGGGGCTTGAAACTCAACCCCAGATTGTGGTATTGTTCTTTGCCCATCACGGGAGGATCTTCATTGCGGGCGATGAGGTGTCCGAAGTTGACCGAACCGTTCACTCCCAGCATGTCGCTGAACTTACTGTTCCAGCATAAGTGCGCCCGCCAGATGTCGTCGAATTTGATGCCGGCCAGCCGTTCGGAGCTCCGCATCAGGCAGGAATGCATCGAGGTCTGTCCCTTCATCTGCAGTTCGCACTCCAGCCGCATCCAGCCGTCCTTCCGCAGGCCGTCGGCGTTCCAGACCAGGCCCGGGGTGATGTACGGATAGATGCTGTTGAAGATCACGTGGTTCTCAAAGTAGAAGGTATAGCCGGCGAAGAAGCTGACTTCCCGACGGTTGTTCTGCGGCAGGTAGCCATTGTCGACCCGCAGGGTGGGGCTGTACTCGGTGTAGGAAAGATCGAGATCGAATTTCCGGGAACGCTCCTCCAG
>CAZOYL010000116.1:3825-8543 GCA_964584035.1 uncultured Gemmatimonadota bacterium | reverse complement strand
AGTACGATACGCTCACCGTGGTCGCCGAGGGATGGTACGACGTCGGCGATCCCGACGCGGGGACCAACGAGTACCGCGGCGCCGGCGCCTGGCGCAGCACCGTGGACCGACCCTCCCTGGGCATCGATCCGGCGACGGGCTTTCTCTATTGCGTCTACCTGAAGAACCCCGAGGGCGACACTTCCGGCGGCCCCATTCCCAGCCACGGATTCGGCAACGGCGAGGTGTTCTGCTCGGTATCCACCGATGGCGGCCTGAACTGGTCACAGGGCACCAACCTGACCAACACCCCGAGTGTCAACGCCTTCCCTGGTAATTGCATGGACGAGGATTATCCCTCTCTGGCCCGTGTGGTCAACGACACCCTGCACGTGTTCTACGTCGAGGACAAGGACGCCGGCGGTGTGGTCATGACCGCTCCGCAGGAGGGCACATGGACGGAGAACCCGGTCAAGTATCTCAAGCTGCCGGCCGACCTGGTGGCGCCGGGACCGCCTCATATGAACAACTATAATTTCCACGTGGTTCCCGGAAGCGGCAGCGCGGTACAGGAGCCGACCCTGGTGGACGGCACCGTGCCCGGGGCCTACGCGCTGCATCAGAATTACCCCAATCCCTTCAACCCCGAGACCACCATCCGCTTCGACCTGGCCCAGGACGGTCCGGTGAAGATCGAGGTTTACAACATCACCGGACAGCTGGTCCGCCGCCTGGTCGAGGCAGAGCGCCAGGCCGGCAGCTATGAGGTCAGCTGGAACGGCCGCAACGATGACCGCCAGATGGTGCCCAGCGGGATCTATTTCTGCCGCCTGACGGCCGGAGCGTTCACCGAGGTCCGGAAGATGGCGCTGATCAAGTAGGGGTTCATCATTTGACGGAGTTAATAATTCGCAACCGTAGGGGCTCAATATATTGAGCCCCTATGGGGCAATATGCCGAAGCCCTCCTGAGCGATTCAGGAGGGCTTTTTCTAGAAACATACCAGCGGTGGCATATGATCATATCAATGAAAATTCCTCAGCGCCTTCTCACTTCTCAAATCCAGCCGCATCACGGTATGCTTCCATGTCTATTTATTAGCATTTTCCTTCGTTATTTTCACTTCTTCATGTGTCCTCCAAACTCCTCCGCCAACCGCTCCACCTTCCCGCGGATCTCATCTCTCACCGCCCGGTAGATCTCCATGGGCCGGTCGTGGGGATCGTCGATGCCCCAGTGACGCAGCTCTCCCTTAAAACCGGAGGGGCAGAGATCATCGGATGCGGCGCAGAGCGTGATGACCACATCCTGGCTGGCGATATCAACCGCCTCCAGCCCCTTGGGCTCCCGGGTGGAGATGTCCACGCCCATCGCCCGCATGGCCACGATGGCCTGCGGGTCCACCCGCCAGTGGGGCATCAGCCCGGCGCTGGAGACCTGAAAGCGATCCCCTCCCAGCTTACGCATGAATCCCTCGGCCATCTGGCTACGGGCGGCATTGCCTATGCAGACGAAGAGGATTTTGATAGGCTGACATTTTTCACCCTTCATCAACAACTCCTCGCTAAGATCAATACGGCTCTTCATTCCATGTTATTGCCCTGAGATTTCAATATGGATCCCCCCACTTCTCATCGAAATAATCCAGCTTGTGCAGCGGCATGACCACACTGGAGGAAATATTGGAGAGATGCGCACAGATTCTCTTCAGGTGCCGGGCCAGCAAAGTGAACAGAACGGCCTTTCTGCAGGGCAGGTCATCCTGCATAAGCTCCTTGATGACGGCATCACACTTCTTGGCCATTTGCCGGCCCTTCTCCAGAGCATCGTGCCCCAGTTGCTTATCCGATGTCCTGAACGCCTCCACGGTCGGCTGAAAGAGCTCCCCTGTTTCCTTCAGGATGAGGCCGAATTGGCCTTCATATTTTTCCCCATCCAACGGCCCACCGAGATCCTCTGCCACCTCCAGGAGATTTTTACACAGATCGCCCACGCGCTCCGCATCCTTGGTGATACTCATGAGTATCAGACAGATGGGAACATCTGAGCCCGGAGCGACGATGAGATGTTCCACCAGCTGTTTGCGAATCTTTCTTTGTAGCTGGTTGATCTTTCGATCGGTCTGATAGATCATTCGATGTGTTTCCTCTGTCAGCGGCCGTTTTCCGGTGAGCACCTCTGCCGAAGGGTGATACATGTGAACCGCCTCGGCCAGCATCTGCTCCATCTCGGAGATCATTTGGTTCAGGAGGGGCCGTTGCCTCAGCGATCCGATGAGTTTTTTGAACATTCTACACCCCCTAGAATACTTTACTCAAGAATATCATCAACGTCGGCAACACAAAAAATACACCGATAATGAAGAAGAAAGCATTTCTCTTCGCCCTGGCGGCAGCATCGCCGAGCCGCGTGGCCAGGAATAAGGGAATGCGCCTGATCGGCCGCAGCGGATAGACAAGTAAAATCCCGCAGACATTGAACAGAAGGTGCACCAGGGCGATGGTCAAACCCCTGACGTCCCCGGCCAGCGAAGCCAACAATGCCGTGACGGTGGTGCCCAAATTTGCGCCCAGAGTGATGGGAAAGATCTGTTCCAGACGAACGATGCCCGCACCGGCCAGGGGTACCATCAGCGAGGTGGTCACCGAGCTGCTCTGGATCGTGGCCGTCACCGCACACCCCAACACCATGCCGGCGATGCCGCTTTTACCAATAAACCTATCTAAAACCACCTCCGCCCTTTTCAGGGCCATTCTCTTGGCATACCTGACGATGAAATACAAAGAGAAGAACAGCAACAGGATCCCCAGGATGGCCACCACCAGAGCGGCATGACCGGCGGCGATCTTTTCGACCGTGGAGACGACAAGATGAACGGCGGGGCCGACGACCTTTTTCACCGGGCTGGCGAAGGTCAAACCCTCTGTGCCGACCAGAAATGAGGTCAGCGCCTGGGCGGACCGGCGCAGGAAACCGGTAGCCAGCTCAATGGGAAAAAGAATCACCACGGTGAAAAGGTTAAAAAAGTCGTGCACCGTGCCGGCGGCCATGGCCCGGCGAAATTCTTCCTTTCGGGTTACATGCCCCAGCGAGACGATGGTGCTGGTTACCGCGGTGCCGATGTTGGCTCCCATGATGATGGGGACGGCATTCTCGATGGTAAGAACCCCGGCGGACACGAAGCCGACCACAGTGCTGGTCGTGGTCGAGGAGCTCTGGATGATGCTGGTGGCCAGGATGCCGATGAACAGGCCGACGAAAGGATTTGATGTGGAGCTGATCAGCTGTTCGGCGAACCCGCCTCCGAACATCTGAAACCCTGTCCCCAGCAGCTTGACGCTGACCAGAAAAAGATAGAGAAAGACCAGAAACCCGACCAGGCGTCCCGCCGACCAGATGAATCTTCGCGGGCTCATATCAGATGTCATGGCACCATCCGGATTCATCGTCATACCGCTTCCTTGATCCGCTGCATTGCCATATAAATACGCCACAGAGGGTGCTCCCGTCGCACTGTGATGCGCCGCACCTTCTGTGGCTTGAGGCGTGCTGGAGGCCTGCGGATGAACAAGGCTCTTGACCTCCATGAGCGTTCGATATATTAAGTTGTCCGAATAGAGATGGTACTCTCAGGAGCGGAGAGAGAGGGATTCGAACCCTCGGAGGAGTTTTGGCCCCTCACACGATTTCCAGTCGTGCACCTTCGACCAGCTCGGTCATCTCTCCGGAGTGCTTTTTATCGTGGATCGTCATGCAGATGTGGTGGCTGATCCGGTATTCGAGATCGTAAGATCCATGATCCGGGATCGAGGATCCGATGAGACCAGCGGAGAGGGAGGGATTCGAACCCTCGGTACCCAAAGGGTACAACGGTTTTCGAGACCGTCCCGATAAACCAGGCTCCGGCACCTCTCCATTACGATGATGGTTCCGGCCCTTGGCCCTCTTTGAGTTCTCCGCGCCGCAATTGCCGGAAAAATGCCTGCAGAAGCCGGGAAGCTTCACCGGCCAGAACTCCCTCGGTGATCTCGATACGGTGATTCAAACGAGCGTTCTGGACGATATTGAGAACGGAGCCGCAGGCGCCGGTCTTGGGATCCCGCGTTCCAAAGACGAGGCGTTTCATCCGGGACAGCACCAGGGCGCCGGCGCACATGGAGCAGGGTTCCACGGTCACGTAGATGCTGGCTCCCTCGAGCCGCCAGGATTTCACCGCCGAGGCAGCCGCTCCGATGGCTAAAATCTCGGCGTGTGCGGTGGGGTCCTGCAGAGCCTCGGTCCGGTTATGACCCCGGCCGATGATGCGGCCATCCCGGATCACCACGGCCCCTACGGGCACTTCGTCCTCATCGTAGGCGCACCGGGCTTCGGCCAGGGCGTGCTGCATCCATCGTTCATCCTCGGTCACGGACCCCGCTCCGCAATAAAAACAGGCACGCCCAGAGGGATTCGAACCCCCAACCCCCTGATCCGTAGTCAGGTACTCTATCCAGTTGAGCTATGGGCGCGCGAGAGTAGCGCCAACGGGAATTGAACCCGTGTCTCCGCCTTGAGAGGGCGGTGTCCTAGACCCCTAGACGATGGCGCCATATGAGCTGGGGTGCAGGGATTCGAACCCCGATACCATGATCCAGAGTCATGTGTCCTGCCGTTGGACGACACCCCAGTCTTTAATCTTTCAAACCAGGAATAACTTGTGCGCCTTTTTTGAGGCGGCGAATGACAGTCTCTTTTCCCAA
>CAZOYL010000116.1:0-3815 GCA_964584035.1 uncultured Gemmatimonadota bacterium | reverse complement strand
TGCCGTTGGACGACACCCCAATATATCAGTTTTTTTTCTCGATCTTCGCCCAGGTGTCCCGCAGGGAGACGGTCCGGTTGAACAGCGGATGCTGCTCCGTCGAGTCGCTGTCGACCGCGAAATACCCCTGGCGGAGAAACTGAAAGCGGTCGCCGGGCCGGGCTTCGGCCAGGCAGGGCTCCAATTTACACCCGGTCAAGATCTTCAGCGAGTCGGGATGAAGCGACGACTTGAAATCTCCACCCTCTTCCACATCGAGAGGATCTTCCCTGAGGAACAGGTGTTCGTATAATCGAACCTCGGCATCGACCGCCTGACCGGCCGAGACCCAGTGCAGGGTCCCCTTCACCTTGCGGCCGTCCTCCGTCCACCCCCCGCGGGAAGCCGGGTCGTAGGTACAGTGCAGCTCGACGACCTGGCCCGTTCCGGGATCCTTCACGACCTCATGACAGGTGACGTAATAGGCGTGCTTCAGGCGAACCTCCCGCCCGGGTGCCAGGCGGAAAAACTTCTTGGGCGGGTCCTCGCGAAAATCCTCCCGCTCGATATAGATCTCCCGGGAGAAAGGGATCGGGCGGCTTCCGGCAGACTCATCCTCCGGATTGTTGACCGCCTCCAGCTGTTCGATGTCCCCCTCCGGATAGTTATCGATGATGACCTTCAGGGGATCGAGAACGGCCATCACCCGCTGCGCAATCTTGTTCAGATGCTCCCGAAGGCAGTGCTCCAGCAGGGCGATGTCCACCAGGCTGTCCCGCTTGGCCACACCGATGCGATCGCAGAAATTCCGGATTGACTCGGGCGTGTAGCCGCGACGTCGTAAGCCGCTCAAGGTCGGCATACGGGGATCATCCCAACCGGAAACATGCCCCTCTTCCACCAGCTGAAGGAGTTTTCTTTTGCTCAGCACGGTGTAGGTCAGATTCAGGCGGGCGAACTCGATTTGCCGCGGGTGATGAATGCCCAGCTCGTCCAGGAACCAGTCATACAGCGGACGATGGCTCTCAAAACCCAGATCGCAGAGCGAGTGTGTGATCGCCTCGATGGAGTCCGATTGGCCGTGGGTGAAATCGTATGTCGGGTAGACACACCATTTGTCGCCGGTGCGGTAGTGCGTGGCCCGCAGTATCCGGTACATGACCGGGTCGCGCATGTTTATATTTCCGGATGCCATGTCGATCCTGGCCCGCAGCACCCGGCTGCCGTCGGGATATTCCCCATTTTTCATGCGCTGGAATAGATCCAGGTTCTCCTCCGCCGACCGGTCACGGCAGGGGCTTTCCCTGCCGGGCTCCGTCAACGTGCCCCGATACTGGCGGATCTCCTCGGCGCTGAGATCATCCACATAGGCCTTGCCCTTCTTGATCAGCTGCACGGCATATTCGTAGAGTTGCTCATAGTAGTCCGAAGCAAAGTAGAGCCGATCCTCCCAGTCGAAGCCCAGCCAGTGAATATCCCTCACCATGGCTTCAACGTACTCCATGCTCTCCTTGGCCGGATTGCTGTCGTCCATGCGCAGATTGTACAATCCGCCGTAATCTTCGGCGATGCCGTAGCTGATGCAGATGGCTTTAGCATGCCCGATGTGCAGGTAGCCGTTCGGTTCCGGGGGGAATCGAGTATGAACACGTCCGCCATAGGTGCCTTTTTCGTTGTCCTGCTCGATGATATCGCGGATGAAATCCGATTGTTTTTCTGTATCCGGCCCGGTCGCCTCAGTCATCTATCTTCTTCCTTTATAGAGTCTTGCTGCAACATTCCGGGGGCCATCAGCCCGATCGTCCGAAAAGATCGCGATATTCCTTCTCCAGGGCCTTCAGCCTCTTGCCCGAGATCCCACCCAAAACCTCGATGGCCTTCCGGAGCCGCATCCGGACCATGTCGGAGCCCAGAATTTCCATCGATCCGAACAGAGGCGTCCACACCGCACGCCCGCTGAGCGCCACGAAGCAGGGGGCTGTCAGATCGCGAAGCTTAAGACCCATTTTTTCGGACAGATCTCGAAACAGCCGTTCCAGCGTTTCGGCGGTAAATTCTTTTGTTCGCTCCAGCTCCCAGAGCAGTATCTGCAAAATACCGGCCAGTTCCGGGGGAGTCTTCCCCTTCATCTGCAGATCCTGCGGATCCACGGATACCTGGTCGACGAAAAAGGCGTCCGTCAGCCGTCCCCAGTCGGCCAGGGTCTCCAGGCGCGGCTGGACCAGGGGCACGATGCGGCCGATCCGGTCGCGGTTCAGGGCCCATTTTTCCAATTCGTCCAGCAGCGTTTCCGGCGTGTACGCTTCCCTGATATATCGGCCGTTGAGCCAGCGCATCTTATCGATGTCAAAGACCGGCCCCCCCAGAGAGATCCTGTCCAGCTCCAGCTGCCGGCTCATCTGATCCAGGGAGAACTTCTCCTGATCCTCGGGCATGGCCCAGCCCATCAGCCCGAGATAATTCAGCAGCGCCTCCGGCAGAAAGCCGGCGCGCCGATAGTATTCGATGGAGGTCGGGTTCTTCCGCTTGGAAAGCTTGGATTTATCCTTGTTTCGCAACAGCGGCAGATGGCAGAAAACGGGCTGTTCCCACCCCAGAAACTCGTACAGCTTGACGTGCTTGGGAACGGAGTTGATCCACTCCTCTCCCCGGATAACGTGGGTGATGCCCATGAGATGGTCATCGACCACGACGGCCAGATGGTAGGTCGGAAACCCGTCGGACTTGAGGATGATCTGATCGTCCACCAGGGCCCACTCTTTGCGGATCTCGCCGCGCAGCAGATCCTTGAACCGGCACTCCCCCTCCAGGGGAACCTTCATCCGGACCACGAAGGATTCGCCGCCGGCCGCCCGCCTGTCCGACTCATCCGGCTCGATGCGGCGGCAGTGGCGGTCGTAGCCCGTCTCCGCACCCTGGCGCGACCGGATACGCTCCAGCCGCTCCCGGTCACAGAAACACCGGTAAGCATGACCGTCCTGCAATAATCGGTCTATGTGCCGGCGATAGATCTCCAGCCGCTCACTCTGGCGATAGGGCCCGTACGGCCCTCCGACGTCGGGACCCTCGTCCCATTGAAGACCCAGCCATTTCAAAGAGCTGAGGATGGCTCGTTCATATTCTCGGGCTGACCGGGCCTGATCGGTATCCTCGATGCGCAGGATGAACGATCCGCCCCGCCCTTTGGCAAAGGCATAATTAAACAGCGCCTGGTAGGCGGTCCCCACATGGGGATCCCCGGTCGGCGATGGGGCGATGCGAGTTCTGACCTTCTCCGCCATGCCCGCTTCACTCCATCTCCGCCGGCATCGCCGGCGGTGACGGGCTTGCCGGGAGCTGGGTCTCAAGCTGCAGCTCGACGCCCCCGAAACCCCTGGCCATAAGATTGTATATGCCGGCGAACAAGGCCGTCATCAGGGAGCCGAAAACGGCATAGAAAATGGCCAGGAAAAAGATGGCGAAGATGCCCAGGACGCCGCCGAAGAAACCGGCCATGCCGCCGAAATCGCCGGCCGGGCCCAGGTCCATCATCTGCCCCATGAACATAAAGAATATGAAATAGAAGACCCCGATGATCAGACCGAGGATGGCAAAGATGACGAAGGCCACCTTCATCACCGACCACACTTGAATCCTGCGGATTTCGTAAATCATGTCCACCCCTCGACAGGGTATCCTGCAGAAAGAACGAGGCCTGCGGTTTCATAGAAAAGCGGAGAGGGAGGGATTCGAACCCTCGGTGGGCTTAAGACCCACAACACCTTAGCAGGGTGCCGCCTTCAGCCGGCTCGGCCACCTCTCCGAAATTCGCACAGGATCTGTCTCGACCCTTAAAC
>CAZOYL010000115.1:0-8565 GCA_964584035.1 uncultured Gemmatimonadota bacterium | reverse complement strand
TGTATTATGTCGCCGGCCTGCTGACCCATGGGCCGGCCCTGCTGGCCCTGACCAATCCCAGCACCAATTCCTTCAAGCGGCTGTTGCCCGGATTCGAGGCTCCGACCAATTTATTTTTCGCCGCAGCCAACCGCAGCGCGGCCATCCGGGTGCCCAAATATGCCACCCGGCCTCATCAGAAACGGATCGAGTTTCGTCCTCCGGATGCCACCTGCAACCCCTATCTGGCCATGGCCGCCATGCTGCTGGCCGGGCTGGACGGAATCCGGAAAAAGATCGATCCGGTGGAGGCCGGATTCGGCCCCTTTGAGGTGGATGTGTTCAAGCTGGATCCTTCGGAACAGGCCAAGATCCGGCGGCTGCCCACCTCCCTGAAGGAATCGCTGGAAGCCCTGGCGGAGGATCACGAGTTTCTCCTCCAGGGAGATGTTTTTTCCGAGGACCTTCTGGAGGTCTGGATCGCGGAGAAGATGCGGGAGGCGGACGAGGTCCGCCAGCGGCCGCATCCCTACGAGATGAACCTGTACTATGATGTTTGATCGAAGATCAGGAAGCATCGTCTGAGTTAATGAGAAGGGCTATAAAATTCTTCATCTATAGAACTCTTCGTCTAGACCACTTTTCGTCTAGAAAAACTCTTCATCGAGGTCGTTGGAAACGTCGCGGTAGGGACCGCGGCGTTTTTCTTTTCCGGGCTCATTTCTGCCCCCTGCGGATACAGACCGGAGTCACTTCGGGGGCACAGGTATCTGTGGCGCCGGCTCATCTTTTCGCGCCGTGGTTCCGTGCGGTGGGGACACCGGTCTCAGATGCCGGTTTTGTCGAACCGGCCGGCTCAAGCCGGCGCCCTGATAAACATCCTCAAGAACAGGAGGATGAACGAAAGATACGGCGGCCGAAGGCCCTGGCATGGTTCTTGTATTGAAACGGCCCGTGACCATCTTTCCGGGAGGTGACCATCATGGTTTTGTGAACGCCTCACAGCAGCCTTCAGCGATCATCGGGATGGGATGGCCCGATACGGGCCTCCCGGCAACATCGAACGAAAGGAGTCAAGGCATGAAGACGACGACCGGCATCCTGATCGTCCTTGGCTTGGGATTCGGCGCCAGCATCGTCCAGGCGGCCAATCCGGGAGACGTGATCATCAACGAGGTGATGCAGGACCCCGTGGCCGTGGGCGACAGCCAGGGGGAGTGGTTCGAGCTGTATAACGACACCGGTCATGATATCGACATCAACGGCTGGGTGATCCGGGACGACGCCGCCAATCTGCACGCCATCGACCACGGCGGGCCATTGATCATACCGGCCAGAGGCTACCTGGTCCTGGGCAATAATGCCGACCAGATGACCAATGGCGGCTATGCCTGCGACTACGAGTATTCCAGCTTGACCCTGTCCAACAGCGATGACGAGATCGTCCTGGAGGAGGACGGCATCGAGATCGACCGGATCAATTATGACGGCGGTCCCCTGTGGCCCGATCCGGCCGGCGCTTCCATGGCCTGGCTGGGTCCGCCGGGCGATAACGATGAAGGCAGCCGCTGGGTCATCGAAGGAGTGGTCAATTACGGCGCCGGTGACTGGGGCACGCCCGGCCTGCCGAACACCGATTCATCCCTGCCGGTGGAGCTGAGCTCTTTCACCGGTTCCTACCTGGATGGAACCATCGAACTCCTGTGGCATACTGAATCCGAGGTGGATAACCTGGGTTTCTACGTCTGGCGAGGCCCGCAGAGGGCCGGCGCCTACCATCCGGTATCGGATCTCATCGCCGGGCAGGGTTCCACGACCGAACCGCATGATTATGTCTACCGTGATGCCGATATCATTTCCGGGCGTACCTATTTTTATAAGCTGCGGCAGGTGGACATGGAGGGCTCGGAGATCTTTCACGGCCCCATCGAGGTGTACGCCGGTTTCACCGCGGTCGATCCGGCCACCTGGGGAAAGATCAAAATAAAGTACCGCTGAGAGATGCGTCTCCCTGCGGGAGGATGGTCACCGGGTTTGAGCCCATCCGGCCGTGTTTACGGCCGGATGGGCTTTTTTCATATCTTTTCTCTTGTTTTTCAATCCCTTGGTGATTAGTTTAGTTTCCAGACTATCCTCTTTCTGGATGCGATGATGCGTTGGTACCACTGCTTAACGGCAATATCCATTTTTCTGGCGGTTTGCCTGGCGGCCGGCTGTGCGGCCGCACCCCGGAAGGCCGATCCGGTTCCGGAGGTTCCCTGGCAGGCTTACTGGTATTTCGCCAGAGGCGATCTTCTGGAGCTGCAGGGCCGCCCCAGGCAGGCCCTGGATGAATATCTCCTGGCCCTGAAATACGATCCCGGGTCACTCGAACCGCGCCTGGCCGCCGCCCGGGTGATGGGACAGCTGGGCGGCTGGAAGGAGGCGGCCGGCATTCTGGAGCAAACGGTTCAGCAGGCGCCCGCCTCGGTCCAGGCCTATCTGCTTCTGGGCACCTGTTACATGCAGTTACGACGGCCGCTGGAAGCGGAAAAGACCTTTCAGCGGATCCTCCGGCTGGACCCAGACCATATTCCGACCCACAAACAGCTGGCCGCCCTCTACGAATGGCAGGAGGACTACGCCCGGGCCAACGAGCATTACCAGATGCTCCTGCCCCTGGTGAAACGTCCCGAGAACATGCGCCTGCACCGGGGGGACAACTTTATCCGGATGAAGCAGTATCGCCAGGCCCAGAAGGAGTACCTCCAGGCCCTGGAGATCCGTGAGGATCTGACGGAGGGGCACAGGGGAGTGGCGCGTACCTACGAGCTCCTGGGGCAATCGCAGCAGGCCGTGGCCACCTATCGGACGGCCATCGAGTGGTTCCCGCAGCAGCCCGCCCTGAGACGGTATCTGGCGGAATTGCTCGTTCGCCTGGACCGTCCTGAGGAGGCCCTGGAGCAGTATCGCTTCCTGACGGAGGCCGATTCTTCCGACCAGACGTCCCTGAGACACCTGGCCCTGCTGCTGTATCACACCGAGCAATACGGCCAGGCCAGGGATATTTTCGACAGGTTGGCTATCCTTTCACCCGATGATCCGGTCGTTCACCTCTATCTGGGCCGATCCCTGGCCGGGCTGGGGGAGACGGATGCCGCCATGGAGCAATTCAGCCGGGCTATTGCCCTGGACCGGGAACTGACCGAGGGATGGATCAGCCTGGGAATCTCTCATCTCCAGATGGACGATCTTGAGGGCGCCGAAGATGTTCTGGAACGCAGCGTGCTCAGCGTCTCGGACGATCCCCGGCTGTGGCATCTGCTGGGCGCTTGCCACCTGCGGATGGAAAAGTATCAACTGGCCGTCGGCGATCTGGAGAAAGCCACATCCCTGGATCGGGCCAATATCGGCATTCTGCGCGATCTGGCGAACAGTTATGAGCGAGCCGGTTATTTTCAGAAAGCCGTCGATGGATTCGGAGAATTGCTGAACCAGCGCCCCGATGATCACTGGGCCATGAATTATCTCGGATATATGCTGGCCGACGCCGGCGTGCAGCTTCCCCGGGCCAGGGATCTGCTCGAGAGAGCCGTGCAGCTTGATCCCGAGAATGCGTATTATCTGGACAGCCTGGGCTGGGTCTACTTCCGCCTGGGGCAGACCGATCTGGCAGAGCGGTACCTCCTCGAGGCCGCCCAGCGCTCTCCGGATCAGGCGGTCATTCACGAGCATCTGGGCGACCTGTACCAGCAGGAGGGGCGGATCGAGCAGGCCCGTGACCGTTGGCGAAGAGCTCTGGAGTTGAATCCCGGCGATCAAAACATTCAACGCAAGCTGCAGCAGCACCAGCCGGAAGATGGGGAGCATCGCCCATGAGATGGATCGGTCCGGTGATGGCCGGCCTGCTCCTATGGAGCTGCGCCCAGATGGAGCCGCCCCCCGGAGGTCCCCAGGACCAGACCGCACCGGCCGTGGAATGGCATCACCCGCCGGCCGGCAGCACTGGAGTTTCCGGCCAGGTGGAGCTGTCCGTCACCTTCAGCGAGGGCATGAATCGCGCCACTGTGGAGGAGGCTCTGTTCATCTCCCCGGCCCTGGACCGGCCGCCCCGGCTGAAGTGGCGCGGGCGGACTCTGAGGATCCGCCCCGAAGACTCACTGCAGGCGGAACAGACATACGTTATTACATTAGGTGCTGGCTGTAAAGACTTGCACAATAACAATATGGAGAATTCATATTCCTTTGCATTTTCCACCGGCCAGGCGATCGACGAAGGACAGGTGGCCGGGACGGTGGTGCGCTCCGATCGCCGTGATGGAGATGGTTTCCGGCCGCGCGGGGGAGTGGATCTGTGGGCCTATCGCTGGTCGCCGGAAGCGGATCCCGATCCGGCCGTCGATACTCCCGACTACATCACCCAGGCCGATGAGCGGGGCCGTTACCGGCTGACCCATCTGGGGCCGGATCGATATCGGATCTTCGCCGTCGAGGACCGCAACCGGGACCGAAGATGGAATGCCGCCGAGGAGCTTTTCGGCCTGCCCAGCGCCGACGCGGATCTTACCCGGGAACCGTTTTCGATCGAGCTGGGACCTATAGCCTTGGTCATGCTGGACACCCTGGGGCCGTCCCTGCAGAGTGCCCGGGCACCCCACCGGTCGGCCGTGATGTTATCCTTCGATAAGGATCTGGACAGTGCCCGGGCGGCCGTCCCTGAGGCTTATCACATCGAGATGCTGGACGATCACCCCGATACGGTGGACGTGTTAAGGGTCAGCCTTCCCTGGAACCGCTCCAACGAGGTGCTCCTGTCGACCTCGCCTCAGATCGAGGGCGCCGCCTACCGGGTGACCGTCACCGGGCTCATCGACCCGGCAGGAAATCTCGTTCGCGCGGGGGGGCGGCAAGCTCATTTTTCGGGCGCCGGATGGGCCGACAGCAGCGGTCCTCGTTTGGGACTTGTCTGGCCGCCCGATTCCAGTGATCAGGTCCCTCTTCGGGCCTCTCCGTCGCTGTTCTTCGACGAGGCGGTGGAAGCGGCCTCGCTGGAGAGCGCCTTTGCGCTGGCCGATACCAGTGGACAGGTCGTCGAGGGCCATTTCCGGTTCCTTCATGGAGCCGCTGCCGCCTTCGAGCCCCTGGAGCCTCTGGAGTCTGACCGCTGGTATGTCATCGATCTGGAGGGCTCCGTGATCAGAGATCTATCCGGACACGTCACGGCGGACACCGCCGTGACGGTCCGCTTCAGGACCCTGGACGAGGAACGGCTGGGATCCGTTTCCGGCGCCGTGGAGAGGCGAAGTTATCCCCCGGAGGCCCCGGCCGTCATCCTGGCTTTCGGTCCCGCTGGGAGGGCACAAACCTGCCGGCATCAAGCTTCCGGGAGCGAATATATCCTGGACCGCATGCTTCCGGGGGCCTATGTCATGGCCGCTTTTCTCGATCTCAACCGGGATGGCCGCTGGAATCCAGGGCGCCCGGCGCCGTTTCAATTCGCCGAGCCTCTGTGGCTGGCCGCTGACTCCGTGTCGGTGCGATCCAGGTGGGAGACGGCCGGAGTGACGATCACCTTCCGGCCCTGAGAGTCTTGGTGAAACCGTTGGCCGGCAGCAAAGGAGCCTGACATGTCGGTTTTTCAATACCTCGATGACCGGCTGTGCTGTGAACGGGTAGATCTGGCGCAGGTGGCCGAATCCGCCGGCACGCCCTGTTTCGCTTACAGCGGTCAGGCCCTTCAACAGGCCTATCAGGGCTTCCGGCAGGCTCTGCCCCCACGGGACGGTCTGGTCTGTTACGCCCTCAAGGCCAATCCCAGCCTGGCGCTCTGTAAGATTCTGGCCTCCCTGGGCTGCGGGGCCGATGTTGTCTCCGGCGGTGAACTGTACCGCGCCATGAAGACCGGTTTTCCACCCCGGCGGATCGTCTTCGCCGGGGTGGGAAAGACGGAGGAGGAGATTCGTTTTGCCATCAATGCCGATATCCTCCAGCTGAACGCGGAATCGGTTCCCGAGCTGGACCTGATCGACCGAACGGCCCGAAAACTGGAGGCCTGTGCCCGGGTGGCCCTGCGCATCAACCCGGGTGTGCGAAGCGATACCCATCCTCACCTGACCACGGCCGGTGCCGGCAGCAAATTCGGGATCGAGCTGGAACGGGCCCCCGAGGTGCTGGCCCGGGCGGCCTCTCTGCACGGCATCCGTCTGACCGGACTGCATGTTCACCTGGGCTCGCAGATCACCTCGCTGGAACCCTATCGCCGGGCGCTCGGCAAGGTGCTGCCCCTGGTCAAGCCGTTGCAGGAGGCAGGCGGATCGCTTGATTTCCTGGATGTGGGCGGCGGACTGGCTGTGTCTTACGATGAACGACCGGTGCCATCTCCCCGGGATTGGCTTGGTGCCGTGCGTCGGGAGCTGGGCGGGCTGAAGTGCCGGCTGATCGTCGAACCGGGCCGCGCCCTGGTCGGTCCGGCCGGTGTGCTCATCGCCCGGGTCCTCTACATCAAGCATTCCGCCGGGAAGACCTTCGTAGTGGTCGACGCCGGAATGAACGACCTGTTGCGGCCCAGCCTGTACGGCGCCTATCACCAGATATGGCCGCTGCAGCGCCGCGAGGGACCGGTCCGGCCGGTGGATGTGGTCGGCCCGGTGTGCGAATCGGCCGATTTTCTGGCCCGGGACCGTGATATGGTCCTGCCTCGGCCGGGAGACCTGCTGGCGGTCATGAACGCCGGCGCTTACGGCGCCGCCATGTCCTCAAACTACAACGGCCGCCCCCGGGCTGCCGAGGTGCTTGTTTCCGACGGACGGTTCGATCTGATCGGACGCCGGGAGACCTATCAGGATCTGCTGGCCAGAGATCTGTTCCCGCCCCTGGCCGAGGAGATCTGCGGGGATCAGGCCTGGTGGTGATGCCGGTCGGATTCGTCGTTCGTGCTCGTTGACAACAAAAAGGTCAAAGGGTTTCAGGCTTTAAATAAAAAAGTATTTGACACCATCGGACATTTGTGTTAATTTGGTTTCGATTTCCTTTCTCGTATCGGTGGAAAAGGTGACGGTCAGAGATAGGTTGCCGTTTCTCTGTGTGGACAAGTGAGGAGGTGCAGGTGCCGTTTTTTGGTTTCTTATCCAATGATATCGGCATCGATCTGGGCACGGCTAACACGCTGGTCTGGGTGCGCGGCCGGGGTATCGTGGAGAACGAGCCCTCGGTGGTGGCCCTGGACCGGGCCACGCGCCGGGTTCTGGCGATCGGTAATGAGGCCAAGCAGATGCTGGGGCGCACGCCCAGGGATATCCTGGCCATCCGTCCGATGAAGGATGGAGTTATCGCCGATTTCGAGGTCACCGAGGAGATGTTGCGCGAGTTTATCAAGCGGGTCCTCAAATACCGCTTTCTGGTGAGGCCCCGGGCCGTCATCTGTGTTCCGTCCGGGATCACCGAGGTGGAGAAACGGGCCGTCCGCGATTCCGCCGAGCATGCCGGCGCCCGGGAGGTCTTTCTGATCGCCGAACCGATGGCGGCGGCCATCGGAATCGGGCTGCCGGTGGAGGAGCCCTCCGGAAACATGGTCATCGACGTGGGCGGCGGAACCTCCGAGATCGCCGTCATCGCCCTGGGCGGCATCGTCAACAATACTTCCATTCGGGTAGGCGGGGACGAGATGGATGAGGCCATCGTCCAGCATCTGAAGAAAAATTATAATCTGCTGGTCGGCGACCAGACGGCCGAGGTGATCAAGATCAAGATCGGCTCTGCCTATCCCCTGGATCAAGAGGAGGAGATGGAGATCAAGGGCCGCGATCTGGTGGCCGGCATCCCCAGAACGCTGAAGATCAGCTCCGTGGAGATCCGCGAGGCCCTCAACGAGGCCACCAACTCCATCGTCGAGGCGGTCAAGCAGGCGCTGGAGCGCACGCCGCCGGAGCTGGCCTCGGATATTTTGGACCGCGGCATCGTCATGACCGGCGGAGGAGCGCTGCTCAAGGGTCTCGACACCCGCCTGCGACAGGAGATCAATCTGCCCGTCAATATCGTGGATGATCCTCTCACCTGCGTGGTCAAAGGCGCCGGCAAGGTGCTGGAGAATCTGGGCCGATATTCCAAGATGCTGCTGAAGAGCACCAGGGAGTAAGTTGATCCAGGTGATCAAAAGGAAGGATTCTGAGGGGTAGTTCGCCTTTGGGGTGACTACCTTTTTATATGTCGTCTGTGAAAGCAGAAAGTGAAGGGGGCGCCGCCATGGATCGTGAAGAGGCTCTGCGACTGGTCCGATCTCATGTGAAGAATAAAAATCTGGTCAAGCACATGCTGGCCACCGAGGCGGTCATGAGCCGGCTGGCGCGCCATTTCGGCGAGGATGAGACGATGTGGGCGGTGACCGGGCTGCTGCATGATCTGGACCTGGAGTTAAGCGATAACGATATGTCCAGACATGGTGAGGTGGCCGCCGTCCTGTTGGAGGACAGGGGAGCACCCGAGCAGATGGTTGAAGCGGTGCGTATGCATAACGCCGAGGGCCTGGGATTGGGTGAGAGAAAGACCGCCTTTCAGCACTCCCTGGCCGCCTCGGAGACCCTCACCGGTCTCATCGTGGCCATCACCGAG
>CAZOYL010000114.1:6189-8700 GCA_964584035.1 uncultured Gemmatimonadota bacterium | reverse complement strand
TCGACCGATTTTCCCACCACATCAGGAGCATATGATAGTGTCTACCGTGGTGATGGGGATGTCTTCGCGGCCAAGCTCAATTCGGATAATGCCAGCGTATTTCACTGCACCTATCTTGGCGGGAGCTCTGATGATGAGGGTGTTGGCATCGCCGTGGATGATGCCGGCTTTTCCTTCCTGACCGGTTCCACCTATTCGACCGATTTTCCCACCACCGGCGGGTCCTTTCAGACGACGCACAACGGTGATGTCGATGTTTTCGTGGTCAAACTCCTGCCGGGAGGAAATGGGTTGTCTTATTCGACTTTTTTGGGCGGAAGCGGCGGTGAAGAAAGCCATGATATCGACTTGTCGGCCGGAAGCGCGTTCGTGACCGGCGGCACCTGGTCGGATGATTTTCCAACGACACCGGGAGCCTATGCGGAAGATATCAGCAGTTTCTTCTACGATGCCTTTGTGACCAGGCTCAACTTCTCAGGCGGTTTTCTCGATTACTCCACATATCTGGGAGGGAATCTCTCTGACATCGGACGGGGGATCGTCGTGGACAATGAAGGGAAAGCGTATGTCACGGGGCATACGGACTCCGACGTTTTTCCCACAACTATAGGAGCTTTCGACAGCACACATAATGGTCAATGGGACATCTTTGTGACAAAACTCAGTGCGATGGGGAACGGTCTTGATTTCTCCACTTATATCGGCGGAAGTGACACAGAGGAGCCGAAAGCCATAGCTTTAAGCGCGGGCAATGCCATTGTGACCGGGTTCACCGAATCGCCGGATTTTCCCGCTACGGTTGGAGCCTTCGATGAGACACACAATGGCGGCGAGGATGCCTTTGTTGTAAAGCTGAACACAGACGGCAGTGCCTTGAATTATTGCACCTTTATGGGAAGCAGCGATGATGAGAGCGGTCAAGGGCTGGCAGTGGACAGCATCGGCTACGTTTACCTGGTCGGAGGGACCTGGTCTGGTGATTTTCCCACCACCAGCGGAGCTTTCGATGAAACCTACAACGATTCCGGCGATGTTTTCGTCGCCAAGCTGAGTCCGACCGGCAGCGCCCTGGCCTATGGCTCCTTCCTCGGTGGGGGGTTGAGTGAAGAAGGCAGCGCGATCGTCCTGGGCAATGCCGGTTATGCTTACCTGACGGGCGAGACCGAATCGATTGATTTCCCGGCGACATGGGGGTTCACCGAATCCACTCACAATGGACTTTTCGATGCTTTCGTGACCAAGATGCAGATCGCCGGGCTTGATGTGACCCCACCAGAGGCCATCGGCGATCTGACCATCGATATCGCCGGCGAAGGAAAAGTCTCCAGTGGAGATGTTTGTCTGCTGTGGAGCGAACCATATGACGATGTGGGCGTGGTCCGCTATGTCATCTTCCGCAGCACCGTGGCCGGGGGTCTGGGTGACTCCCTGGCCGGAACGGCCGATACCACCTATATTGACGCCGGTGCCGCGGGGAATGCCGGTGTCCATTACTTTTACGCCATCAAGGCCGCCGATGCCGCCGGCAATGCATCGGGGGCCTCCAACCGAGTCGGCGAATTCGATACCGATCTGATCAACGCGTCTTCGGTGAAATAAATCCCTTTAATAGTTCATACCATGTCAAAAGGCCCTCTCAAATGATCGAGAGGGCCTTTTCGTGTGATCGGTAATTGTTAATTCTGAAAGATAGATCTCGAATTCTGTCTTTCGTTTTTAACCAGGATCGAGGATCCAGGATCAGTCTTTTCGATTCCCGAATCCCGGTCTTTCTACGGACACGATCTACGAACACGAACACGTCATCACGCTTTTACTTTAAACTCCCAGGCGCACAGGAATCCTTCCGTCCGATCCGGGGGACAGCCCAGGCAGCGGGTCTGAATACGTTCATCGACGGTCTCGGCGAAGGTGCTGAACTCGACGATGCCGACCGGTTTGCAGGGGAAATCGGGCAGCCCCTTGCGCCGCCGGGCGTCCTGCACCCGGCAGGTGACCATCCGGAAGATGAGCGTGTCGTCGTCGGGCCACTCCACCTTCTGGACGTTCATGGGGGCGTACAGCCGATATCTGAAAGCCTGTTCCAGAGCCTTCAGGCCTCCATCCCGGGGGATCCCGAAGGTCTTCATGATCCGTTTGGCCTCCACGGCGGCGAATCGCTCCCAGGATCGTTTGTCCAGCTCGATGGCCGTCTCCAGGTCGAATTTCTCCTCGGCGGCCAGGAACCAGCAGCCGTCGTGGGCCAGCCAGTTCTTGGCGTAGACCTCAATCAGTTTGAGCAACTCTTCCTTGGACAATCCGGCGATCTGTTCGATGGCTTTCATGGGGCTCTCTTTCCGGAATAATGGCTTCCCGAGGCGATGGTGAGCTCTACTGCTCCGTTTCCTCGATGATGATCTCCTTGATCATCTGACGGGGGCCTTTCTTCATCATACCTTTGTTCTTCTTGCCGGGCGCTTTCGCCTTTTCCAGCTGCTCGGCGGTCAGGAGCTTGTGTGACTTCTCGATATT
>CAZOYL010000114.1:0-6089 GCA_964584035.1 uncultured Gemmatimonadota bacterium | reverse complement strand
CGCGACCGGGCATGGAGGCCTTCATCGCATGGCAGCCGCCCGAACCCTGACAGCCCTCGGAACCCTGACATCCCTTCGTGCCGACACAGCCCTCCGTGCCGGCGCCTGGCCCCTTGGCATCGACCATCGTCATGCCTGACGCCTTGGCGCAGGCCTTTTCAGCCGCACATTTTTTCTCGCAGCCCACAGCGCTCGCCGTCGTCGATTTCTGACAGAACTTGGTGCCCTTGGCCCAGGTCAGGCCGATGACGAGGATCATCGCCAGGATGATGGTCGTCAGAACAAAGGAAACTTTTCTCATAACCCGTTCCTCCTTCTGGTGAAAGATAGGCTATCCTTCGAGTTTTTTTCATTCCTGAAATCGTTGAGCCGTCCGCCGGTATGCGGCCGGCTCATACCCGATTAAAAACATAGGTCAATGCGCGTTTCTATAATATGATGCTTGAATTCTGCCGGGTCAAGGTTCTTTTTTCAGCCGATCATCTCACCGCCGGAGGGGAAAGCCGACCCGTTCTTTTTTCCCCTGCACCCATCCGGGTGCTCAGGGTGAACACGGCCAGCAGAATGGCGGCCGTCAGCCCCATTGCCGCTCCGTAGAAAAAGGTCCATCGCGGAGCGAGCCGCCACAGGGCGCCGGCCAGCAGGCCGGCCGGCAGAGCGGTCAGGCCGGCGGCGGTGTGAAACGCCCCCAAAGCCGTTCCCCGAATCTCGGCCGGAACCAGATCGCTCACCAGGGCCCGCTGGGTGCCGTCCGTCAGGGCCCGGAAGCCGCCGTAGAGGGCGAACAGGAGCACCAGTTCCGGCCACTCACGAGCCAGGGCGAGCCCCAGGCAGGTTGCCGAGAACAGGCTGTAGCCCATGAGCAGTACCTTTTTGCGCCCGATCCGGTCCGACAGGACGCCGGCCGGCACGGAGAGGCCGGCATAGACGATGTTGATCAGGGCATACAGCAGGATGGTCAGGCCCAGCGAGCCGTTCGGGCCGCAGATATCCGCGGCCCGGAGGATCAGGAACATATAGGAGAAATTGCCCAGGCCGAAGACTGCGGCCACGATCAGAAACAGGTAGAAGGGCCGGGAAAGACCTCTCAGGCTCGGCGCGGAAGATTCAATTGCTTTTTCCTGCGGCCGTTTTTCTCGGACGGCGAAGATGGGTATCACGGCGGCAAAGGCCACCAGGGCTCCTGCCAGGAGAATGGAGCGCAGCGGCAGATCCACGCGCGTGACCAGCACGAAGGCCGCCAGAGAGCCGACGATGGCCCCGGCCGTGTCCATGGCCCGGTGGAACCCGAAACCCCGTCCGCGAGCGGAGTCCGTCACCGAGGCGGCGATAAGGGCGTCCCGGGGAGCGCCCCGCAGACCCTTGCCGACCCGCTCGGCCGGCATCAGCACCAGCAGGTGCTGCCAGACCGAGGACAGGGGAAACAACAGCTTGGCGCCGGCCGAGGTCAGATATCCTAAAAACAGGAAGGGCTTGCGGCGCCGGATGCGGTCGGACCAATAGCCGGAGAAAACCTTCAGCAGGCTGGTGGCGGAATCGGCCAGCCCCCCGATGCTGCCGACCGCCAGCCCTCCGCCTCCCAGCGCGGTGATAAAGGCCGGAAGGATGGGCTTGATCATATGAGTGCTGGTGTCGGCCAGGAAACTGACCACGCCCAGCAGAAGGATGTTGGGGGAGAGTTTCTTGGGGATGGTGGAACTCACTTTCGAGGTGTTAGAGAAAATGTCGTGATCGATGAACCGAGTTGGTTCGGGAGCGGCGCTCTCATCCCAGGGGTTCGTCATTTCAACGGGCAGGATACCGAGCTCCACCCGGCCAGGCCGCCCAGGACCACGGCGATGTTCTTCCAACCCTGCCGCTGCAGCAGGCTGGCAGCCACCGTGGAACGCAGGCCGCTGCCGCAGAAGATGTACACCGAGCGGTCCCGGGGCACCTCGCTCATGCGGTGCGGCAGCTGGGTGATGTGGATCTGCTGGGCATTGGGGATCTCGCCTGCCGAGGCCGCCTCGTCGCTGCTGCGAACATCCAGGATGTGCAGTTTTTCCTCCTCGTCCAGCAGGGCGCACAGGGTCTGCACGGTAACCGTCCGGATGTCGCCGCTTTCCTGCCCGGCCATATGCCAATCCAGCATGCCGCCGGCCAGCGAGCCGACCAATTGATCGTAACCCAGCCTGATCAGATAGCGCACGACCCGATCGGGATCGTCGGATTCGTTGACCAGCAGGATGGGCTTGTCATAGGGCATGAACCAGCCCACGAAGCCGGGCAGTCCCTCCAGCCAGATGGACAGAGACTGAGGTACGTGAGCGGCGCCGAAACTCAAGCTCGAGCGGGTATCCAGCACAATGGAGGTCTGGGCTTTCTCGGCGAACTCTTCGGCTGTCAGAGGAGCAGGCACCGGCAGCCCGCCGGGCAGAGGGGCCCCCTCGAGATTGAGGCGTTCCATCCGCCGGAAGTAGGGCGGTCGCTCCAGCTCACAGGCTGCTCCGGCGATGAATTCCGCGCGATCTTTGAACTGCAGCATGGGATTGAGCCGCCGCTCCAGTCCCACGGTGGTCCAGGCCCGCTCTGCGATGGCCGATCCGCAGGCCGATCCGGAGCCGTGGGCCGGACAGACGATGATCTCATCACCCAGGGTCAGCAGTTTCTCAAACAGGGTGTCATATAACTGACCGGCCAGCTCCTCGGCCCGGTCCATGCCCAGCAGATCGACCCGGCCGACGTCTCCGGCGAACAGCGCATCCCCGGTGAAGACCATCCAGGGCCGGCCGCCTGGATCGTGCAGCAGGTAGCTCATGCTTCCGAGGGTGTGGCCCGGGGAGTGAATGGCCGTGATCTTCAGTCGGCCTGCCTGCCAGCTCTGACCGTCGGTCGCCGCCTGACCGTACTGGTAATCCAGTTGTTCATCGGCATGATAGATCTCGGCCCCGGTGCTGCCGGCCAGCTCCGTCGAGCCGATGACGTAGTCCTCATTGCGGTGGGTTTCCAGGATGGCGGTGATGCGAAAACCACGCCGCAGGGTTCTATCGATGTAGATATCGCAGTCCCGGCGGGGATCGATGACGACGGCCTGGTGCTCATCGCCGATGATGTACGAGTAATGGGCGATTCCCTCCGATTCGATCCGTTCGAATAGCATCGGTCAGCACTCCTTTGTCTGGTCCTTGGAGCCGGCTGAAGAATTTCCGATCAATTTATTTAGACATGTTCCTTGCCGCTCATCTGGACGATATCCAGGCGCAAAATGGTCACCTGTTGGTAGGCTTCTTCCTTCGATAGGGAACGTTTTCTGATCTCTTCCGGATGAGGTTCCAGATGATCCAATAGAACGTTTATACCGTGTCGTTTTTCCTCCGGATCCTTCACGATGCTCATCGTTCCCCATATCACCACCGAACGATATCTGTGATCGCACTGACCATCGACATAGCCCAGATCTTCGATGACCGTGGCGCAGACGTTGGGATTCTGAAGCAAGAAATCGAGTTTCAGTCCTTTCGGTGCGCAGTGGAAATACAGGCACCCCGCCGTGTCATCGAAGCCGTAATTCAAGGTGACCAGATATGGTTCGTCGCCACGGCAGAGAGCGATGGTGGCGAATTTCCCTTTAATAAGGAGATCTTTATTCTTCGATGTGTCGACGATTTCTCTTTCTTTCCTGTGCATGTGATATTTCGGCATGAAAGGGTACCTTTCGGTTCGGAGATCACTATTTCCGCAGACGGCATACGGTCAGCTGTTTCGGAGAGAGGCTCTCAAAAGGGCTCTGGTCGTAATCGCCGTACTTCGCCTCGACCTCGAATCCGTTGTAGTGCAGCAGATCGTCCAGCTCACAGGGGTAGATGATGCGCATGTTGTTTTTCACCACCCGGGCGTCTTTGTGGTCGCCGATCTGATAGTACCATTTGAGATGGTTGATCTGGGTGACGGGGTCATAGATGTTATTCTCGGTGACGATCACCCGGCCGCGGCCGTCGGGATCCTCGTATTCGGCAACGGGATAGCGGTTAGTCGCATCTCTCTTCAGAATATCCAGGCAGGGATTGAACAGGTCGATGATGAAACGCCCCTCCTCATGAAGATGCTCTTTGACCCGAGCCAGAAAAGCCTCCAGGTCCTCTCTGCAGTGCAGATGGGTGATGGAGTTGATCGGGATGAAGATCAAGCGGAATTTTCTGTTCAACCCGAAGTTCCGGCAGTCCGCCAGCGCCCAATCGATCCGGATTCCCCTCGTCGCGGCCTTCTGTTTGGCCCGGGACAGCATCGACTCATTCACATCCAGGCCGGTGATATCGACATCTTTTTCGGCCAGAGGAATGGTGATCCGGCCCGTGCCGCAGGCCAGCTCCAGAACGGGCTGCCCGTAACGATCGATCTGCCGTTGATAGAAAGGAATGTCCTCGACGAAATCCACGGTCAGGAGGTCGTAGTGTCGGCCGTCCCGATAGAGATCGCTGCAGTCGGGTGGTTTCAATCTAACTTTCATTCACCGGCTTCCATGGGTTTCAGGCGGATGTTCCGGTCCGGCAGCGGCTGAAAGACCACGATCCGGATGATGCGCTTGGCCGGCGAGAACCGGAAGGCCAGTCCCAGTCTCCGGTAGGCAATCCGGCACCCCTCCGGCGTGATATACAACACCCGGTCCTCAGTACCCTCCAAACCAATCGGGGTTTCCCTGCGTTCCAGCGGGGCGCCGTAGATTCGAAAGACATCCAGCGTCTTAGAACCCGGTTGAATGCGGCTGGGCAGGCGTCCCCTGAATCCCTCCAGAAAATGAATCTCGGAGGCCTGATCCAGGTCGTCGATCCGGAGGGCCAGATCATGATTCACCCGGTAACTCAGCCATTGGCCGTTTTCCGGAACAACCTCCGGCTCCCCCAGCAGTTCGATCGCCTGCCGGCGGCTCATTCCCACCCGAACCTGGTCGGTGCCCTGTCCCGGAACGATCATCTTGCCGGCATGCGGGCTGATCTGCGATCCCGAAGAGCAGGCCAGGATCAAGATGATGCCGGCCGGCCACAGGGTCGATTTTTTCACGGCATCCCTCCCGGGGAGGATGAATGACGGGCCTGAGTCCAGGCAAAACCTAATCATATTGGCGGAAGTTGTCAATTCTTTTTTCTTTGCCGGAGGATTCCGATTGGCGGGGATGAGGGCAGGAGCGGGCGTCGATTGACGATGCAGGATCAAACGGCCCTCGTCGGGCAGTTACTGCAGGGGAGAGATGATGCCGGGCTGACGTGAAAAACGGGCTCATTCAATTGGGAATGAGCCCGTTTTATCCTGTTACCCTATCTTCTCAGGTCCGATCCTGTATCGCCCGGCGGCTTTATTTGGCCGTTGCTTCGGTGATCGCTTCGCGGTCGAACTCACCGACCTTGTTGGAACCTGCCGATTTCCTGCCGGCAGCATCGACCGCTTTGATGACGTAGAAATGGTTCTCCGAGGTGTTCTTGAGTGCCGGAGTAGCATCATCGTAGGACGTTCCCCCGGCGCTGTCAATCGAATCGGAGCCGGAAGGAACGAAGTCCGGATCGGCGTTACGGTAGATGACGTAATGGTCCACCACGATGGGAATGCCGCCGGTATCCTCGGTGACCGCCGACCAGGTCAGGCGAATAACGGTGCTGGCTAGTGTGGCCGTCAGATCTGCGACGGCTGCCGGCGGTCCGGTATTCTGTATGGTGAAGATGGCATCGGACTGGTCATCGTCGGTTCGCATGGTCGGGTCGGTGGCGGTGGCCCTGACCAGGTAGTTGGAGCCGTCCGGCAGCCCGGAGACGTTCCACAGGTAGGAGCCGTCGTTGGTCTCGCCGGTGGCGATGGGCGTCCAGCTTCCGCCGCCGTTGGCGCTGTAGTCCAGGTCGATGTCCAGCAGGGCGGTCTCTCCGGGGTCCGGATCGGTGGCCGTCCAGGTGATCGTCGCCGATCCGCTGAGCGTCTCCCCGCCGTTGGGGTAGGTCACCGTGATGCTGGGATCGTCGGGATTATAGACGGTGAAGGCGCTGTTGGACTGGTCATCGTCGGAGCGAGCGGTCGGGTCGGTGGCGGTGGCCCTGACCAGGTAGTTGGAGCCGTCCGGCAGCCCG
>CAZOYL010000113.1:0-8709 GCA_964584035.1 uncultured Gemmatimonadota bacterium | reverse complement strand
CATCCGGCAGCATGGCCACGATCCGGCACATGGACGATTCCAGCTCGATGCCCCGAAGCGGGAAGCAACCGATCCACAGCCTTCGGTTGCTGATCTGGTCGATCTCCCCGCCCAGGTTCTCGGCGTGAACCAGGCCCTTGGGGAACAGTTTCAGGTGCATCACCTGGTAGTATTCCTCCAGGGGGAACATTTCTTCCCAGCTTTTCCGATGATCTTTTTGCAGTTTCTCCTCGGCCTTTTGGAACAGCTTGGGGTGCCAGTCGCGGATGATGGTGTTCATCGGGTGATCGGCGCTGCCGCAATCCACGCCGATCCATTTGAGTTTCATCTCAAGCGCCCACCTGTGAAATTTTGGCCCCGGACCGGGATGTTTGACGAAGTAGCGGATCTCGTCCGAGCCCTTCTGGTCCCAGGCATACTTGTGGTAACCGGTGTTGATCACCAGGATGTCTCCCTTCCTCACCTCCACCCGGTCGGTGATCATCTGCGGAGAGTAAAGGCTATAGTCGTCCACCGCGTCGGAGATGTCGGCCACCACACCGGGGCCGATCCATTCCTCCAGAGGCACCTGGCCGATGGAGCGGCCGCTGGCGTGAAAATGGATCTCCCCATCCATATGGGTGCCCACATGGTTGCTGGTGGTGATGATCTGACCGTTGGCCCCCTGCCCCATGTGAGCCCCGGCGATCCGCTTGAAGTACTGAATGCCCAGGGGCATGTAGCTGGGCCAGGGCGGCGTGTGAATGCTCAAAGGCTGAGTCAGATCATAGACTCTGACCCGGGACATGAAGCTGAGAAACTCGTCCGTCTTCATTCAGAACCTCCCGTCTGAGAATGTATGACAGCTCCTCTTGGTTTTTCAGTCATCGTTCTTCCATCATGGTTTTTCATTCAGCAGGTATTTTTCCAGAAACAGCGCGGAGGCGGCATAGAGGAACTCGCTGTTGGCCCTTTTTCCCACGCCGTGGCCTTCATCCCTGGCCAGCAGATACCAGACCTCCCCACCCCCTTTTCTGATGATCTCCGCCATCTGTTCGCTTTCGGTTGCCGGGACGCGGGGATCGTTGAGTCCCTGGAAGATAAACAGGGGTCTGGTAATCTTCTCGGCGTTGTTGACCGGGGCGATGGCCTGTAAAAATCGGCGCATCTGGGGATCGCGCTCGTCCCCGTATTCGGCCCGGCGCAGATCCCGCCGGTAATCGCCGGTGTTTTCCAAAAAGGTCACGAAGTTACTGATGCCGTAAAGATCAAGCCCGGCCCGCAAGCGGTCGTTGAACTCGATCATGGCGGCCAGAACCATGTATCCGCCGTAGGAACCTCCATAGACAGCTACGCGGTCGGCGTCCAGCTCGGGCTGCTTGGCGATCCAGTCCAGCAGTGCACCGATGTCGCGCACCGAATCCTTGCGCCGGTATCCATTGTCCAGCAGCAGATAATTTTTCCCGTATCCACGCGAGCCGCGAACGTTGGGCTGCAGGACCGCCAGGCCCATCTCATTGACCCAGAACTGTCTTCTGGAGTGAAATGTCGGCCGGGCCTGCGACTCCGGCCCCCCGTGAATGTCGATCACCACCGGAAAGGGGCCTTTCCCCCGGGGCCGGCAATAGAAGGCGGGGATGGTGCGGGGCCGGTTCCCGACGCTGTCGAAAGTGGCGAACCGGATGATCTCCGGAGACACAAAACGATCGCCGGGCAGTCCCCCGATCTCGCTGTGTGTCCACCGGATCAGCTCTCCCGTCGCCAGATCGATGTGGTACACATCTCCGGGCGACTGCGGCGTGTTCACCACCAGGCCCAACCGCCGCCCGTCGGGGTGAAAACGCAAACCATATACTCTCCCCATGGGAAGAGGCGGCAGATCCAGCTTCTCTCCGCTGCGCAGATCCCACACATGCAGCCGGTCGATCCCATCCTCGTTGGTCGTGAAGGCCGCATGGCGCCCGTCCTCCGACAGGGTGAACTCTCCCACATCCCAGGGAATCTCCCCGGTCAGCACGGTGGTCCGGCCGCTGGCCGGATCGTAATGGCGCAGCCGGCGGAATTCACTCTCCTGGTCGGATACGAAATAGATTCCCCGGCCGTCTCTGGAAAATTTGATGCCATCATAAGCGACCGGCCCGGCGGCAGGGTTGAATGGCGTCAGCCGGGCCGTTTCGACATCGAGAAGATAAGGTTTGGTTTCGTTGATGGAGATGTAGTTCTTGACCAGGATCCGGTTGTCGTCCGGCGACCAGTCCACTGCCCACCAGGCGCCCGAGGTTTCCAGAAGAAGCCGGGAACTGTTGGGATCACCGATCTCGGCCAGATACAGATCCCAATCCCGGCCATTTCTTCGAGTCGAGGAATAGACGAACCGGTCCCCCCCTGACGACCAGACGACATCATCGTTTTTCGAGCGCCCATCGGTGAACATCCGGCGCTGTCCGGTCTCCAGGTCGAAAGAGAAAATCTGATAGCGCTCCGAGCCGCCCTCGTCCATGGCAAAAAGGAATCCATTGAAGGTTTCTTTGGGGCTGATCCAGACATTCGTGACCGGCTCCTGAAAGAACGTGACCTGCTGCCGGGCCCCTCCCGGCCGGGTGAGACGGTGTATCTGATCGGTTTCGCCGAAGCGGGTCCTGATCAGCAGCCCCTGGCCCGAGGGCAGCCATCCCTGCAGGGATGCCGATCGGATGTTCAGATAGGGATTCAGGCCGTCCCAGATACGCTGGGGGATCTCGGGGATATCCTCCAGGACCAGGGCGCCCAGTTCAACCCGGGCGACCTGCTGGCCGAAACCCTGAATAGAGCAGAACAGCAGGACGACGACCAGCCGCACTGTCGCCTTCATGTTCATGGAAGAATCCTCTCTCTGATCTTCAATGCCTCTTCGAACACGACACATCCGTTCACGGCTGATAGTACCTGAGCGCCTCCGGAAGGTGACTCTTGATGGCCTCGATGCGCCGCTCGGGGGCCGGATGGGTGGAAAGGAACTCCGGGGGCCGGGCCCCGCCCTCCTGATTCATCCGCTCCCAGAACGGAACGGCCGCACGAGGATCGTAACCGGCGCTGGCCATGAGGATCAATCCGATGCGGTCGGCCTCCGATTCGTGCTGGCGGCTGTAGGGCAGCAGAACGCCGACTTGGGCCCCGATGCCGAAGGCCAGCATGAGCAGCTGCTGGGTTTTCTCGGGCTGTTCCTCCACGGCCTTGGACAGGGCCATGCCGCCCATCTGGACCAGCAGCAGCTGGCTCATCCGTTCTCCGCCATGATTGGCGATGGCGTGAGCCACCTCATGCCCGACCACCACAGCCAGCCCGGTCTCGTCCCGGGTCACCGGCAGGATGCCGCTGTAAACGCCGATCTTGCCTCCGGGCATACAGAAAGCATTGATCACCGTATCGGCCTCCACCAGGTTGAACTCCCACTGGTAATTGCCCAACTCCCCTGCCATGTCGTGTTCCCGCATGAAGGCCTCGGCCGCGGCGGAAATGCGAACGCCCACATCCCTGACCATTTTCGTCCGGCCGGCATCGGTCGATAAAGTCGACTCCTGGAGAAACTGCTGATAGCCGTCCGCTCCCATGGCGGCCATTTCCGGCGCCGAGATCAGGGACAGCTGCCGCCGGCCGGTGACCGGCACCGTGGCGCAGGCAATCAGCAGCAATGCGCCGGCCAGGATCGATACACACACGCGTTTCATCATCGATTGAACCTCCTTGGGGTGTTTTCAGACCCCTTGGGGCCCGTCCTCCGCTCAGAATCTGTTCGCGATCTCCTCGTGCCGGAAACAATCAACCAGGTGATCGTTGACCATTCCCACCGCCTGCATCAGGGCGTAACAGATGGTCGGCCCGACGAACTTGAATCCCCGCCGTCGCAGATCGCCGCTCAAAGCCTCGGCCTCAGGCGTGCGAACGGGTATCTCGCTCAGACGGCGCCAGCGGTTCTGTTTCGGCCGCCCGCCGACGAACCGCCAGAGATAGGCATCGAAGGTGCCGAATTCCTTCTGAACGTCCAGAAAGAGCCCGGCATTGTCGATGGCCGCCCCGATCTTCAACCGGTTGCGGACGATGCCCGGATCGGCCAGAAGCCGGCTCACCTTTTCCGGGCCATATCGGGCCACGCGACGGGGATCGAAACGGTCGAAAACCCGGCGGTAGTTGTCCCGCTTTTTCAGGATGGTGCTCCAGCTCAATCCGGCCTGCGCGCCTCCCAGGACGAGACCTTCGAACAGCTGCCTGTCGTCATGAACCGGCACACCCCACTCGGTGTCGTGATAGGCGATGTACAGCGGACCGGCGGCCCATGGGCAACGCCTGCGATCATCCTGCGGTGATGTTTCGGACATCGTTTCTCCGGGTGTTCGGCTTCAGAGCGATGGGTGCCGTCAGTCGCTGCCCTTCTGTTCCAGCAGACCGGTCTGGACCACTCGCTGAAAAAGGACTCGGTGGGCCTGATCGTTGAGATGCACGCCGTCGCCGCAGTCAAAGTTCTGGTCGATGGTGCCGTCCGGCTGGGCCAGGCCGGTCCAGAAGTCGATGGCCCGTTCGCCAAATCGGGCATACGTGGAGTCGCGCATGGCCATCAGATTCGCCCGGCCCTCGGCAGTGAGGTTTCGCGGCTGAGTGGTGGTGATCCACACCGGGACGTTTCGCCGGGCGGCCAGGGCCAGAAGATTGTCATAATTGGCCAGCTGTTCCTCCACGCTGTAGCCGTAAGCGGCGTCATTGCTGGGCATATTGACAACGATGGCGGCGGGGTTCAGATGCAGGGCCATGGTGATGCAGCGGCAGGGATCGGGTCTCGGCCGCCCCGCGGGAGGAACGTCATCACGAGGCATCAGATGGTAGGTGGTATATCCCCCCTTGGCCAGATTAATTACCCGGTTGTCGGCATTCAGACTCTCGGCGTAGGCCAGATAGCGGTTTACCCAGGAGTTGGCGATGTCCCGAGGGCCGCTCCCGGCGGCCGTGGAGGAACCCAGAACGACAACCGTGATCGGTCGCTGGCTTTGCCCCAGATCGACCTTTTTGATGCGGCAGCCGGAGAAGGTTATCAGACCGCACAGCAGGAAAAAGCAGATCAGCTTTCTGGTCATATCGATACCCCTGTGATGAGCGTTCGGTTGTATCTTTCCTGCCTATCATGGCCGCGAGTCAGATGTCATCACCGCCGGCAAGATGTGGGCAGCGACGATATCCAGTATGGATCGCTCCTGAGCATCGGCCGTGTCCCAGTCCACATCGGAAAAGCAGGTGGTGACCACCACCATGTCCAGCTCGGGCACACAGAGGATGAACTGCCCGCCGTGCCCCAGGGCGGTGAAGACCTCGTATTCGTTGATCTGCCCCAACCACCACAGGAATCCATAGCCCAGTTCCTTCAATTCCCCCCATTCCCAATGGTAAGATCCGGTATAATCGCCCAGCGATTGCTCCACCCAGTCCCGGGGAAGAATCCGCGGGCCCAGGTCTCCCTGGCGCAGGTAGAGATACCCCAGCCTGGCCATGTCCCGGGGCGTGAAATACATGCCGGCGCCGCCGAAATAATATCCCTGAGGGTCCTGCTCCCAGCCGTGACAGCAGATGTCCAGGGGCTTGAAGAGGACGGATTGAGCGAACTGATAGCTGCTCATGCCGGTGACCCGAGTGAGGATCACGGACAGCAGATGGCTCTCGAAGGTATTGTACACAAACCGCTCGCCCGGATTGGAGACCAGGGGCAGATGCCAGGTCTCCGACACCCAGTCGGAACTGTTGTAAATCTGGAAAAAGACGGCGTGATCGCTGTCGAATCCGGCCCGCATGGTCAGGAGATGGCGGATGGTGATGTTCCTTTTCCTCCCATCCAGATCGGGCGTATCGAACTCCGGGAAGAACTCGATGATCCTCTGGTCCAAACTGTCCAGGTATCCCTTTCTCAGAGCTATGCCTACCATGGCCGAGAGAAAGCTTTTCGAGACCGACTGCACCAGATGGGCATCGTCCTGATCATAACCATGGTAATAGTTCTCCATCACCAGGTATCCGTTTCGAAAGACCAGCATGCTGTTGACATAACCTTTGCCCTCGGCCGCCTCACTGGCCCCCTGGAGCGTGGCGGAATCGAGCCCCTGCTGCTCCGGACTGGAGGTCCGCCAAGCATCGCATAAAACTATCTCTGGCTCAAATGGTTTGTTTTCGCATGAAATTATAATTAAAGATGTTGCGATAATTATATAAAGCAACTTATTAAGACTGTTTCCGGGACGGTTGGGCATCACAACACTCCTGATCTCAAACGACTCGGCCTGCTCAGGCCGTTCGCAGCAGGGCCGCAAGTACGGCCAGCGCCACCACCACCATGATCACCAGCCAGGTGGTGCGCTTCAATTTCGTTTTCCTCATGAGTCCAGTCCTCGCTTATCCGAGAAAGGAAAACACCTCCGTCTCGATCCGCTCGTCGGGGACGCCCAGATCCTTCAACATCCCGATGGCGGCGGCGATCATGGGCGGAGGTCCGCACAGGTAAAAGGTTCGATCCTGGACCCGGCCGTGACAATAGCGTTCCAGTTTCTCCCGGTCCAGGCGGCCCGTTTCCCCACTCCATCCCTCCCCGGGCTTGCCGAGCAAATGGACCACGCTGAGCCGGGGATGCTCGCCGGCCGCGATGCGGTCGATCTCCTGCTGAAAGACGATCTCCCCCTCGCTGCGGTTGGCATAGATCAGCAGCACTGAGCAATCTGCAGCGGTGTCGCGCATGTGGCGCAGCATGCTCATCAGCGGGGTGATGCCGATGCCCCCGGCCACGAAGACAAGATCTTTCTCCTGCGGGCGCGACAGATAGGAGAATCGGCCGAAGGGACCGTGGACCGTGGCGGTGTCGCCCGGCCGGGTCTGGCCGATGGTGGCGGTGAAATCGCCCAGCTCCTTGATGGTCGAGGCAACCTCTGCCCCCTGGGCCGGGCTGGAGGAGATGGTCCAGTGATGTTCCTCGACCGGCAGTCCCCGGCCCCGGTGAAAGGTGATGAACTGGAACTGGCCGGGGAGATAGTCGAAGACCCGGTGACCTTCGGGCGGTTCCAATGTCACCGTCCACACCCGTTCGACCTCCTTTTTTACCCCGGTCACCGCCCAACGATGGCGGCGGAAGCGCCAGGGGCGGACCCAGCGGTGGTAGACGAACACGACCAGGGACAGGGTGAACATCGCGCTCCAGTACCATCGCAGCGCGGGAATGGTCAGATCGTCGCCGATACGGCGGCTGTGCAGGAATCCCAGTATGAGAATGGCCGGTGCCAAAACATCGTGCAGCAGGCGCCAGTGCTCGAATTTCAGCCGGATACGCTGCGAATACAGGCTCAGCAGAATATTGACGACCAGCAGGAACAGAGCCGCCTTGGCCACCATGATGGGCCAGGGGGCACTCAGGGAGGTGAGCAGGCGCATCCCTCCCCCGCCCAGAGCCAGCAGCACCGGATGCCCGACGAGCAGGGCGACGGCCAGCAGGCCCATGTGTCTGTGGAAGCGGATCAGGATATCGAATCCAAAGGGGCGCTCCAATTCCTTGAAACGTGCTGCCAGAACAGCCTGCAGGGCCAGCAGCATGAATCCCATCAGGGCGCAGTTCTTCCCCAGCTCCCAGAGCAGCGAATTCCCCGGCCCGGGTCCCCAGAAGGTGGCCACGATGACCGGGAAAATGATCAGCATCACATAGAGCGCTATAAGCCCGTGAGATTTTCTCATGGCCCAGCCTTTGTGAGAAGCTCTAAATAAAAACCCGCCAGATCATCCATCACAGCATGATTGACCATGCCGTCATGGATGATGGAGGCGGGCTCACCACGAAAAACCCTTCTATGAGTTCAGATCTCTCCATTTCGGGCTCCGGAGACATGCCTGGCAGAGACTTCCAGGTCCTCAGGTGGAGCCTCACGTAAGATTGAGTCGTAGGAATACCCGCATCTCCATCACCAAGACTGGACGTCATACAGACCGATCAACCTCACGAACGACATCCATGACCATCTTCCCGGTGGCCCGATCCACGACCGCCGTGCCTTCGGCTCGATCCTCCAGAACGATACCGAATTCCTGGAGCAACCGGTCCCGGCATCCGTCCGCCTCGGACCAGTTCTTCTCCCGGCGGGCCCGCTGCCGTCGGCGGACCAGTTCCTCGACCTCCTCAAGGCGGTCGGCGCTCTCGGTCCCGGGCGGTTCGACGATGTCCAGGACCTGGTCGAACCGGGCCATGCCCGCCCGGACCTTATCGGCATCCGCTCTGGAAATGCCCTCCTCGGCAATGATCTTGTTGACCCGGCCGATCATCGTGAAGACACTGCCCAGGGCTCCGGAGATGTTCAGATCATCGTCCATATAGGCCTCGAACTCGCTCCGGGCCTCGGATAAAATGCCATCCAGCTTGGGGTGATCTTCCGCCGCCGAGGCCAGGGAGACGTTGTTGAGGAAATCCCGGATCCGCTTGAGCGCGTTGACGGCTCCCTCCAGGCCGTTCATGGTGAAGTTGAGCTGCTGGCGGTAATGAGTGCTCATCAGCAGATACCGGATGGCCACCGGGTCGTGTCCCTGCTTCAGAAGCTCCTCCAGGGTGTAGAAATTACCCAGGGACTTGGACATCTTCTTGCCCTCGATGATGAGGTGCTCGTTGTGCAGCCAGTACCGCACGAAGGGCTTGCCGGTGGCGGCTTCGCTCTGGGCGATCTCATTCTCGTGGTGGGGGAACAT
>CAZOYL010000112.1:0-8719 GCA_964584035.1 uncultured Gemmatimonadota bacterium | reverse complement strand
CCAGCTCCTTTCCGGGATCGGTGTAGCGCAGAAAATTGCGGGCGTTGCGGTAGCCCCAGTCGGAAATACCCGGAACTCTCCCCAGATCACTGCGGCTGTTGAGCGTCTCCATGCGGTCGCGCTGCTGGATGATGGCCACGGCATCCACGGGAGACACGTTCTGCAGATTCATCAGGTCCGTCAGGCTGGCGGTATTGACATTGATCGGGTCCTTGGCCTGGTCGATCCACAGGTCCACCAGCCCCTCGTTGGTGCCCTCGTTGGCGGCCCATTGTTCGACGCGGTAGTAAATCTCGTTCATCCGCTGTATTTCCTCGTCCGTCTCCCGGACCGGGACGATCTTGATCAGGGGCTTGATCCGATCGAAGGTCGGCTGATCGAAACCGGGCAGCCGGCGAATCTCGTAAATGCTCCCGAAGTAAGCGGTGTACTCGCGATATTCCCAGAGAGTCTGAGCCTGTTCAGGATCGATGGGCAATGACTGCAACTCCTCCAGGCTGGCCCGGTTGATGTCCAGCTGCTGAGAGGGCGGAACGTATAGCTCCTGTGCCCGGCCGGACGGTATGCCGGCGAGGAACAGAAACAGCATGAGAACAACGATAATCGGGGTTCTCTTCATGATTGAATCCTCATGGCCGTATTCTTATTGATCGGAATCTCCATGACTGGAATCTTTATGACCGATATCTTTTTCATCGATATCCCTGAGACCATGTCAGGCTCACTTCCCTCCGAAACGGTAGGCGATGGACAGCTGATGGGTCAACGGCAGAACAGAATGGTTGATCAGAGCGTAATCCAGGTGAATGCCCTGATAATTGAATCCCACGCCGCCCATGAGCCGGTCCGGTTTGGTCTGTATGCCGAAGCGAAGCGCCATGAAGGAAACGATGCTGGCCTCCAACCCGCCGTTCATCTGGGTTTCCTGTCCAAATTTCTTATCCACGTCCAGAACCGTGACCACGCCCGGGTAGGGCTGATAGGCGACGCCCAGGCTGAGGTATCTGGGCAGATCCTCCCGATACCCCTGGCCCACGCGAGGACGGTTGAGGTTCCGGATGACGGCTCCCATTCGGGTACGGCCGCGCAGCACGGCCAGAACGCCCAGGTCCACGCCCATGGTATGAGCAGAGCCCAGAGATTGTCCGGTCACCGATTCGCCCAATTCCAGAGAGTAAAGGTGAACGGTGTATCCCAGAGCCATCGAAGAGTGGATGTCCTCGATCAGGGTCAGGCCGTGAGAGAAGCTGAAGGTGTTCTCGCTGGTCAGGTTCTGACCTTCATAGGTCACTCCGAACTTCTGGAATCCCAGACTGGCCACTCCGTATTTTGGCAGGGGCACGGTCAGGCTGGCCGCCATGTACTCCAGGAAATCCAATCCAAACGGGCGGTAATAGGAAGTGAACAACTGATAGTCTGCTAACTGCCCCAATCCTGCCGGATTATAGAACAGAGCGCTGCCGTCGTCGGCCAGCGCACAGGCGCCCCCGCCGATGGCGCGCATCCGCGGGCTGGGATCGTAATCATCAAAAACCGCCCCGGCCGGCTCCAATGCCAACAGAATCGCCAGCAGGACAAACAGGGGCACCCCTGCCACCGTCATCCATTTTCGCAAGATCCTCTCCTCCATCAGAGAATGGTCATGTTTGCACGATAGGTTTTTCCAATCTATTCGGATCCCGGATCCTCCGGCACCACCAGCCAGGCGATCAGGTAGGCCAGCAGCCCGCCTCCCCCGGCCAGGGTAAAAAAGATCCACAGCAGGCGGATCAGCACGGGGTCGACATCGAAATATTCGCCGATGCCGGCGCACACGCCGGCCAACTTGCGATCCTTTCTGGAGCGGTAAAACTTCTTCGGTCCCGATGAATTCCGCCGTGCGCTCATCGCCCTGCTCTCCTGTCGATGGCCGATTTAATCCAGCGGCGTTCCCACCACGATGGGGGCCTGATCGGCCGTGGTTTTCCCCTTGTCCCGGTCGGTGGCCTCCAGGTAGCAAATATACACGCCGATGGGCACCACCTCTCTGATCTCGTCCCGGCCGTTCCAGATGACCTGGCCCGGGCCGGCGTACTGCTCCTCGTCGATCAGGGTGCGGACCATACGCCCCTCGATGTCGTAAAGGCGAAGGACGATGTCACTGTTGGTGGGCACATTGAACCCGATGAGAAATCCTTCCGTATCCGTATAGGATCCCCTGTTGGGAACGAAAACGCGCGGCTCCACCGACAGCAGAGCCTTGTTCATTCCCTCCACGGTCACCCGCGGGGAGTTCTGGATCTCCTTGAGGGATTGCCCGGCCGGGGCCGTCTTGATCCGGAAGATGGAGATCTCGCCGATCTCCGGCGCATCCAGACTCGAGATGGCGATGACGCCCTGATTCGAGGCCGTCACCGCGGCCCCGTGAACCAAAACGGTCCTGCTGCCGGAGATCTCCACAGTGGCTTCGTCCGGAAACCCGGCTCCGGACAGCTGCACCTCCATTTCGTCGGGCTCGGTCCAGGTCCAGCTGGTGGGGATCTCTACGGAGATCTCGGCCAGAGTGTAGTCGGCATCGCTCCACAGGGTAATCGTCTCGGTCAGGCCCTCGGCCGCGGCCTTGACCGAGGCGGGATCGATGCTGGCAGAGCCGATGCCCTCGGTGACCGGCTGGCCCTTGAAAATATCCCCCTGGTAGCCGGTCAACATCTGAAAGGCGGTTCCGTATACCGAGCCGGCTCCGATGGCGGTGACGGTGTCGCCCTCGGTGAACTCGCTGACATCGATGCCGGTGGTCTCCCAGACACGGATGGTATACCGGCCGGTGCCATCGTCGATGTTGAGATTGTAGCCCCCGCCGGCGAAATAGGGAGCCTCCTGCATGACGCCACTCACCTGGATCCAGGTGCCGTCCCACTCGTCGGATTGAGCTCCGCCGGTGGACAGGATGACGGGATCGGGCAGAGCCTGATCCGTGGCCAGGACCGTTACCGCCGTGATATCCGTAATCTCGGTGGTGGCGCCGATGGCCCCTGCGGCCAGATAGTCCTCGATGGTCCCGGTGACCTCGACCAGATTCCCTCTGGTGATCTCCGAGAGGATGTCGAAGTTGAACAGGTTGATGCCCCGGCCGGACTCGTCCTGAATGTAAGCCCGGGTGTATTGATCGTCCAGCACCCCGGCGCCGATGGTCACCACGGCCTTGAGCGTGACGACCCGGCCCTCGTATTCTGTGACGTTGGCCTGGATGTCGGCGATCGGTGTGTACTCGGTTTCATCCACCCCAACGGTCACCTGCGGCGAGGCGGCGATCTCGGCCAAGGCTCCCCCGGCTACCGTCGTCTTGACCAGGAACGTGGAGGTGGCCGGCGTTCCCGGCGAGGTCAGGCCGGACACGATGACCTGGCCGATGTCGGCTGCGGTCACGGCGGCTCCGGTGATGGTGATGGTATCACCGCTGACGGTTGCAGCGGCTGCGGAAAATCCCGCCCCGGAAAGAGTCACATTCGAGACAGAGGCTGACCAGGTCCAGCTCTGGGGAACGATGACGGCCACCGAGATCAGGGTGTGGCTGCCGTCCCCGGCCACCGTAAGGGTCTCGGTCACCGCCTGGGCGACATCGACGCTATCGGGCGAGATGGAGGCCGTCCCGGAGCCGTCCCCGGGCATACCCCCGCGCACCGTGTAGGAGTAATACCCGGTCGGCGCGTTGGAGGGGTCGAAGGATTCCAGGGCCTCATCGTCGATGGCCCGGATATAATACCTGATCACCGTTCCCTCGGCCTGAGCCCCGATCTGGGCGGCGTAGACATCATCGCCGGCCGTCTGATCGGGAGCCACGCCGTTATCCGACATGGCCACAAACCCCCAGCTCGCACCCCCGTTCGTCGAATAATATAGTGTGACGGAACTCACCGTACCGTCATCGGTCACATGCGAAGAAACGCTCACCGGCTCGGTGTACAGCGGGCTGTCGGGCTGGTGATCGGTATCCGTTATGACCGGAGGCCCGGTGATGTCCGGGGAGCCCTCCCAGATATCCTCCTGGTAGCCGGTCAGGATCTGAAATCCGGTCCGATAGGCCGATCCCACGCCGATGGCGGTGATCGTGTCGCCCTGGGCGAATTCGCTGACATCGATGCCGGTCGTATCCCAGATGCGCACCGTGATCTGGCCGCTGCCATCGTCCAGATTGATATTGTAGCCCCCGCCGGCATAATACGGAGCCTCCACCATGACGCCGGATACCTCGACCCAGGTTCCGTCCCAATCGGGATCGCTGGCCGCCGCGGTGGTCAGAAGCACGGGGTCGGGCAGCGTCTGGCCGCTCTGCAGGACCGTGACGGTGACATCCTTGATCTCGGTGTTGGGATAAGTCGTTCCGGCGGCCAGATAGTCATCGATCTCGCCGGTGACCTCCACCAGACGGCCCCGAACCAGCTCAGTGACGTTATCGAAGTCGAACACGTTGATGCCCCGGCCGGACTCATCCTGAATGTAGGTCCGGGTCTTGGTGTTGTCCAGAACACCCGTCCCGATGGTCACCACCCCCTGGATGGTGACGATCTGGCCCTGGTATTGAGCGGCATTCCCCTGAATATCGGCGATGGGGACGTACTCCGGTCCCGCCGCACCCACCACCACGGTGGGCGAGCTGGCGATCTCGGCAAGCTGTCCTCCGGACACGGCCGTCTTCACCAGGAAGGTCGAGGTGGTCGCCGTTCCGGGGGCATTGAGATCGGCGATGATCACCTGACCCGTATTCGCGCCGGTTACACCGGCCCCGGTGATGGAGATATTGTCGCCGTTGACCGCGAAAGAGGCCCCGGAGAAACCCGGGCCGCCCAGCTCGATCTCCTCGGCGCTTTGCGACCAGCTCCAGTCCCCGGGCACCACCACGGTCACCGCGGCCAAAGTATTGACGCCATCGCCGGTGACGGTCACCGTCAGCGAGACCGTCTGCGACACATCCACGCTGTCCGGCGCGACAGCGGCCGTCCCGGTGCCGTCTCCCGACGGACCGCCGGCGACGGTGTAGGAATAATACCCGGCCGGCGCGTTGGCCGGATCGAAGGCCTCCAGCTCCTCATCGTCGATGGCCTGGATATAATACCTGACCACCGTTCCCTCGGCCTGAGCTCCGATCTGGCCGGCATAGACATCATCGCCGGCCGTCTGGTCGGGGGCCACGCCGTTATCGGCCATGGCGGTGAAGTCCCAGGAGGACCCGCCATTGGTGGAGTAGAACAGGATCACCGAGGAGACCGCCCCGTCGTCGGTCACCTGGCTGGTGATCACCACCGGCTCGGTGTCCTGGGGACTGTCGGGCTGATGATCGGTATTGGCGATGGTCGGCGGGCCGCTCAGTTCTTCGACGATATCGCCGGCGCTTCTGGGAAGCAGCTCATACTCCCCGTAATTGTAATGAACGATCCCGACGATGGCGTCGAAGCTCTGGCCAAGGCCGGCGCTGTAAGCATAGAGGAAATCGTCGAGCTGGCATTCACCGGAGCCGTCGTTCACAAACCATTCGCCGTAAGAATTGGTCGCCTGTGTGACGGTCACATTGGTCAGCCGCACCAGCATGCCCTCATAGGCTTCCCCATGGACGTTGCAGCCGCCGCTCAGATCGCCGGTGGTGATATCCACGGGCGACGGCAGGGTCGCACCGGTGGAATGAATCTGAAAGCTGCTGACGTTCTTCATCTCCGTCAGGCCGAAGTACTCGTCCACGGAGCAGGTGATGGTCAGGCTGTCGCCCACGGAGGGCTCGACCGAGTTGTCGTAAAAGAAAACCCCGCTCCACAGCGGATCATTGGGATCCTGCAGCCAGAAATCGGGATAGCCGGTGGCGACTCCGGCATGCGTCACCACCCCGCTGAAGGTCACCGTCTGATTATAGAATGGCGAGGGATAACAGTCTTCGCCGCTGCCCTGACTGGTCTCGTTATGCTGCACATCATAAATGGTGGTCGCCGCGACCACCCCGGGCAGTCCCAGAACCAGGACCGCCACGAAAAAGGCCTTCCAGCCACACCTCATCCAAGACCTCCTCGTGTTCTTTTAAAAGGGCTATTTCAGATAGATCATCTTTTTGGTGTCGGAGAACTCTCCCGCCTGCAGGCGGCAGAAGTAAATGCCCGAGGCCAGCGACAGCCCCGTATCGTCCGTTCCGTTCCAGCGCACGGCGAACTCACCGCCCTCCTGCGGCCCGTCGGCCAGGGTGGCCACCTTCTGCCCCAGCAGGTTAAAAACCTCCAGCCGGACGTATGATCCCTCAGGCAGAGCGTAGCGGATCTCCGTCTCTGGGTTGAACGGATTGGGATAATTCTGGGAAAGGCCGTAGGCCTTGGGCGGGGTCGTCTGACCATAGTCCTGGACAGCAGTCGGGTTGACAGCAGTCGGGTTGATATCGCCGCCATCTCGCGGCAGAAGCTCGTATTCCCCGTAGCTGTAGTGGACGATCCCAACGATGGCCGGGAAATTCTCACCCAGCGTGGCCGCGTAAGAATAGAGGTAATCGTCCACCTGGCACGGGCCGGAGCCGTCATCGATGAACCACTCGCCGTACTCATTCGGCGCCGTCGTGCATGAGACATCGTTGACCCGCACCAACACGCCCTCATAGGCCTCCGCGCCGGCGCTGCAGCCTCCGGCCAGGTCGGCGGTGGTGATGTTCTCGGGGGCCGGCATCGGATTATCGCTGGAGTGGATCTCAAAGCTGCTGACGTTCTTGATCTCGGTCAGCCCGAAGTATTCATCCACGCTGGCGGTGATGGCAAGGTCGTCGCCGCGGTCGGGATCCACCGACAGGTCATATACGAAAACCCCGCTCCACAGTCCCTTGTCCGGGGTCTGCAGGAAGAAGTTAGGATATTCACCGGGCAGAACGGCGGTGACGATCCCGCGAATAGTGACCACCAGATCTTTGTGCGGCGAGGGATAACAGTCGTTGCCGGTGCCCTGGCTTGTCTCGTTGTATTGCACGTCGTAGATACTCTGCGCCGGTTCAGGCGGCTCCTCTCCGAGGTCCTCGGCATTCCGGGGGTTGATTTCATACTGGCCAAAGCCGTACTGGACTACGCCGACGATGGCATCGAAGGTGTCCCCCAGGGCCGGAGTGTGCGCAAAGAGATAGTCATCGATCTGGCACTGGCCGGAGCCGTCGTCCACGTACCACTCACCATGTTCGACAACCTCCTGGGTGACCACCACATCTGACACCCGAACCAGCAGCCCCTCATAAGCCTCGGCACCGGCGCTACAGCCTCCGGCCAGGTCGACGGTACTGATATCGATGGGGTCAGGCAAGGTATTACCGGTGGAGATGATCTCGAAGTTGGTCACATCCTTGATCTCCGTCATGCCGAAGTAATCGTCCACCGAGGCCGTGAGAGAGATCCGGTCACCCCGGGAGGGGCCGACGGTGGCATCGAAGACATAAACGCCCTGCCATAGACCGCCACTGGCATCCTCCAGCCAGAAATTGGGGAACTGGCCCGATTTGACGGCGGTGACGATGCCCTCGATGGTCACCGGCTGGTTGTCGAAGGGAGAGGGAAAGCAATCGTCCCCGCTCCCCTGGGTGGTCTCGTTGTACTGCACCTCGTAAATGCTGTTGGTGGTATCGGAGGGGGTGACCCCCAGATCCGCGGCGTCCCGGGGCAGGATCTCGTACTCCCCGTAGCTGTACTGGACGACGCCCACGATGGCATCGAAGGTATCGCCGACGGTTGCCGCGTATTCGTACATGACATCGTCGAGCTGGCACTCACCACTGCCATCGTCCACATACCACTCGCCATAAGAATCGGGCGCTTGAGTCACGGTCACGTCGCTGACCCTGACCAGTAATCCCTCATACGCCTCTGCCGTGACGTTGCACCCCCCGTTGAGATCGCCGGTGTTAATATCCAGGACGGCGGGCAGGTCGTTCCCGCTGGAGAGGATCTGGGAAGCGCTGACGTTCTTCAGCTCCGTCAACCCGAAGTATTCATCCACCTCGACGGAAATATTGACCAGGTCGCCGCGGGCGGGCTCTACCGTGGTATCATACACGTAGACACCCCGCCATGTTCCCCCGGCGGCCTCCTCGATCCAAAAGTTGGGATAGGCCCCCGGGACCACGGCCGTGACGACGCCCTCGATGGTCACCTGCTGGGCGTCCAGAGGCGATGGATAACAATCGTCCCCGCTGGTCTCGTTATGCTGCACATCATAAATGGTGGTCGCCAGGCCGGCGGCAGGAGAGAAGGCAAAGAGGGCAACCACAAAAAGGACAATTACGTGGCGATACGCCATGGTGCATACCTCCCTGCAGAATATCCGCATACGATCATCATCGGTCATAAGCTGTAACTCCGCTTAGGAATTAAAATAGCACATTCGTCCCGGTGTGTCAATCGAATTGTGCGCCTTTTCCAAGCAGATCACAGGGTTCAGGGACTATTCGTCCTTGGCCAGCTCCTCGTTGAGCTGCCGGGCGGAGCGGTCCAGGGCCTCCCGGGGCGACTTTTTCCCCCGCATGACCGGCTCGACGGCCTCCTCCTGCAGCTGCCGCCGTCCGGCAAACCACTCGGCGCTCTTGGGCTGCGCGTGGGCATAGTCCATCTGCCGCATGACGGCCTCCAGGCCGGGGACCCTGTCGAATTCGGCCCTCATGGCCGGCGACTCCAGAGCCGACCGGCGGATGGGCACGTAGCTGGTCTCGATGGACCAGCGGGCCTGCTGGTCCACCTCG
>CAZOYL010000111.1:7470-8887 GCA_964584035.1 uncultured Gemmatimonadota bacterium | reverse complement strand
TGGCCAACGGCGTCGACGATCCCGGAGAGGTCGGCTTCGCCGGCTCCGACGACTACATGGTCGATCTCGTGGCCACCATGTCCGATATGGACGTGGTCCAGGCGGCTTATTTCTGGCGGCTCAAGGATGCCGATCCGCTCCTGGAAGGCGACCAGCCCGGACCGTGGATCATCGGCGGCACGGTAACCAGAGATCCGAGTGTCCCGGAGCAGGAGACCTTCACTGCCACCATCGATCTGTCAACCTTCCCCTCCGACACCTACGAGGTCATCTGCGTCCCGACCGATGCGGCAGACAATTTCCCGACTCACCAAGAGGCCTACGATTTCAGCCATCTTGAAGGCCTCTGGGATAATGACAATCCCAGCCTGATCTACCTGAGCGTCAACGGCGACGCCAGCCCGAACTCCGCCACACTGATCCCGCAGGGCATCATCCCGATGATCGCCCATGCCGAGGATTACGGACAGCAAAGCAAGGGTCAGGTTCCCGACTATATCAAGGTCAGCGTCAAGCCCGATGGCTACGTGGTGCCCATCGTGGCCTATGAGGCCGATGGTGTCACCGACTGGCCGCATCATTTTACCATCAACACCACCGGGTTCCCCAACGGTCTCATGCAGATCAATGTGTGGCTGCTGGATCCCTCCGGTAACATGTACAGCATGAGCCCGGTGACGGTGACCATTGAGGACATCACCGCCCCGGCGGCTTTCATCACCAACCCGCCGTGGAACGGCACGCACATCACCGGCGAGGCTTATCCGATCGTCGTGGAGCCCGGCCTGGATGCCTACGGCAATCCGGTGACCGATCTGGCCCGGGTGGATGCTTACTACAGTGAAGATGGCAGCGCGCCATGGAACTGGATCGGATTCGACACCACGCCGGAGAGCGGGGACAAGATCAGCAGTGATATCTACTTCATGATCCCGTGGAATACGACCGATCTGGTCCACGACGAGGATTATTACCTGTTCTGCGAGATCACGGACGTGGCCGGCAATAAGGACAGCACCAAGACGGTCATGGTGATCAAGGACGATACGGCTCTGCCGCTGACCCTCGAGATCGACGACATGGTCATGGTCAACGGCACCCCGACTATCAAGGACACCGTCCGGATCAATGCCTGGCACAGCGATCCCAACGCCACCTCGGTAACCTTCGCCTGGCGCTACGCCTGGGATCCCGATGAGGACGCTTTCTACAACGCCATCGGCACGGATTGGAGCTCGCCCTACTGGTACATGTTCAACACCGAGACGGTAGGCGGCAGCAACTGGAACCAGCAGAACTATCCCATCGTCATCAAGGCGACGCCGAAAGACGACGCCGGCAATGACGGCGTGGGCGCCCTCTACGAGGTGACCGTTGACAACAAGGCTCCGTGGTTCAGCATTTACTCGGTCAACGG
>CAZOYL010000111.1:3006-7370 GCA_964584035.1 uncultured Gemmatimonadota bacterium | reverse complement strand
ATGGCGACGACTTCTTCGAGCTCGAGGTACTGGGCACCGAGACCATGACCGTGATGATGGCCCGTCCGCAGCACGGCACCAATATCATGGGCACCTGGGCACCCGGCAGCATTCAGGGAACCACGAGCAATACTGACGTGGCCAGGGCCGATCTGCAGTTCCAGACGCCGGGCGAGACTCTCTGGCACACTTACGGAGAGGACATGTCCGGGCCCACCTGGGAGAACCCGGTGCCGATTATGACCAGCCTGATGACCGACGGCGATTGGAACATGCGCTTCCTGGCCCGTGATGCCGATTTCAACCCCGATACCAACCCGCAGCATATCACGGTGACCATCGACAACACGCCGCCGACGGCCGTTATCGACCCGTTCGATGTCGATAAGACCAGCCGGGAGATCCTGTTCACCGCCGAGTGCTCTGATCCCGACGTGGGCACCTATCCGGCTGATGTCCAGTTCGTCACCTTTATGCTCAAGCCGTTCGAAGCCGATTTTGCTGAGTACACCGCGGCCGGTCCTCCTGATTACACCGCGCCGTACGAGCTCCTGTTCGACTCCCGGACCGTGATCGACGGCATGTACGATGTCATCGCCCTGGGTACCGATAACGCCGGTTTCACCTATGGTTATCCCGGCAATACTCAGGATGCAACTTACGCCGCCTTCGAGACCGTCGAGTTCGACAACAACGGCCCGGCCAACCTGAGGCTCAGCGATATCGGCAGTAACCACAATCCGCCCACTCAGGGATCCACGCTGCCGCAGCAGGAGGCTCTGCCTCTGATCGCCACCAGCACCGATCTGGATGTGGTCTGGATGCGCTTCAGCATGAAACATATCGATGATGTCGACTACAACGAGATCGCTCTGGATACCGAGATCGAGATCGTCGATGGCCAGTCCGTCGGAACCTGTGACTGGAACACCCTGACGTTGCTTCCGGGCGAGATCTACGTTCTGGAGATCTGCTCTGCCGACGATGTGGGCAACGAGGCATACACCTACTACGATTTCAAGGTCGGTCTGCCGATCGCCTACCTGGTCTCCGTCGATGATGAGAGCGGCCTGCTGGTGGCCGAGTGCAACGAGACCGCCAAGCTGGTCAAGTTCGACTACTCGCCAACCTTCGCCAAAGACAAGTCCTGGTACGGCATTGGTATCAGCCAGGTTGACCAGGATGGACTGGCCAAGATCTTCTGGCACTACGACGAGATGGCCGTCGGCGACGGTGACTTCAAGATCAGAGCCTGGGCTTCCGACGATTCCAGCGAGTGGGCTCAGGGTCTCAAGCAGGATGAGGAGGATGTGGGCGACTGGACCATCACCAAGGACGGCAACCAGTTCGATATCGCCCAGTCGACCATGAGTCACTTCATCCTGGAGACGCCCAACGACAACAGCGATCCCAAGCTCATTCAGGTCAATGTCCGCGTGCCCGAGGGCGCCGGGGAGCCGACTCTGTATGTGGTCATCGACGATCAGCCCAACGACCCGACCATGCCGAATGGCGGTCCGATCAACTACGAGGTCGAGCTGATCCCGTCGCCCACCGATCCAAACCTGTGGGAGCCGAACCAGTGGTCTGAGGTTCGCCTTGATCAGATCTGGACCGGCGGCGTGGCCGACTTCTACGCCACACTGCCCAGCATCCCCGATATCGACGGCCCCTGCAAAGGTGCCATGGATGTGCTCACCGATCAGATCGTGGTGGACGAGGTGACCCTCACCGACGGCGGCTCCACCTGGAGCATCTCCGGAGACTGGTACGTGGAGATCCCGTCGGGAGCGCTGCGAGGCCATGCCGATGGTATCGTCGCCAGAGATGTCACCACCACGCCGCAGTCGCCCTCTCACCAGATTCACCTGAAGCCGGTGGGCGGAGCGGTCAGCATCTTCATGATGAGCAGCGTGGACAGCGTCTACTACTTCAACCCCGGCTACTATGCCATCATCAAGGCTTACTACGACGATGCCGATATTCCCCAGGGTGTCGATGAGAGCATGGTGAGCCTCGGCTACTGGTATTATCCCGGCGGGTCCTGGGCTCATGAGCAGGGTCAGTGGGGATTTGACGGCCTGCGCGAGATCGATCGCGACACCGAGAACAATATCCTCACCTTCCACGCCAATTACTTCCAGCTGGCCAGATGGTGGGTACCCTATTACGATGGGTATGAATCTCACTGGGAAGGCGAGTCCGGCACCATCTTCAGCCTGCTGGCCGACGATCGCACCGACAACCCGGGCTCCATCGTGATCACCGAGCCGGTGGCCATTCCCACCATCAATGACGTCACCTGGTCCATGCCCAGCCTGCAGAGCTACGTCACCGACAACGTCAGCCAGATCGACGAGTATGAGGTGGAGATGTGGCTGGACGGCGTGCGCATCTGGGACGATATGGATGATGGGGCCGGTTTTTCCGGCCACTACGACTGGGACGTCTCCGGCGAGCTGCGCCTGTGGTGGAGCGATTACTACTACGAGGGCACCTACCATTGCGCTCCGCCTCTGATGGGCGGCGAGCATGAGGTCACCGTCACGGCCATGAACATGGTCGAGAATTACACCTACGAGACCTCAACCTTCACCGTCGAGTACCCGACTGAGAACTCCATCACCGACATTATCTTCCTGGGCAGCGGCAACGCCCGGCTGATCGACGGTGTCTGGTATACAGACGAGTTCCCGGTCATCCAGGCCAACGTCCACGACCCGTTCGCCCGCATGTACCACGAGGAGAACTGCTACCTCGAGGACTACTACGCCGGTGTCGAGCAGGAAGACCTGCAGGTGGAGATCGACGGGGTCGAGTATGCCGGCTCGGAGTACTTCACCGGAACCACCGGCACCTGGGGCGTGATGGAGTACTATCAGCCCGAGGAGCTGGTCGGCGGCGAGCACACCTACGACATCATCTTCACCAGGAACCAGGTCAGTTACACCTATAGCGGTACCTTCATGGTGGAGACGGCGGACGTGTCCAGCATCGAGCAGCTGTGGTTCGAGGAGCCGACAGTGACGGCCGGCGGATACACCTGGGTGAACCACCACCCGGTCATCAAGGCCAACATCACTGACCTGTTCGGCACCCTGAACAACAACGACATCGAGCTGCGCATCGATGGCCGTGAATATACCAATGTCAGCTACACTTACGGCTCCTCCGGCGACGCCGGCATCATGACTTACAACCATCCGACCGGAACAGGCCAGGCCCTGGCCGGCGGCAAGCACTTCTTCACCCTCGGCGTGACCATGAACGGCGTGACCTTCGTCACCGATCCCGACACCTTCATGGTGGATGCCACCGAGCCCAGCCTGAGCGGTTTCACAGGCGGCTATGTGGGCGCCACACCGAGCCTGACCTTCACCCTGTCCGATCTGGCCACCGGCGTGGATATGAGTTCCGTCCACATGGATCTGTACCACATCACGCAGACCACCCAGCCGCCCAACGATCCTGAGGAGAAGGAATTCCTGTACACGGCCTTCCCGTCCATGATGGCCTTCGACCCGAGCGGCAGCGATGTCACCGTGACCTACTACCCGGTGATCAATCTGCAGGACGGAGAGGAGTTCGAGATCACCCTGTACGGCGGCACCTATAGCACTTCCGGCGGTGATATGGACGATACCGGCGACAGGATCTACCGCGACTACGATGGCATCACCGATAATGTCGGCAACATCCTCACCCCGGCGACCAAGCGCTACATCGTGGATGTCAGCGGTCCGGAGGTGGCCGAGATGGAGGTCCAGGATAATGGCATGGTCTGTTACGTCTTCCAGGACCTGGGCGCCGGCCTGACCTGTGATGGCATCGAGATCACCATGGACGGCGAGCCCTTCGAGGATTACGAGTGCGAAGAGCTCGATCGCACCCGGGTGGCCGTCTGCTTCGATCCTGGCGACATCGGCGCCGAGTTCAAGATCAAGGTGACCGATGCGGCCGGCAACTTCACCATCGTACGGTTCATCAACGAGACCCTCAATGTGGCCCTGGGCGAGGATGCGCACTGCTATCCGAACCCGGCCACCGATGGCCATACGAACATCGTCTACACCGTATCCAAGAAGACCGGGGTCGAGGTCAGCATCAGGATCTACGACTTCGCCGGCGAGGCGGTGAAGACGCTGTATCGTGGCCAGCCGCAGAAGGTCGGAAAGAACGAGGTGGTCTGGTACCTGGACGACGACGACGGCCATGCCGTTGGACGCGGCGCCTATCTCTGCCGCATCGTCGCCAAGGATGACTCTAAGACAGAAGCCAGGGTCGTCAAGATCGCCGTTGCAGAAACCTATTAATCCAAGAGTCTCAAGAGGGGCTGGGAGCGTGTCTCCCAGCCCCGTCACGAC
>CAZOYL010000111.1:0-2996 GCA_964584035.1 uncultured Gemmatimonadota bacterium | reverse complement strand
TCTCACACCCTAAAGGAGGTAAGCGAAGATGTTCAGGAAGATAACTCTCGGGCTGGCCGTGGCCGTTGTGATCGTGGCTCTTGGTTCTGCCGCTATGGCCGGTACGCATTCCGGCGCGTTCCTGCGCATGGGCGTAGGCGCCAGGGCTCTGGCCATGGGTGGCAATTATGTTGCCATAGCAAACGATGCCACGGCTGGCTTTTGGAACCCCGCTGGATTGGCTCTGGTGGAGAATGTATCCATCGAGCTGATGTATTCACATGATCTTTCCTTCGACAGAAGTTTGAACTACGGTGGTATCTCAAAGACTTTCGATTTTGGAAGTCTGGGATTCTCCTATCTTGGTGGTGGAATGAACGATCTGGATGAGTATGACTCGGCCAACAACCGTCTCGGTTCCTTCGACACCCGGGAACATGCTTTCATCCTGTCTTACGCCACCAAGCCGATGAGTTTCATCCGCGACTGCGCCCCGGCCTATTTAGGTATCAGCTTCAAGGGTATCATGCAGGACATGGGCGATGACAGCGGCTCGCAGTTCGGAGTCGGCGCCGACGTAGGCGCTATGTTCAGTCCCGTCGAGATGTTGACGCTGGGCGTGGCAGTGCAGGATATCGGCACCAAGATTCTGGATCCCAACGATTCGGTTCCTTACCACATCCGCATGGGCATGGCCGCCAGAGCGCTGAATGAGGCCCTGACGGTCACTGCCGGAGCCACCAAAACCCGCCATTTCGGCGATCCCACCCTGCAGCTGGGTGCCGAGTACTGGACCGAGTTCTCCATGGACAAGTTTGCTGGTTTTAGAGTCGGTCTGGACGAGGGTGCTTTTACAGCTGGCGTGGGCCTGACGATCAGCGGGATCGGCCTCAACTATGCCTATGTGGTGGAGGAGCAGGACTTCATGGGAGAGAACCACCGCTTTTCCCTGGGTTTTGATTTCTAAAGATCCGGGCAGCAACGGTAACACTGAAAAGCCACCGTCTCCAGCGGGACGGTGGCTTTTTATGTGCCCCTTTGAAACCCAAAAACATGTTGACAATCCGGGCATATTTCCCTATTATCTCGTATCGATTAAGGGGTTTTCCCGACAGGGATTTATTAACGATATCAGGGACCGTTGCCGGCCCTGTTCTTTTCTTGTGGGCCTTTCTGGGAGCGAGCATGATCGTGCCAAATAGAGTGAAGGTAATGGGTTGCCTGGCGGGTTTGCTGGTGGGTGCTGCGGCGCTCGTTCAGGCGGAACCGGCTGAGCCGGAGATGTCCAAACTGGACAGCCTGCGTCTGATCAAGGCCATGGAAACACGGGCTGAGGTAGGCCGGGAGCAGGCCCTGGAGAGAAATGTGGATCCCCAGGTGTATGTGGTCGGGCCGGGAGATGAGCTGATCCTGAACCTGTGGGGCGAGATCGGCGAGAGCGTGCCCATGAAGATCACTCCGGAGGGCACGGTACTGATCCCCTTTGTCGGAGAGGTGATGGTCGGCCAGCTGACACTGGCCCAGGCGAAAGAACGCATTATCGACCGGGTCAGTAGACACTATCGCGTCAAAGATGTCTCTGTGACCCTCTCAGGCGTTCGCAGGTTCCGTGTGTTCGTGGTCGGCGCCGTCAACGTGCCGGGAACATACACGGCCACAGCCGTCGACCGGGTATCTATGCTGGTCGATCAGGCCGGCGGATTTCTGCCGGAGGCCTCGCAGCGCAATATCCGGGTCAAGCGGGCCGATTCCACCATGGTGGCAGCCGATCTGCTGCGTTTCACCGTGGTCGGCGATCTGGACGACAATCCCTTCGTTCGCGACGGCGATGTGGTGGCTGTCCCGGCTCGCCTGGACTCGGTCGGCATCTTCGGGGCGGTCAGCGTGGAAGGGTATTACGAACTCAAAGAGGGCGACCGGATCGGCGATCTGGTCGAGCTGGCCGGGGGGCCGGTGAAAGACGCTTCCTTTGAGAACGCCGAGCTGGTGCGATTTCTGGAGGATGGAAAGACCTCCGAACGCATCTATGTGGATTTTCGAAAAGCTTTCCTGGAGCGAGATCCTGAACATAATCTTATTCTGAAAAGCGAAGATGTCTTTCTCGTGCGGCACTTACCGGGATGGCACCCGGATCACCTGGTCGAGATCCAGGGAGAGGTTTATTATCCGGGGCACTATACCATCGAGAGGGATAAAACTTACCTGAGTGAAGTGATCGAGAGCGCCGGAGGTTTTAAGCCCGATGCCTCTCTGGCCGAGGCGAAATTGGTGCGGACGATTTATGTGGATATCCTTGACCCGGAATACGAGCGATTACGTAAGATGCTGGTAGCGGACATGAGTGAGGAGGAATACGAGTATTTCAAGATCAAATCCCGACAGCAGAGGGGACTGGTGGTGGTCGATTTTGAGAAACTGTTCCTTTTGAATGATAAGAATCAGGATGTGTTGCTCAGGAGGGGCGATATCATCGATATCCCCGCCGTTCGGAAGACGATCGATGTCAGCGGGCAGGTTAATGATCCGGGATCTATTCTGTTCAGGCCGGGCAAAGATGTGGACTACTATATCCAGCAAGCGGGAGGCTACAACTGGAACGCCCGCAAAGGGAAGGTCCGGGTCATCAAGGGCAGCACCGGGCAGTGGCTCAAGCCCGGCAAGGTTGAGAGTCTGCAGCCGGGCGACACCATCTTCGTGCCCGAGAAACCGGAGCGGGATTACTGGGCCTTTTTCAAGGATTTCATGAGGGTCTCGGCCGAGGTAGCCACGGTGGTGCTGGTCATTCAGCAGGTGACGAAATAAGCGACTCCAAAAGAATCAGAAAGAAAGCTTAAAATAAGCATTTGATAGAGTGTTCGCATAATTCCTCAAGGATTTCTGGTATCTGAAAAAGAGAATCTTGTCATTCGGAAACGAGCGTGATTTGGGAGATATTGGTTTTTGTTGCATGCGGGCAACGATTGCCATTCTAGGGATTCTAGGGCTATCTTTTATTGGACAACAGGGCTGTAGTCCTC
>CAZOYL010000110.1:0-8909 GCA_964584035.1 uncultured Gemmatimonadota bacterium | reverse complement strand
ACCCCTTGTGCTGCATAAGCACCTCCTTGTCTGTCGACACAAGGCCGGTCGATATCATCGACCTCCAGAACAATGATGTTGAGGTGCTATATTATATATCAATTCCGTGAAAATTGCGAGAACAAAAATGCTCTAGATGAAAAATTTTTTGCCCTGAATTCAGCCCGATGATCTCACCAACCCGACAAGTTGCGGTCACAGGAAGGTCATTCATCACAGGACGACAGCCAGACAGAATTTTCCCGACGGATTCACAGTCGGGCTAGGTGCGCAAATACGACGCTCCATTGACGTCCACAATGGCTCCGGTCAAGTAGCTCGCTTTCTCCGAGGCCAGAAAAAGAATGACGTTGGCCACTTCATCCGGTTCGGCCACTCTCCCCAGAGGACTCTGTCGTTCGATGCGTTCGCCGTCCGGACCGGAGAGAAGATCCGTCACCATATCGGTGCGCACGAACCCGGGAGCCACGACGGCCACGGAGATGTGATGCGGGGCAAGCGCCTGCGCCAGCGATTGGCTCAGGGCATTTAACCCGGCCTTGCTGGCACCATAGGCGGGAGCCTCCGGTTCTCCCCGAAATGCGCCTCGCGAGGAGACATTAACGATGTGCCCGCCGCCTTGAGCGATCATCTGCCGGGCGGCCCAATACATCAGATTCGCCGGTCCGCGGAGATTTACGGAAAGGGTTCGTTCCCAGATGTCCAGCCATTGCTCAAAGGTTATCTCTTGAAGTGGATGAGGCTGAAATATTCCGGCATTGTTGACCAGCACATCCAGTCGAGCGAAGGCTCCGACCACTTCTTCGATCAGCGAACGGGCCGTGTGCGCATCGGAAAGATCACCGGCGAACAACTCATGCGGTCCACCGGGTAAAAGCTGCAGGGTCTCTTCCGCGGACACTCTGTTCCGATGATAGTGAACGGCCACCTGAGCCCCCTGCTGCGCGAAAGCCCGGGCAGCGGCGCGACCGATCCCCCGGGAGGCTCCCGTGACCAACACGACCTTGTCTTCGAATTCTCTCTGCTTGCCGTCCATTATCTCCATCCGGTTAAGATATCATCTCAGTCCACAGTGGTCTCCACAGATATTCCCTCCCGAGAGGACTCACCGTTATTGAATTTTCTTCTCGATACCCTGCATCCTCCGGGAGATATCGTTAAGCCGGAACTCGATGGAGTTCAGAATCCAAAACTGGAAATGCTCCACCTTCATCGAACGGTGAATCATCCAGATGATCTTAATGGATACCAGCAGCAGTCCCAGTTCGATGGAAAGCAGCGGCGCCAGGGGGATGGATAATCCAAAGATGTAGCGCATGAAATCCAGCGAAAAAAGGATCACGATGGCCGAGACAAAAATCACGTTGATCACACGGTCTCGTCTGGCTGTGGCCTTTCCGCCGATCTGCCCGACCAGTTCGCGGACCTTCACCTTTTCCTTGCGGAAATGTTCCAGTTCCGCCTGAAGGGCTTCGGTATCAGTTTGAATCATAAAAACCCCCTGAGTGCATCCACCATTCTCTCGACAGATGAGTTAGATTGATATTTCCCCGATGTTCAATTTCTCCAGATCGATCTCACCCACTCCCTGTTCATAGGCATACCGGATATGTTCGATGTCCATCGGGTTCCGATCCAACAACGTGGTGGCGTAGGCGTCCACGACCATGGAAAGCCATCGCCGCATGACGATCTCCTCGCTCGACCCACGATCATTTTCTTTCTTCATTCGCGCCGTTGTTCGATCCGGCGGAGTCTATCCATGTTCTGCCGGACGGCCGGATCGCCGGGACGGATACTTCCGGCGCGCTGGAAATGAACTCTGGCCTTCTGCAGATCTCCCAGCTGGGCGCTGAGCACACCCAGGCGGAGCTGGACGAGAAAGTGATCCGGCGCCGCGGCGGCGGCCCGCTCCAGTATCTTCGAGGCCTCCTTCAGGCGCCCGGCCTGGCGCTCCATATCGGCCAGAACCAGAAGGGCCGGGACGCTGCCCGGCGTCTCTTCCAGCAAGCAATCCAGCTCCCGACGGGCCGCCTGGTGATCTCCGGCTCTCAACAGCGCCTCGATCCACATCAGACGGGCATGCTCCGAAGAGGGACCCCGTTGTACGGCACGCCCGAGCCACTCGGCTCCCCGCTGACTGTCTCCCCTGCGGTCCAGCAGACGTCCCAGCACCAGGGCAGGCGCCTGGTCATCGGGCGCCAGATCGGCGATGCGTTCCAGGGCGGCCAGGGTCCGGTCCAGCTCCCGGGGTGACGACCGGGCGACAAAGGCATCAAGAGAGTCCAGGGACCGCTGGCTGGGGTCGAAGGAACAGGCATATTGATCGAGGATATGATCGTTGCCGGATCCTTTTCGTATGTAAACCAGGGCGTTGTCGCCGAAAAAAACGCAGGCCCAATCCGGGTCCCGGCGTAATCGTGCCCGCAGATCGCCACCGGCCGTGGAACTCTCTCCATAATCCACCAGGGCCGCCGCGATGTCGTATTGAAGCACCTGCTCTTCCCAGCCGTCACCGGTGTCCATCATCCTGTGGTAGCGATGTAAAAACCCGGGCGGGTAGACATCGAGGCGGCCATCTATATAGACCCGCTGCTCGGGCCACAGCCGGTAGATGAGGTATCCCCCGAAGGCCATGACGTTGAAGATTCTGCCTGCCGGTTTCGCCCGCTGCAGAAATCCGACCGCCGCGGCCGGACAGTTGACCCTATCCACCCCCAGACCGATCCGCCGAGAGCCCTCCTGACCCATGGGGATGCCCGGGCCCAGCGCAGCCGCTGCCAAGCCGACGGCCGCGACGATCACTACGGCTGAGACCGCCGTGGCCCCAACAGGCCTTTTACTCAGGATCCGTCCATGGAGACCGATGACGGCCGGCACCAGCACGGCCAGCTCCGTCAGTCCCCGTATCGATCGCAGAGCCAGGATGAAAAAAAACAGTGCGGGCAGCAGCACAGGCCAGTTCAGCCTGCGCCGCTCTATGATGACGATCGCGGCCAGTCCCGCGGCGAAGAGGAACAGCGCCACGCGGAACAGCGCCCCCCGGTAAACCGGCTGGAAAACGCTCTGCAGCTCGGCGATGCTCTCTCGGACCTCCGGTCGGAAGATGAGCTTCAAGGGATACAGGAGTGCCTGGATGTGGTGAGGATTGATCAGGGTGGCCAAAAGGATCAGGAGCAGGAGGAGCCAGCGGTATCTCCAGGGAGATCGCCGGTTGGATATTCCGGAGCCTTCCCCCGGGCCGAAGAGCTCACCCAGCCAGTAGAGGATCACCAGCAGGAGTCCCAGGACAAATCCCGAATGCATGTTGGCCCATAGAACGAATAGCGGCACCATCAGCCATGACCATCGCAAGCGGCCTGATACCGTTGTCAGCCGCAAGAGGAGAAGCACCGCTCCCAGCAGGACCGCGGTCAGCAGATGCGGCCGCACAAACGCCCGCGTGGAGATCAGAGGCGCCGCCAGCAGCATTCCCAGCGCGATGGCGGGCCACCGTTTACGGGCTGCATCGCCCACCGCAGCCGCGGCGGCCCCCAGCAGGACCGCCAGGGCGGCGGCGAACGCCTTGAGGATGACCAGAAGGTCGGTGCCGCCCAGGCGAAAAAATCCGTAAAAGAGCACCTCGGAGAGCCATTCATGACTCACCCAGGGACGGCTGGCGGCCGTATAGCTGAAGGGATCTGTGACTGGTATGGTGAGCTTCTCAACGATCAGCTGCCCGGTTCGCAGATGCCACCAGATGTCGAAGGAGCGGACCGGAAAGAGCGACACCAGACCGATGACCAAAAGAGCGGACATCAGGGCCAGCATGGCCAATGCTTTCGTGCTTCTCTCCGCCACGACTCATTTCTCTGTGTGCTGAGTGGGAGAATATCGCCGTTCGCCGGTCAGCCCCGCTGATCGAAAGAGGCGGTGCCCACCACCGGGGTTCACTCGCAGCGCGAGTCGGTCCCTCGCTGGCCCTCGAATCTGATCCAGTGAGTGATGGCGGTGCCGCGATGTTCGCCCTGCCCGCTGATGATGCCGGTCTCCTGATCGTAGGTCAGCATGACGCTGCCCTCGTATTTTCCGGGATTGGCGGGATTGGCGTCCATTCCCTCATACCGGTATTCGTACTGGCCGGAGGCCAGAGCGGTCAGGGTCATCCCGGTGAAGGTGTGACATTCAAGAGATTTATGGGCGGGATGGCTGGTATAGAGAAGGGTCGACCTGATGTCCCAGAGGCCGGGTTCCCTGGGGATCACTTCCCAGAGATACTGGGATTTTTGATACGGGTCCGAACCGTCGATCACCCAGGTCCCGGCCATCTCATCCGGCGGCTTCGGCGACGGCGGCTCGGGCATGGCCACCGCCGGACGGGCGGCGCACCCGGCTTCCCCGGCGCGGGTCCAGACAGAGCCGAGGTACTCCGCGCTCTGGTCGATCTTGACGAACCGGTCATTGGACTCGATGCGCATGGTCAGCGTCCCGCTGCCGTTCTGCTGTCCGCCGGGCAGATCGGCCCATTCTCCGGCGATGTAACTCTGTGTGACCAGGCCGTAAAACACATTATGAACCCGGGGGCGGTCGTCCATGGACCAGAACAGTTTGTTTCCCAGTTGTTTCATGCAGTAGATGATTCCGTTTTCATCCTTCCAGGCGCCGGTGAAATCGTAAGCTCCCGCCTGGATGACATGCAGAAAGAGAACGGACCATCCTACGATCAGCACCATCAGAGCCCTTCTTCTCGGCATCATCATGACCGACCTCCTTTTTCATATGAGAAAGCGTTACGGCGGCGAAGATCCGGTGACATCTTTGACCCGGCCGCAGGACACGACCAACAGCAGGCCTGTTGCCAACACAGCGAAAATCCGCCATCCTGGTTGCATCATCTCTTCCTCCTGATCGCTCGCCTCCCGGTCATGTTGATGAGCTTCTCTTCTCAGGATCCCGTATCAGAGTTTTCCGGCCGCAATTCCGGCAGATTATATGAGAGCTGGCGAATGCCGGGGAAATCTGCAATACCCGGCCGCAGGCGCACCGGAAGCTCTCCCACCCCTGCCCCTTCCTCTGATAGACCAGCTGTTCGTGTCCCTGAACCGATCCGGCCGCTGCGTTATCCCCGGCGGGCAGAACTCCGGCGACGGCCGCCACGGCAGCCAGCTCGGCCAGAGGCACCTGATGCTTTCGCCCGCAGCGGGGACAGACGATCTCCGGCTTCTCCAGTCCGGGAGGCACCTTGATCTTGAGCCCGCAGGCGCAAGCCAGAAAAGCATACCGGTTCACGGCCCGCATCAGATCGGTCGCTTCCCGAATGCCTTTATAGCCGGCCGGCGCCGAGGCTTTCTGCGCCGACGGCTGGCGGATCTTGACGACCTCCGTCTGGCGCAGTCCCGACTGCGGGATGATGACCGACCCGGCCCCTTTCACCTGAGCATAGGCTTTCTGATAGTCGAGGTAATTGGCCCGGACCATCATGCTGCGAAGAATGGCGATCCGCTCCTCTACGGGCGGATGCGTGCCGGTCAAATTGGAAAACGCGGAGCCTTTTTTAACCAGCGGGCTGACGATGTACATGGGCGCGGTCACCTTGTTGGCCATGGGCAGCTGTATCTTCGCCGAGGAGATCTTCTCCAGGGCCGAGGCCAGCCCCTCGGGGTAGCGGCTCAATCGAACGGCGGTGGCATCGGCCAGATATTCCCGCCTCCGGGAGATGGCAAAATAGAGCAGTCTCGTCAGGATCGGGGCCAGGATGGCGAACAGCACGGCCATCGCCACCAGGGGGAGCCCCAGCTGTCCGCCCGTCTTTTTGGAAGAACGATACCGCCGGGAGGATCCTCCGGAGAACCACAGGCTCCGCAGAAACACCTCGGAGATGATGACGATGCTGCCCAGCATGACGCCGGCGAAGGTCACGAACAGGACATCCCGGTTGAGGATGTGAGACATCTCGTGTGCCACCACCCCCTGGAGCTCATCACGATTCAGACGCGAGAGCAGGCCGGCGGTGACCGCGATGGCCGTTTTTTCCGTCCGGATGCCGGTGGCAAACGCGTTGGGGGCCCGTTCGTCGATGATGAAGACTCGCGGCATGGCGGGAAGATTGGCGGCGATCTTCATCTCCTCGACCACGTGGAACAGCTCCGGATGGACTTCCGGTGTGATCTCCTTGGCCCCGCTGAGGGACAAGAGAATGGAGTCGGCGGAAAAGAAACTGATCAGAGAGAGGAGAGACCAGACCAGCAGGGCGATGAGGATGCCGATCCATCCGCCGTCGGAGGGGAAAAAAACGGTGCCCACGAAATATCCCAGGAGCACAAGACAGGCCCCCATGATGATAAACAGGGCCATTGATTTTCTTTTATTGGCGCGTATCAGCTCCCACATGGGCTTCCTGCCGGATCATACGATCGTTCAGCCGGTCCGCACGGGCGGCCGGAAGTGGGCCGGATAACACCTTTTCATACAGGCTCGAGGGCATCAGGAAAAATTTACCTTGGGAACGTCGCGTTCGCCCTGATCCTCGATCTCGAAGAATTCTCCCGCGGTGAAATTGAACATTCCGGCCACGATACTGGAGGGGAACATCTGAATCTTGTTGTTGAAGAACAGCACCTGATCGTTGTAGCTCTGGCGGGCATAGCCGATACGGTTCTCGGTGGAGGTCAGCTCCTCCTGGAGAGAGAGGAAGATCTGGTTGGCCTAGAGATCGGGATAATTCTCCACCACCACCAGAAACCGGCTCAAGGCTCCGCTCAACTCGCCTTCGGCCTGGGATCGCTGGCCGATGCCCTCGGCCTTCATGGCCCGGCTGCGCGCCTCGGTGATATGTTCCAGTGTCTGGCGCTCATGCTGCATGTATCCCTTGGCCGTCTCCACCAGATTGGGAATGAGATCATGCCGGCGCTTCAGCTGTACATCGATCTGAGACCAGGCGTTCTTGACCTGGTTTCTCAAACGGATCAGGGAGTTGTAAATCCCGATGAAGGCCACCACGATGATGGCGATGATGATCAACGGGATGATCAGAATGATCATTTCATCCTCCTTTTGAAGATTGCCCGGCGAATATCTCCCGCAGCAAAGCCAGCACCCGGCTATCCGCCCCGAAACGTTTCATCTCCAGGATCTCCTCGAGCTCTCCCCGGTCAAGCCAGATGCCGTCGTTGTGCCGGCAGCGGTCAATGCACACCCGCTGTTCCCCTGTGATCCGGATTTTCTCCATTCGTCTCAGACAGATGGGGCACTTCAGGGGTTTTTCGGAGCAGTCCTGATCCCTTTGAAAGTCAGACAGAAATACGTCCCTCTCCGCCGCATCCTCCAGGAGCAGCTCCAGCTCTCCGCTGTCGAGCCAGATGCCGCCGCAGGAGATGCAGTGATCCACCTCGACGCGATCCAGCTCCAGCACGATCATCGGTTTCCCGCAGGCCGGGCAGTTCACGATAGTCTCCTCGAGCGAAAAGGGATTTTCACGGCTTGCATGGTCAGGAAAAGATTCTCTCGACCAACGCCGTAAAGATTTCCCGGTCGAACATGACGGCCAGATACAGCACGGCGAAACAGAAAAACTCCGCCCACATAAAGCGAACAAAACCCCTGTACCGGGTAATGATCGATCGTACCGCCGGATCTTCCAGCTCCTCCTTAGAGACGGAGGATTTGATCCTCAGAATATAGGGATAGACCAGAGGACCCCGGGGCGGTATGTGCCGGAATCTGGCGTGTAAGCGTAACAAGTGCCTTCGAGTCTCAAAGGTGAAGATGACGGCGGTGGGAATCCAGGTGACGGCGGCAAAACCGATGAACAGGTAAAACCGGCTCTGCTCGGGAGAGGACAGAAAAAGGGTGAAGCGCAATATCAGCAGAAAGGCCACCGAGAGGAGCCAATATCTCCAGTAGATGCGGTTATAGGACCTTCCGCCGATCTCCTTCATCTTGGTTGGCTGCATATAACCTCGCTGACCGGATGAACTCGTCAGGTTCCCTGCCAGCCGTATTTTTTCAGGTCGATGCGTTCCTCGCGGCCGAACACAATCCCCTCTTCCTCGAGCAATAGCCTCTGCTGCGCGGCGCCCCGGCTGTTCTCCGGAAAGCTGATCCGGCCCCGGCTGTTGATCACCCGGTGCCAGGGCACGTCATCATCGCGCAGGGCGGCCATGGCGTATCCGGCCTGCCGGGGCGTGCATCGCCCCGCATAGGCCGCCACCTGCCCATAGGTGGCCACCCGGCCGCGGGGGATCCTGCGGACCACATCATAGATACGCCGGTAAAGAGGAGCGGCGCTCATTCATACCTCAGGGCCACGATGACGTTCTCGTTGGCGGCCCGCAGCGCCGGATACAGGCCTGCCAGCATGCCGATGCCGGCACAGATGGCGAAACTGTATAGAATCCATGACCACGGCAAGATCAGGCCGGCGCCGATCTGCACCTGGTTAAAAATAGATCCGCCGATGACGCCCAGCACACCGCCTAACACCCCAAGGATCATCGATTCGGTCAGGAACTGAATCAGAACGTGTAGCTTTCTGGCTCCCACAGCTCTCCGGACGCCGATCTCCCGGATGCGCTCGGTGACCGACACCAGCATCATATTGGCGATGCCGATGCCTCCGACGACCAATGACACCGCGGCGATGACGATGATGAAATTGGCGATCTCCTCATTGGTCTCCTGAATGGTCGATAGAAAGAGATCCTGCCGTCGGACCCGAAAATCGTTATCCTGATCGGGACGCAGCCGATGGTTCCGGCGCAGGATGGTCTCGATATCGAAGAGGGCTTCATCGTAATCGGTATTCGACCGCATCTGGGCATAGATGCTGGACAGATGGTCTGTCCCGAAGAGACGTTCCTGGGCCGTGGTCAGCGGTACGAACACCTGATCATCGGGACTCGACCAGCTTTCCCCCTTGGCCCCCAGGAGTC
>CAZOYL010000109.1:0-8943 GCA_964584035.1 uncultured Gemmatimonadota bacterium | reverse complement strand
CGGATCCGTCTTCGTGCCCTGTTCCGATTGCCAAAGAAATGAGCAAACTGTCGTCCCAGGCAGGCATCCCGTTGATCTCGTTGATGAGATCAATGCTGTCATCTGGACCGGCCCAAATCAGCTGAACCAGATCCCCGTCGGCCAACATTGCCCCCGAATAATCCGTTAAAGGATGGACATTCATTAATGAATCGAGACCGCCATAAATAGTCAGTGTACGACACCAAGGGGTCTGTAGAATCGCATCATAGCCGCTGTCCGAGAAGCTGTAAAATGTCTCATTAGCCTCAAACCGTACCTCATATGTTGGCGATTCCCCATACCATCTCGCCCCCGATCCTTCCCCAATCGCGCTGTTATTATAAACCCGTAAATATACGTTATCGCCCTGGATCAGCCGGCCTGGCCAGCGTTCCGTCTCCAAGGTATACCCTTCATACTTGAAACGACCCGTCTCTGCCTCATCATAACCATGGCCGACACCCCAGGTGGCCAGCAGACTGTCGTCACCGGTGGGCATGCCCGTCAACTCATCCAGGGAATCAATAAGAGTATCCGGTCCCACCCAGATGAGCTGCACGACATCCCCGTCTTGAAGTTGCTGACCGTGGACATCCATCAAAGGCCAAAAGGTGAGTCCGGTCGTGTCCAGCCCTCCGTAGATGGTGATATCATTCACTGGTCCGTCGTAGAGCGGTGTATCAGTGTGGCCTCCACCGGGGTCGCCAGGAAATAGGCAATAGAATTCGTCAAACATTTCCCATACTTCTATTTCGTAGAGCTGGGAATCGGCATAATGCGTGCCAGGGCCTACCGATTCTTTGCTGTCATCAAAGATGCGACAGTAGATCCGGTCTCCAACCGTTGGATGAAGAGTATGGCTCCATGTTGTCGCTCCGATAAAGAAACAACCATCATCGCCAATATGCGCCTCAACATGATTACACAGACTATCGTCACCTGTGGGCTGCCCGTATATATCAGGAGGATCGATCTCTCCATCGGGGCCAGCCCAGACCGGATAGACCCAGTCGCCCTCCTCCAGAAGATATCCGTCATGATCCAATAAGCCCCACAGATTGCCATCATCAAAGCCACCCATACAATCAAGGCACCCCACCATCTGGGCTGTGGCTGGGCAAGAGGAAATAGCCAGGAGTAATAGCAATGAGATACTCAGCTTTGTAAGATAAAAACCTCTCTTCCGTAGCATATGATATTCATCTCCTGATTTCTACCGCAACAGCACCATCTTCACAGTCTCCGCAAACGCTCCCACCTGCAGGCGGCAGAAATACAGCCCGCTGGCCAGCTGCTCAGGATCCCAGCGAACGGTATAGGTACCGGCCTCCCGGTGGCCATCGGCCAGCGTGGCCACCCGCTCACCGCGTATATTGTATACCTGCAGAGAAACATGGCCGGCGGCCGGCAGGGCATACCGGATCTCAGTCGAGGCGTTGAACGGATTGGGATAGTTCTGGCTCAGGAGATATGTCCCGGGAAGCTCTTTCCCAGAATCGCTCCATTCCTCCACCGATGTATAGGCCGGATTCGGGATCACGGCGTCGTTGGCGGCGTCCGCGAAGCTGAGAAACGTCTCGCCGTCATCATATCGTACCGTATAGAGATCGCTTTCTCCATAGTGAGTGGCCTGGCGACAATCCGGACCATTGAAGACGCGCAGATAGAGGCGGTCGCCGGTGGCGGGATGATGGCCCTGGCAGGTGAACATCGGGTGAGTAAAAAGACCTGTCCCTTCCTCCGACTCGCCGTGACCGATACCCCAGGCGGCCAGCAGGCGATCATCGCCGGAAGGGACGCCCATCAGTTCATCGATCGGATCAAGCAGATCGTCCGGCCCGGTCCAGATGAGCTGAATCAGATCGCCATCCGGCAGCCTCCGGCCATCGACATCGGTCAGAGGCCAGATGGCGGTCCCCGACGAATCTCGACCGCCATATACCAGAGCGCTCTTATAAGCTCCCGTATAAACCGGGGTGTTGGTGTATCCCCCGCCCGGATCGCCCGGAAAAAGGCAATAGAAATTCTCGGCCACTCTTCGCGGCACGGCATAGAGCTGCGAATCGGCGTAGTAGTTCCCCGGGCCGACCGAGGTCATGGGATCATCGAACAGGCGGCAATAGATCAGCTCGTCCTTTTGAGGATGGTAAGGATACTCCGGATCGAAAACGGTGGCCGTGATATAGAACGTGCCAAACTGGACGTAGTCCCCGGACTGAAACAGCAGGACATCATCCCCGGCAGGATAGCCCATCGCATTCGGCGGATCGATCTCTTTATCCGGACCCACCCAGGCGGCATAGGTCCAGGCACCGTCCTCCAGAGGAAATCCCTCATGGTCCAGCAGGTACCACCATTCGCTCTGCTGATCGAATCCGCCGCAGCAATCCACCCACCACACTGCTTTCATGCCGACGGCTTGACCAACGAAAGCAGCAAGCATCAATAGAAAAACAGCGAGGATGCTAAGACGTCTTTTCATTCAGATCACCTTCTTCTGATCAGACCATTCGATCCTTCTGCGGCATCATCGGCCACCATCACATCTGAACGGAGGATTTCCTGCGGCCGACAAGCCCCCCTTACCTTCCCTGCCCGCCGGATAAACTGCCGGCTCCTTTTCCATTTAAAGTATACCTTACTTAGAAAACTCTGTCAAGAATTATTTTAAAATGGATTTGACGGTCGGCGTACAAAATCCGCCCGCCGGAACCTCCCGACGGGCGGATTCATTATCCTCTCTGTCTCTTGACGTTACCGCAGCAGCACCATCTTGACCGTCTCCGCATACCCCCCCGCCTGCAGGCGGCAGAAATACAGCCCGCTGGCCAGCTCCCGGCCGGCGTCATCCCGTCCATCCCAGATCACCGCGTACTCCCCGGATGCCTGATCGGCCCGGACCAGGCGTCTCACTTCCTGCCCCAGGGGGTTGAAGATCCTCAGGCTCGCCAAACCGGCCTCCGGAAGATGATACCGGATCTCGGTGGAGGCATTGAACGGATTGGGCCGGTTGGGCAACAGGGCATAGTCACTTGGCCCCCCGGACGACACGTTCTCCTCTACCGAGGTCCCCCCGGGCACCGGGGTGTCGGTATAACCATTGCCCGGATCGCCGGGAAACAGGCAGAAGAAATTCTCACCGAACTCGTTCATCACCTGGTACATCTGCGAATCGGCATAATAATGGGACGGTCCGATCACGCTCTGGGGGCCATCGAAGAGGCGGACATAGATGAGGTCCCCGGCCATGGGGTGCTTGCCGTCCTCCTCCGCCCAGGTGGTCACGGAAAAGAAGAAGACGCTGAATTGCACCAGACTGAAGGTCAACAGGCTGTCATCGCCGGTTACCCCGCCGGAGCCGTCGGGCGGGTCGATCTGACCGTCCGGGCCGACCCAGGCGGCATAGACCCAATCGCCGTCCTCAAGCGGCGAACCATAGAAATCGGTCAGGAACCAGTACGCCCCCGTGTCGTCGACGCCGCCGTGGCAATCGCACGGCCAGGGGGCGGCGGCAGCAACGTTCAGTGAGGCCGACAGGAAGATCAACACCAGTGGAAGACACAGCTTTTTCATCTTCTCCTCTTTCCGTAAACCTGCTTTTCTCTTCTCCCTTAACCTGCCCCTATCATCATTCTATCGCCTTTCGGAGAAGATGTCAAGCGGTTTTGTGGTTCCCGGCTCCGGTCATCGGCGCGGATCGCCCAAGAGCGGCAGCCTATTCCCGGCACGGCTCGGCCGCAGAAGAGTCCGCCCCGGCCGTATCCGCCTCGGCCGGTCTCTCGGGCAGCGGCGTACCGGTGTGGCCGCTGCCGGGATCGCCGGGGAACCGGCAATAGAGCACATCTCCCATCCGCCAGACGATCGAGTGCGTCTGCGAGTCGGCATAATAATCTCCCGGGCCAAGAGAATCGGGCGGGCCGTCGAAGATCCGGCAGTAGATCAGATCTCCATCGGTGGGGTGCCGGGGATTGCCCGAATAGTCAACGGTGCCGGGAGCCCAGCTGGCCACGGTGATGAAAAAGCTGCTGTATTCCACCTCCCCATTGGCGATGGGCAGGAGCATGTCATCGCCGGCGGGATAGCCGCCGGCATCCGGGGGATCGATCTCTCCGTCGGGACCGGTCCAGGCGGCGTAAACCCAATCTCCGTCCTCCAGCGGACGGGCCTGAGCGTCCAGCAACAGCCAGTACTGACCGTCGGCGTCCAGGCCGCCATAGCAATCGCAGAACCCGGCTTGCGCGGCGGCCTGCGCGGCGCCAAGAATCAGCAACAGACTCATCATCACCATGACACGTCTCATGCGCGGCTCCTCGCTCCCCATTTTCCTGTCTCGCTGTTTCCGCTCCTGAAATCGGTAACCAAACACCCCCATATCTAGTTATAACTCACCTGCGGACGGTTGTCAAGGGGTTTCCTGGGGAAAAATGGTGCCCGGCCATCTCCGAAGAACATCCTCTCTTCTGCAGATAATGAAGGTCCGGCGCTATTTCAACAGCAGAATCCGTCTGTACGCCGTTTCCTCCCCGGCCCGCAAGATGGCGATGTAAACGCCGGGCGGCCATCTCTCCGCGTCCCACCGCTGGGTGTACAGACCGCTTTTTCTCTCGGCCTCGACCAGAGCGGCCGCCTCCCGGCCCAGGCGGTCATAGATCTTCAGCGATACGGCGCCATCGGCGGGCACGACATATTCCAGCTCGACGGCCGGATGCTGCAGGTGGGGAGCGATCTGGCGCAAACCGGCGGCGTTCAGCGGCAGGGATGTCGACGGCCGGTCAGACCCGCTTTCGGCATGAAGCGGCGTGGTAACGCGGCCGCCGCCGGGATCGCCGGGAAATTGGCAGAAGCAGACATCGCCCATCTTCCAGGTGACGGCATATGGCTGCGAGTCGGAATAATGAGTTCTCGGACCGACCGACTCCTCCGGATCGTCGAAGATCCGGCAGTAGATCGTCTCTCCGTCGACGGGATGCCGCTCCTGGCCGGTCTCATCCTTGTATCCCGGCTCCCAGGTGGCCACCACCAGCATGAAGGAGCTGTACTCAATCCTTTCGGCGGCCACCGGCAGCTTGACATCGTCACCGCCCGGGAGCCCCCGGTCATCGGGGGGATCGATCTCGCCGTCCGGACCGGTCCAGGCCGCATAGGCCCAATCGCCGTCCTCCAGAGGCCGGTCCTGACGGTCCAGCAACTGCCAGTACTGTCCATCGGCGTCCATGCCGCCATAGCAATCTACGTAGCCGGCCGCCAGGCCGGCGGCCTCGACCGCCGACAGAAATATGACCGGGATGATGAGCGCCACTGCTCTTTTCATATCCGGACTCCTCGTCTCACTTCAGCAGCACCATCTTGCGCACCTGGCGGACATCGCCGGCCTGCAGCACGCAGAAATATACCCCGCTGGCCTGATCGGCGGCATTCCACCGCACGGCGTGATATCCGGCCTGGCGATGGCCCTCTGCCAGGGTGGTCACCAGGCCGCCGCGGACATCGTAGATGCGCAGCGCGACATGCTCATCCCGCCTCAGGGCATATTCGATGGTGGTGATGGGATTGAACGGATTGGGATAGTTCTGCCGGAGCACATAGTGCGCCGGCCGGGCACGGGGAGATGCTTCTAGAGACACCGGGGTTGAATTGAGCTGAAGCTTCAAGGCGAAAATGTCCTCCAGCCCGCTGTGATCGGGATCGAAGGCGCCGGCCGAAACAGGAAAATCCTGCGATGCCGTGCTCCCGGCCAGATAGATGATGTCGCCCCCCTGGAGAGCCAGATCATTGCCGTAATCGTGCTCCTCGCCCCCCAAAAAGGTAGCGTACAGAAGCTCATCTCCCGCCGCGCTGAGCCGGGCCACAAAGATGTCGGTCTTCCCGTTGTAGGTCACATCGCAGGCACCCGCCGTGGCGGGAAAATCGTCCGAAGCCGTCCGGCCGGCCACGATAACTCTGCCGGCGTCGTCCAGTGCGATACACAACCCTCTGTCGTCGTCGGCTCCGCCGAGAAATGTTCCGTACACCAGGAGATTGTGGACGATGTCGAGCTTGACCACATACGCATCCCGGCGGTCGTTATAGGAAGGGTCATACGACTCGAGGGTATGAGGGAACCCGCTAGAGGCCGTGTAGCCGGTAAGGTACAGACCGCCGCTGTCATCGACGGCAATGCCGTTCCCCCGATCCCACTGGCTGGAGCCGACGTAGCTGCCATATTCCAGAGAGTCGCCGGCCGCGTTCAGCTTGAACACGAAGGCGTCGGCATTCTGATTATAGGATCGATCGAAGGCCCCTTCAGTGGTGGGAAAATCGCTCGACTGGGTCTCTCCGACGACATACACACCTCCGGCATTGTCCATGACAAAGGTCTCGAAGTTCTCCACGGAACTGCCGCCCACAAAGGTGGCAAATTCCAGGGCGCTGCCCGAGGCATTCAGCCGGGCCACGAAAACATCTTTAATCCCATGATAGGTGGTATCATAGGCCTCCGAAGTCACCGGAAAATCCGGAGACTGAGTATCCCCGGCCACGATCAGGCTGCCGTCCTGACACAGAGACAGGGCATATCCTCCCTCGCCCTGGGATCCGCCCAGGTAAGTGGAAAAGAGCAGCGAGCCGCCGTTGGGATTCAATCGGGCCACGAAGACATCCTGATAGATCCCCCCGGGACTGTTGTGTTCGGTATCGAAGGCGCCGGCCGTGGCGGGGAAATTGCCCGAATAGGTGAATCCGGTCACATAGGCGCTCCCGGAGGCGTCTACGGCGATATCGTATCCCCGGTCGCCGCCGTTGCCGCCCAGATAGGTGGCGTAGCCGAGACCGCCGCCGCCGGCATCGATCCGGGCCACAAACGCATCCGTCTTGTCGTTGTAGCCGGTATCCAGGGCGCCCTCGGTGGCCGGGAACTCGATGGAGCGCGTGGACCCGACGAGATAGACGTTCCCGGAATCATCCACGGCCATAGCGTTGGCTTTGTCGTTATCGCTGCCCCCCAGCAAAGTGCTCCAGAGCAGACCGGGTTCTTCTCCAGCGTTCGCCAGCGGCAGGGCGCACAGGATCGGGATCGTCAGGATGAAAATGGACAGCGGCCGAGAGATCATGTTTCTTCCTCTTCTGAGGGATGATGCCGGGCGGCATAACCGTTCGACAGAGACCATCTTCTTCATAGATAATGAGAATACGGTATCGATGTCAAGTACTTTTCTGATTCGTCCGGACAAAATCCGGCCGGGGGGCCAAGAGTCCGGCCGGGGGGCCAAGAATCCGGCCGGGGGGATAAGAAAACAGCGCCCCCTGGTGGAGGCGCTGTCAGCTGCGCATCTATAGAATTCAACTACTTGAGGAAAACCATCTTCTGGACGGCCTTGAAATCCCCGGCGGTCAGCGAGCAGAAGTAGACGCCGCTGGCCATCTCCCGTGCATTCCAGGGCACCGTGTAGGCCCCGGCCTTCTGAGGCGCGTCCACCAGGGTGGCCACCTCGGCGCCCAGGATGTTGTAAATCTTCAGGGAAACCGGCACGTCCCCGGCCAGGTGGTAACGGATCTCCGTGGCCGGGTTGAACGGATTGGGATAGTTCTGGAACAGGGCGAATTCCCGGGGAACCGTGGCCGTCGGCGTAGCCAGGACGGGATTGCCATTGGCCACCTTCTCGACGCCGTCGATATCGATGGCGATGAGATTATAAGCGTAGGCGATCCCGTTTTCCAGATTCTCATCGAGATAGGTGTAGGTATTCTCGACGGTAGAGTTGCCGGCGGCAGGAATGATCTCCTGGGTCACGCGCTGCCCGTCCCGCTCGACGTGAAAACCCAGGGCATTCTGCTCGCTGGCGGTGACCCACTCCAGCAGGATCTCGCCGTCCCGTCCGGTCGCGGTGAAGGACACCAGCTCCACCGGCAGGGGTGTATCGGTGTGCCCACCGCCGGGATCGCCGGGGAAGGAACAGGCGAAGAGGTCGCCCAGGTAGTTCTGCACCGCATAGGTATCGGACAGGCCATAATAGTTGCTGGGGCCGAGCGATTCGCAGGGCGCATCGAAGATGACACAGTAGATGAGCTCTCCAAACTCGGGATGATTGCCCGATCCGAGCTGATCGGTGGTCACGGAAACATAGAAACCGCCGAACAAAATCTGGTCGCATAGCAACTTTTCGTCATCTTCCAGGGCCTCGGGCGGATTGGACGTATCAATACCATCGACGAGACCATCAGGGCCCACCCAGTAAGCGCAGACGCAGTCGCCGTCTTCCAGGGGAGAGCCGGAGTAGTCCAGCAGGTACCAGAAGGTCGGCGAGGCGTAGGGACTGTATCCGCCGGAGCAGTCCGTAGGCCAGGGCGAGGCGCCCGCGTTGGCCGTCAAGCACAATCCCAGAATAACCGTTAGCAAAACGAGTCTCCTCATCTGTTCACTCCTTTCCAGGAAAATAAGTCCGTCGCACCGATATCCGCGGTTGATATGGATATCGAGCCACACTTCCGCAACTTTCCAAAATGGTCTGATTTCCGTCCCGTGTGTTTTTCGAATGGGAATTTTTCAGGCCAACTTATATTTTAGCATCAGATTTCTATTTTGTCAAGTCCTTTTTTATCCTTCAAACAAGTCGGCGCCTGATGGAAAAAGCGGATTGGCATCCGCCGTTTCGAGATCGTCGACGCATCTATTTCAAGAGCACCATCTTCCTGGTGGCCGAGAACTCTTTCCCCGCCGACAGCCGGCAAAAATAGACCCCGCTGGCCAGGTCCTCGGCGTCCCAGCGTACCGTATAGGCGCCCGCCTTCTGAGGCGCATCCACCAGAGCGGCCACCTCGGCCCCGAGAACATTGTAGACCTTCAGGGTCACCGGAACATCTCCGGCAATGTCATAGCGGATGTCCGTGTCCGGGTTGAACGGATTGGGGTAGTTCTGGTGCAGGGCGTAACCCGCCGGCACGATG
>CAZOYL010000108.1:0-8991 GCA_964584035.1 uncultured Gemmatimonadota bacterium | reverse complement strand
CTCCACCTCCGTCCCGTTGTCGAAAACCACGCCCGGGGGGTCCAGGTCCACGCTGCCGCTGCCCGACGTGTTGACGATCAGGGTATAGGTCTGCGGCGTGGTCAGCACCTGGAAGCAGGCGTTATCCGCATTGGCTCCCGCGGCCGTGTAGTTCTTGAAGGCCGGCCAGATGGGTCCGGTGAAATATTTGGCGTTGGGCTCGTCGTCACCCAGCGTCGCCGTATTGGCGATAGAGCCAAAGGCGGCCACTCCCACCGAGTCGCCGCTGGCGTTCAGCTCGATCAGGGCCACATCGATGCTGGCCGAGGTGGCCGTCAGCTTGGCGATATCGGCTCTTAATTGATACCAGCTGTTGGCCGACAGAGCCGGCAGGTCGACGATGCTGGGCCGCCTATCGGCCGAGCTGACCCCATCCCAGTACCCCTCGATGTTGTAGCCACTGCCGCCGGGATCACACTGCATGCCGAAGATATTGGATGAGCCGACATCGTCGGCGGTGATCATCCAGCCGACCCGGTCATCGTCCAGGTGTCCACTCGCGTCGGTCTGAAAGTCCATCTGGACATGATAGCCCTGGAAATCGGGGTCGGTCCAGTCGAAGGAATGCTGAGTCCAGATGAAAATGGCCGTGCCCGGGGCCAGACCGATCGAGCTGCCCACGCCCAGGCCGGAGTTGACCACCGGCCCGCTGCCGTTGTCGAACCACTCGCTGTCATTGCCTACCGTCTGCCCCAGAGTAAAGCCGGACTCGAAGTCCTCGCAGATCACGGCTCCGCTGGGCTCGGGAACAAAGGTGGCGGTGACATCCTTGTTGCCGTCCATGGCAATGGAATCGGGATTGGCGTTGCCGGTCAGGTCTTCCGACCAGCCGGTGAACACCCAGCCGGATTCCGGCACCGCCGTCAGCGTCACCACGGTGCCGGCGTCATAGGTCCCGCCGGGGGGGGCGAGGGTCACGTTGGCGTTGCCCACGATGGTCATCGACAGGGTGTACTGCTCCTGCTCGCTGGCGATGATGCCGAAGCAGGGATTGTCCACCGCGCCATCGGTGTTATTGAAATTCTTGTAGACCGGCCACATGCTTGTGGCCGTGAAATATCCTGTATTGGGCAGCTCCTCATCGGCCCCGCCGGGCAGGAGATCGGTGTCCGGAACAGAGCCGCTGGCCATCTGGCCGACCGTGTCTCCCGAGGCGTCCAACTGCCACAGGGTGACGTCGATCCGGGCCGATGTGGCCGTCAATTTGGTAAATTCCCCCAACAGGCGATACCAGGTGTTGCCGGTCAGGGCCGGCAGGTCGGCGATGCTGTAGCGGCCGCCGTCATCTCCGAAGACATCGCCATCCCAATAGGTCTCGATGTTCCCGCCGGCTCCGCCGCCGCCGGGATCCATCTGCACCCCGAAGATCCAGTCGGAGTTATCCTCGGTGTCGGAGATGATCCAGCCCAAACGGTCATCGTCGAAAACGCCCGCGGAGTCGGTCTGGTAGTCCATCTGGAACCACACGCCGACCAGGAGCGGGTCGTTCCAGTTGAACTCGTGGGCCACCCAGGCGAAGGCCCGGTTGCCGTTGGACAGGCCGATGGAACCGTCCACGCCGATGCCGGCCGTGGGGATGGGCCCGGAATTGGCGTCTTCGTAGAACCAGTCGGCATGGGTCCTCAGCTCCTGTCCCAGGGTGTAGCCGGACTCGAAATCCTCGCAGACAGCGGTGGATCCCACGAAGGTGGCCGTGACGCTCATATGACCGGTCATGAATATTGTATCGGGATTGGCGTCTCCGGTCAGGTCGCCGGACCAGCCGCTGAAGGTCCAGCCGGAATCGGCCGTCGCCGTCAACTCCACGGCAGTGCTCTCCGGATAGGTCCCTCCGGGAGGGTCCAGACTCACGCTGCCGCCGCCCAGTATATTCACGTCCAGGGTGTAGCTCCCGTTGCTGACGATGGCCCACTCCTCATACAGCGAGAAGGGCATCCCGGTAGTGGAGCGGTATGCCTTATAGAAAGCCGTGTCGCCGTCGACCTTGACATAGATGATGGTGCTGCCGTCACCCCCGGAGCCCGGCCCCTGGACCTGGCCGGAATCGACCTGGTGGACATCGCCCAGCAGGGAGTGCTCCGAGGAAACATCGTGGTGATAATAATGATCATGGCCCACGAACAGGGTCTCGGTATGGCTGCGATCCAGCATGACCACCAGGGAATCGCGATCGGCCGGATATTCGTCCAGCGAGTCCCCCACATGGCGGACCTCCGGGTAGGCCGGCTCGTGGACGAAGACCAGGTTGTGGTCCTGGCCGTTGGCAATCAGGTCGGCCTCGATCCAGTCGCGCAGTTGCTGGGGTACGTTCCCATCGGTGACATAATCATGGCCGGCAGCCGGATTGCCGTCCCAGTAGCAGTTCACGGAGACGAAATGGACGTTGCCGTAATCCCAGGAAAAGGTCGTGTTGACGCTCCCGGTGGGACCGTGATCGACGATCCAGGGCAGAGCCGGGACCAGCGTGTCGCGGACGCAATAGAAGTCGTACAGAGCGTCGATCTCGTGATTGCCGACGATCGGGAACCAGACGTAATCGACGCCCAGGACGCTGTCGATGATGGCATCGGTCTGCCGGGTGTGATCGAAGTCGCCGTTGTTTACTATGAACGCCGGCGCTGGCATCTCTGGTGTTGGATTATCCAACCAATCTTTGACCTGCAGCAGGTCCTGTTCGAATCCGCTGAGATGATCCTGTGTGCGCGGGTCGCTGATGACGGCGAAGGAAAACGGATCGGACCAGGCGGCATTGGCGAAAAGAAGGGCCAGCAACAGACAGATCGACATCGACCAACGGATCCTTTTCATCGGTCTTAACCTCCGGTATGAAGAATTTGATATACCTGGGTGTTCTCGGGTCAATTCAGGAGCAACCACCATACCAAACAGACGATTTCTTGAAAAATACATTGCTGCTTGCAGAAGATAACTTAATAAATATCCCCTCTAAATCCGTTTTACCACAGATCACTGATCCTGTCAACCCCCCTTTTGGGACCATTTTTCTCCCCACTTTTCCGTCCTCATCTATTGAGTAGAAATAAAGCCGCCGGCACCATGCGGCCCCGGCAACCGCCCCTCAAAGGGTTATCCCCGCCACGGCGATGGAAACAACGATGATTCAGAAAAACAAGGTCACCGATAGCCAGGTGGTTTTCATCCCTCTTGCTTTCTCATGACTCATTCAGGAATCTCATATTCGATGTAACTTTCCGTGGATAGAATGGATCGGTGATAGCGAAATATTCAGCGCTTCGATATGGTTCAGCTTCTCTATATAGTGAGTAAAGACAATGCCATTTGAGAAGAATGCTCTTCTTTTCCCTTTTACGGATCGAGCGATCGCTGGTCATCAACTTTTTCCCTATTATTTCATTATATCATAAATCGACCAATTTTGTCAAGATATTTCTTCGCCCTCGGACCTGTTCTGGAGGAAACGAACGAGTGTGAAACAAGGGCCTCTATACTCTATAAAAAATGCCGCCGGAACCTGACGGCTCCGGCGGCTTTGCCCACTCACCTGCTGGATGACTATCTAGGTTCGATCTCCTGGTTATCCCGGCGATCCGTCCCTTTGGGTCCGCCATTGCCCAGATCCTTGTCGAACTCGCCGACACACTGCGAGTTGGCCGACTCCCAGGCGGTTCCGATGCGGGCATTGACGTAGTAATAGTAGTTGCTGCTGGAATCCCCGGCCGCATCGACGTCCAGGTAGGTGGTATTCACCGGGTAGGCATACTCGCTGGCCGGTCCGGGAGCGAACTCCGGATCGGTGTCCCGGTAGACCACGTAGTAATCCGGCGTCATCGGATGACCGTCGGCATCGGAGATCACCGGCGACCAGATCAGGCGAACATCCTTGGCTCCGGCCGCCGAGGTGCCGAAGGCGGTGTAGATCTTCAGCTCCAGGACCGCTCCGGGCGGGGCCACAATGGGCGAGATCATCACCGCGCCCTCGATCTCGGTGTGGATGGGGATGCCCTGCTCGGGGTAATCCTGATAGCCGATCAGGTGATTCGGGCAGTTCTCCAGGGCATGCTGGAAACCGACCGATTCGGGATATGCCGGGATCCACCAGAACCCGCCGGGGCTGGGTGAACCGGGTGCCACCTGGTAGATATCATGAGATACCAGGGCGGCGTTGTTGTGCCACTTGGGATCGGCGTAGGGCCAGGTGATGGGGAACTGGTCGTTGTCCGGATCGCTGAACATGATCATCAGCTCGTCGGAGTTGACCCCGGCACAGGTGACATAGTGGCCGCCCACCCGCTTCCAGATGCCGGCGCCCCATTCCTGCCAGAAGCCCAGCAGCAGGATGACGTCCTGGCAGCGCTTGATCTCATCCTCGATGATGTAGAAGAACTCCGGCGAGCGCAGGCTGTCGATGAAGGTGTGCTCGTAAAACCGGTCCTCCTGCCCGCGGTCCAGCAGCCACTGCTTGATGCCGGCCTGCATGTCATCGGGCTTGGTGCCGTAGATTGCATCGGTACCCAGATAGACGGCCAGATCCTCGACCAGATACTGGATGTTGTCCCAGCCATAGCCGTCCAGGGCCCAGTCGTGATCGTCGATGTCCGGTATATAGGTGGTGACCAGGTTGAAATCGTCCTGCACAAAGGGCGGCGGCGGGTTGCCGCCGGTGGCCAGCCACTGGTACTTGGAGTCGAACCACCACAGACAGTTGGCCACTGCGGTGGGTCCGCAGTAGGCCTGCCAGGCGTGCTGGTTCTGGTCGAAGTCGGGCATGCCGTCGGGGGCGTAGTCGGGATACTGTCCCTTGAAGGTCCAGCCGCTGTCGATCGGCGAGATGGCCACGGCGTACTCGATCTCGGTGTGCACCGCCATCTGATTGTTGTAGGCGGCTTGCAGGTGCTCGTATTCCGGCGGGCAGTTGGCGTACTGGGTGCTGACGATGACATCGTCGTAGAGGGGGTAATCGGGCACCGACCAGGGCCCGCCGGGGGAGGCCATATCATTGAGCACCGGGTAATAGTCGTGGGAGACGTTGCCGGCGTCGTTGTGGATGCCGGGACCGTGTGGGGCGGGAGGATGGGGTGTCAGCACGCCGTTGCCCACCCGCCCGGGGAATCCCAGCCCGGCCATGTCGTAATAAGGATCGCTGATGGCCAGCATGAGGTTGTCCGAGTCCACCCCGGCGCAGGTGACGTAATGGCCGCCGACCCGTAGCCACTCGTTAGGCCCGTAATACTGCCAGAAGCCCAGCAGCAGGATGACGTCCTGGCAGCGCTCGATCTCGGCCTCGATCCAGTAGAAGTCGGGCGCCTTCCGGGTGTGCTCCCAGAGCAGGGTGTCGGTGTCGGTCTTGAGCAGCCACTCGGTGACCCCGGCCTCCATTTCGAACACATCGGTGCCCCGGCCGCCGTCCCCGGTGCGCCGGCCGTCGGTGTCCAGATACCAGGATAGGTCCTGGATGTAGGGTTGCACGTTGGGCAGATCGTGGTCGTCCCAGTCGCCGTAGGCGGTGACCAGCCCGAAATCATCATTGATGGCTGGCGGCTGCGGGGAGCCCGGCTGGATCAGCCACTGGTACTTTGAATCGAACCACCACAGGCAGTTGCCGATGGCCACCGGCCCGCACCAGGTCCAGCTGCCGCTGCCGGGAGGATCGTCCCACTGATCCTGCTTCTGGTCGAAGTCGGGCATGCCGCTGGGGGCATAATCGGGATAGCCGGGCTTGAAGTAGAACTCATCCGGCCCCTCGCAGATCAGGTCTCCCCAATAACAGGGCTCTTCCCAGGTCGTGGCCCTGTGCTGGCTGGGCCACTCACCATAGACGAAAGATCCACTGTGGGTCACACGGATATAGAATCCCACTTCCATGCCCACCGGTGAGGCCACCTGAAGCTCATGGTCCAGGGCGCCGTAGGGAACGAAAAGCTCATAGCTCACGGCGGTGCCGGTCATGCCGATGGCGTAGCAGGGCAGGGTGATGTCCTGGTGGGGACTGATGTAATCCTTGACACACTCATAGGATATCGCATCACAGTCGAAATCCTGCATGTACCGCCATTTCAATTCCACTCCGGCCGGTGGATTCATTCGCAAGTTCATCATCCCCTCGTTGGTCGCCGCATCGGAAAAACAGCCGTCGTCGTCCTCGTCGAACTGGATGTGGATCTGATCATAGTCCTCCAGCACCGTGTCACCATGATTGACGACGGCGAACCAGACCCCGGAGGAATCCTGCTTGACGTACAGGTCCACGGTGCCCGGCGGGTCGGCGATGCCATCGTACTGCCCGCTGGTGTCGGAGATGTCGTACTTGGCACCATCGGCCCACTCGGTGCCGGGATCCACAAATCCGTCGCAGTTCACCGGGATGGTTTGCCAGGGCACGTAGATATCGAACGGCCCCAGGGGGCTGTCCTTCTCGGCTGCGGCGCCCCCGGCGAGGAACAGAACGGCCAGCGTGAATGCGACCAGTTTTATGATCCATCCTCCTGCGCGCATGTTCATATTCCTCCCTCATGAGTAATAAGATTGGCAGAATTTCCTTTCAGCATGCTCCTCGGGATCTCTTTTCACCCCCTTCCGCTGATGGGCACTTGAAAAACATTCCAGACCGGCACAAAAAAACACCAGGGCAGCCACAGCCTGGTGAAAGACTTCTTCATTCCAATGTCCCTTTTCCGGACCAACAGGTCCGGACGCTTTCCTGCTCATAAGATCGAGGTCCGCTCATGCCCCGCTCCCGGGTCGGGTCAAGGGGAAAGAAATTCCCTCCCACCTTTCCGCGTAACCATTCTACTAGAGATAGCGTTTTTTGTCAAGCGATTTTTACAAGTATACATAAATTTTTTTACCACGAGAAAAGCCGCCGGAATTTGAGATCACCGGCGGCTTCTGAGCCCGTTTCGCTTTTTTTTACCTCAAGGGTAACATCTCCACCATCATGGTCAGGGCCCGGCCATCAGCTCTCTCCCGAACCAGCCCACCTGGCCGGAGTCGACCGATTTCTTTCCATCGGCATCCATCGCCCGGACCAGATAATAAGCCTCTCCCATCCCATCGCAGTCCACCCAGGCGGTGTCGGCTGTGAAGCCGACCGAATCCTCGGGCGCGGCCTCGAAACCAGCCAGGCTGTCTCGGTAGACCACATAGCCCACCACCTCGGCCGCCGGCGACCAGGACAGAGCCGCGCAGGTCTCCACCTTCCGGATGGTCAGGTCTCTCACCGGCGACGGCCCGGAGGAGATGAAGTGGAAGCTAACCGGCGGAGAGTACCACCCCGGTTCGGTGTCATCGGCGGCCAGGGCCCGCCACCAGTAGGTGACATCCGAGGCCGGCGGGGGATCGACGGACCAGGATGTGACGCCCGGGCCAGGTGGCATGCCGTTCACCGCGGCCAGCAGATCGGTCAGCAGCGAATCGGCATAGAGCCGGTATCCGTAGGTGACCGGCTCTCCGTCCGGGTCGGCCACATTCTCGACGATCAGGGCGGGGGTCCAGGACCTGACGGTGTCTCCGGCCGAAGGACCGATGGGCACCGGCGGCGGCGGCGGCCTGTTATCGGTTCCGACGGCGATGAGCACATCGTCGATACCGCCCTCGATCAGGTCGCCGGCGGCCGGACCCTCGGAGACCTGGACGCGAAGGCACATCTGATCGGTGAGGGCCATCGCCTGATCGAGGTCCACCTCCAGGGAATGCCACACGGCCGAGACGGTCTCATCCCCATAGGAGACCAGATTGACCGGGAAGGTGGCTCCCCCGTCGTTGGACAGGTCGATGCGGAAAAAATCCCCATCCGGATCGTCGCCGGCATCTCTCTGGCCGAAGAAATACATCAGGGCCAGCTCGGCGCCGGTGTGGGCGGTCAGATCGAGAACCGGCGAGCGGATCGCCGAGATGCCTCCGTCGACATCATCATCGCCCGGGTTGCTGTTCTGCCCGGTGACCAGGGCGTAGATCCCCGGGTCGGGGGTGGTGTCATCCCCGGGCTGATAGGGCGTCGGATTGGGATCGATGCGCTCGAAGGCTCCGCCCACGGCGTTATGGGAGGGATCCTGGGTCCAGTCGGAGGAGACCTCGAAATCGTTCATGGAGAGCACCACCGGCTGGCCCACTCGAAAGGACAGCGGGTACTCCCGCAAGACGTCTTCCCCGGATACGCCGATCTCCAGGGTAAAATCAAGGCGCTGCCACTGGGGGCAATCGGTCCCTACTTGGAAAGAAAAGGGATCGGATGCGTTGTCGGCCTCATCATCGGTGCCGATAGCTCCAAGGTACGATTGAGCATCGACCAATTGAACATAGGCATCATCGGTCCGCAAGGTGGCCGTCACACTCTGGGCCGACACCAGAGGACTCTCGTTTTTTACGGCTACCGTGATCAGGGCCGTCTCGCCGGGATCCACTTGGCCGTGTCCGGCCGAATCCTGGACAGCATACTCATCCAGGATCAGAAAAAGGTCCGCGGCCTGGATAAGATAGAGATCGGAGTAAAGATTCTCCTGGCAGAGCCCGTCGATCTCGCTCGCAGACGGCCAGAACTCGACACCGTCAACCTCGGTGGTGAAGGCGTATATCTTCGGTTTGGCAGTCACATCTCCATAGGACCAGTCGTCCGTCCCGCCGCTGGCCAGATAATGGAGAATATCATAGCACGTGCCGGTCTCGTACTGGCTATCGCGGGCCATCTTTTGGGCCATGGTCCGGAAGAGAGCATACTCCGGAAAATATGAGGTCGTATAGCCCCAGGGAAACAGGATCGCACCGACCACACTGTGATAGGAGTTCTGGGTGACGAACTGGTGAGCCTCGATGAAGTTCATCATGGCCTGGACTTCGGGCTCGGAGGCAGCGGAGGGCCCCCGATAGGTGTCATCATCGGGATCGCCGCTGGATCCCGCACCGCCCCATTGATAGGGATAGTTACGGTTCAGATCGACCCCGTAGCTGCCGCCGCCGTTGTCCCTCCGGTTCTTT
>CAZOYL010000107.1:0-9234 GCA_964584035.1 uncultured Gemmatimonadota bacterium | reverse complement strand
TATGCCCACGAAGAGGTGCTCGGCCAATTTGTAAAAGGGATTGTCCTTGTATAGGAAGCTGAAAATCATCAGGGTCAGCAGAGCACCGATCCAGACCTGTAAAGCGTACATGGTGTCCATCCTCTTTGTTTTATGGAATCAAGCGACTTTCTTCTGTCGTCTCTTCTCGATAAAGAAGGTGATGTTACCGATGATGATGAAGATGATGATCACCAAATGAGCGATGGCCTGGGGACCCATGATGGCGATGGCGCGCTGGTAGACCTGTTCGTACTCGGGGTATTGATGAACCAGGGCGGCCTCGTATTCGGCGGCGCCTTTCAGCCCGCCCATCATGCCCAGCATCTGGCGAGGATAATAGGGATACAAGAGCGGTGCGCTGACCGCCGTGGTGCCTCCGGCCACCGGGATATCGCCCGGATCTCCGGCGAACTGAACCCATTCTTTCAATCCGGGGAAGCCGGCGCTGAAGTTGCAGATGAAGGCGAAATCCCGCAGGTTCTGAATGTCGCTCATCATCGGGATGGCATCGATGTGGGTGCCGGGGGCATCGGTGGTGTACATCTTCTTCAGGTCGGCCAGGATGGTGTTGATGAGACCATAACCGCCCGCCTTATATCCCAGATGTACGTAATCGACGCCATAGACCTTGTCCGGGAACTCATCCTCGATGACATTTTCGATGACCCGTAGAGCCTGGGCCTGCCCGGTGGGCCATAGGGCCATGATGTACATCTTGTGATTTTTCTTGCAGCAATGCCGCGTGACCGCGGTCGCCATGGGTTCCAGCTCCGGGGCAGTGCTGGGACCGTAGTCAAAGGGCAGCAGGATCTTGGAGCCATCGGGCAGGTTCTCGATCTTGTCGAAGATGACCTGCACGATGGGGGTAGGGTGTTCCATGAAAGATATATGGAAGACCAGTGGGATGATCACCGCCAGGGCGATGAGGAGGAAGATGATGCGGCGATCAGCATGTCCCATTTTTTCTACGACGCTCATCAGACGCTCCTATTGAAGGTTCTCACTTCTCGGCGCCCAGATAGGGCCGCTCGATGCCCAGGATGATCCTCAGAGAGGTGGCGATCACTCCCAGGGCGATGCCGATCATGATGGCCCTCTGGCCGGCAGTGTTGGGCCAGCCCATGATCCAATTGGCCAGGGTCGGAATATGCAAAAACTCAAGCTGTTTCGGCAGCCAGAAGGTGAAATAGTGTCCGATGGGAGTTCGGCCCACCAGGATGATGAAGGCGGAGATGAGCAGAATGGTGGCCTCTTTCGTTTTCGCCCGGAAAGCCCGGTAGGCCGCCGAGGCGACGAAGAAGGCCAGCAAGCTAAACATGGTGGCTTGCAGCGGGTTGAAAACGGACTCGAACATGAACCGGAACCACGATCCCTCCGCCAGGAAATCGCCTGTCAGCCCGGGCGGACCGCCGATTTTGAAAAATCCGATGATCAGCATGAACAGAAAACCGATCACCGTGACGAAACTGTACGGCCAGTCGGGTTTTTTCCGCTGGATCTTCTCCAGGTGAACTCTCAGCAGATTCCCTCCCCCCAGGATAAATGCGAACACGGCGATGATGTCGAAATACACCGAGAGGTTCTCGTCCAGGGAGCTGAAGGGGGTATGGGGGATGAACATGGCCAGGATCAGGGCCGTTCCCACGACAAACGTGATGATGATCGGAATTCGTCGACGCATATCCTCCTCCAGACACTAAAATCTCAGGGAAAACAGACGGATGATGAAATCGCCGGCTTTGGCAACGACCGGGCTGCCGGTGAGCACACGGAGCGTCTCGAAAAGCACGCCCAAACCGATGGCCACTGTGGCCAGGACCTTGCCCGCATCCGCCCCCTTGAGGCTGCCTAGCGCGCGGGGTTCCTTCGACAGGTAGGCGCTGGCGGCGAAGAGCTCTTCGCCGATCAGGGTGTAGTCGCAGGCGGCCACGAAGAAGGGCAGCTGGGCCGGCTGAGCCGTGCCGGCCACCTGCATAGCCCCGATGGAATTGCCCGTTTCGGCCAGGATCAGGGACTCGGCGAAGAAGGATCCCATATAGAAGCAGGCGGCTGGTTTGTTCCTGACCATGGTCCCATCCAGGAAGGCCACGTAGCCGAACTGCTCGTCGGTGACGTAGTGGACGATATCGTCGCTATAGGCATCCGGCCGGCCGGCACTGAGATAGGCCTGTTTGACCGTCTCCCGGGCGGCGGCCAGCACCATCGACCGGGAAACCGGAACGTCCAGCTTGGTATCGTACTTGGCGATCATCTTGGCCAGGGAGCCCAGAATGGTGATCCCGGCCACCGTCTGGACATCGTCCAGATCCTGTATCCCGGGAACATAAAGGATCGATTTGCCCATCTCGGTAGCTCGTCCGACGGCCTCGTCGACCGCCTCCAGACCGGCGATGCGCCGGATGAAAAGCTTCTTACCCCGTTTGGCTCTTGAGATGTACAGGATGATGAAAAAAGAGAGGATGATGGCAATGACCAACAGGTTACTTCTCTCGGGGTTGTACCACTGCTGCTTTGACTGGACGGCCTCCGAGGAAGGCGAGTCGGCGAAGAAATCGCCGGCCAGGGCCCGGATCCGGTAGTAGTAGTTCACCTTGTCCTTGGTGGAGGTATCCACATACTCCTTGACGCCCATGCTCACCGTGCTGATTACCTGGTATTCACCATCCCTGGTCTCGCTTCGCAGGATGTCATAACCGGTGACGGTCATCCTGCCGGCCCCGTCATCGGAGGAAAGCTTCCACCTGATGGTGATGCTCCTGCCGGCATCATAGGGCGTGTCGTGGACGTCCGGAAGACCCGGCGGGGCCGGAGTTTGTTCGCTCACCAGAGGTTTTTGAAAGGTCTCTTCCTGGGCCGCCGCGGTGGAGAAAAACCCCAGTAAGAACAAGAGGATGGCAAGAACACAGAACAGCGATGCCCTGCCGCGGTGAAGACAGGCGCGTTCCAGGTGGAGCATAGGATCACCCCTTTCGGACAGAGTGTATGCCAATGACCGATCTGTTTTGAAAACAGTGTTTTCGGGAAGAGATACTGCGTGAACACAGATTACCACATCTATGCGAAAATGTCAAGTATTTAAATGAAAAGCAAGGAAAAATTATCTTCTGGCGGTGAGGAAAAAGTGCCAGGCGACGGCGGAATAATCAAACAGAGCGAGAAACAGAGCTTTTTCCGTCGGCTGGGTCTCCGGATCTTCTCCGGCTGCGCGGAGTTTTTTCCCAGGCCTCGGCAGGTCCCTCCACGATGATGAACAGGGGGTGTGATTCGACGTCTTCGATAGCGCAGAGCTCCATGTACCTCTCGGGATCGCGCTGCTTCAGCTTGCGGCCCAGCCGGATCACTTCATATGCGAGCTGGCCCTGGGTGACGGGGATCCTCATCGATGACGGCCGTAGGGCGATTTTTCCCCGATTGAAATGGTAGCCGCGCTTTTTAGATTCTCTCCACACGCCCATTAAATATCCGGCGATGGCATGTTCCGGTCGGCGATGCTTCCTGAACCGGTCCAGCTGCGGGTGACTTCTATAGCCGCTGGTCCCTCCCTGTAAAACCTTCTGTGCCAGCAGGGCTTCACGCCACAGGGCAATGAGGCCGACTCGATCCAGGTATTTGGGGTGTATGCTCCACAATCTCAAAGGGAAACTCCAGGTTCAGGCAGCCGTTCGGCGGCGGTCATGGGACGTTAGCCGGTCCTGCCCTTGCCGGAGTCGGTGATCTCCATGAGCGCCTCCGGATAGGGCAGAAAGAAGGTCTGCCGGCCCAGATATTCCTGGTCGAATCGAATCACCCAGGCCCGGGCCAGGTTCAGGGGAACGCTGAGGGGCACCTTCTCATTACGGTATCGTTCCAGAGCGTCGAGGAAGAAAGCCTTTTCCCTGGTGGAGAGCTGACCGGAGAAAAATCCCAGGGTATGCATCAGGACATTGATATTGGACAGGTATCTGGGCGGCTGCGCCAGGGCTTTGGCCAGATGCCCGTGATATTCCTTCAGGATCTCCATCAGGGTCCGTTTCTCGAGATTGGCCACCAGGCGGCCCAGGATCCTGAGCTCCTTCTGGTGGTAGGCCATCAGCAGGAATTTGTTCTCGGCCTGGAATTGAACCAGGGCGCGCATCGTCCCGGAGCCTCGAACCTTCCGAAAATGGGCCATCAGGAACAGCTTGGTCAGGAAATGCTCCCGCAGCCGGAAGTTTCGCAGGCGGCCCTCGTCCTCACTGGCCGCAGCAGGGAACTGCTCGACCACAGGACCTCCGAAGAATCCCGGGCCGGGAACCGAGGCGGCCCCTTTCTCCGGCCCGGCGTAAATCTTGACGCCTTTCATGCCGCAGGAAGGGGACCGGTACTTGAGCAGGAAGCCATCGATATCGACCAGCGCGCTGAGAAAGGTCTTGGTGAAACGGCGCATCCGGCCGGTCACATCTTTGCCCGTGGAGGGCTGGATCAGCCGCCGGCCCGCACCTTCATCCACAATGCGAATGGGATCTCGCGGCACGCCCAGCCCGATCTCCATCTCGGGGCAGACGGGATGGTAATGGACGTGGGGCTTGAGGAGTTCAACGAACTCATCGGGGATGACGGCTCCGTTCCAGCGGCAGCGGTCAAAGCCCAGGCACTTGCTGATGACCACATTCGGTCTGATGAATGTTCGCATATTCGGGGACTCTTTCCACTTTATGGAAGGTTCCTGGCCAGGATCGAAGCGTTCAGCAGCGTGGCGAAGCTGACCCAGAGGAGGTAGGGAACGAGCAGCCAGGCGGCTGTCTTCGAGATGCGGGAAAAAAGCACTATCGTCAGCAGGATCGCCGCCCACAGGCAGACGATATCCACCAGGCCGGCCAGGGGGCTGTGCAGGCCGAAGAACAGGATGGACCACAAAGTGTTGAGAACCAGCTGGAGGGCGAAAACGGCCACAGCAGCTCTCCGCCGGAGGATGTCCTGATCGGCCCGCCAGACCAGGAAGAGAGAGATTCCCATGAAAAGATAGAGAGCGGTCCAGACGGGGGCAAAAACAGCGCTGGGCGGAGTGAAGGGTGGTTTGTTCAGCGTGGCGTACCAGCCGGGAATGGCCGGCGAGGTGAACAGGGAGCCGATGAATCCGGCCAGCAGGCATAAGATGATGCTGGCGGCCAGACGAAACAGGTTTTTGATGCTGTGTTTCATCATTTCACCACCTTCCTTCATAGATCGGCTCCGACCTCATTGAGGATCCCCGGAATCTAATCCCACCACTGCCCCACGAAGAAGATGTCATCATCCTCCGCAGAGAAGATCGGTGAATGGCACAGGAGATCGGTCATCTACCGCCCCAGCACCTGTTGGAACGCCTCCCTCAGGCCCTGCGGGTCGTTTGTGCCGATGCGGAACCTGCTCCCATCCTGGAGGGTCAGTTCCACGGTGTCCAGGCCGGAGACGTTGTACATCCAGCCCCCTGAGACCCGGCGAATGCCCCAGCCCTCATACCAGTGGCTTCTGACCGTCTGATACCCGACGATGTGCCTCAGCGGAATGGTCTTGCGGACCAGGCCGGGACCGAAGCGGGCCGTCAGGTACTCCTCGTCGATCTCCACCGTCAGGGAGGCGAATAAAAAGGTGCACAGGCCCAGCACGAGGGCGACGAACACCGGGATCCAGCTGAATTCATAGAGGGACATCAGGACGATGATGAGGACAATGGACAGGTCCAGGGCCACGATGACGGCCCAGCCGATCTGGGTCCGGCGATAGTGCATCATGGTTTTGTTGACCTTTCGCATTGATGTCGAGTTCGGGCGGCATCTATAAGTCATACCGCCTTGTTGCGTTCGAACTCCGACGGAGTCTGGCGCCACCACATGCACCAGCCGCCGCCGCAGGCTCCGCGGGAGCCGAACAGGTTCTCGAAGTCGACCCAGCGCTCCGGCGTCAGGGGATGGCAGACCAGCGTCGAATCGCCAACGTGTTTGACAGACATGATCCTCCCCCTGTGGAGATAATTAGCGGGTGGCCCGGCGCAGGGCTGCTCGCGCCAGCAGCCGGGTGGAATCCAGAATGGGCAGGGGAGAGCTTTCCGGGGTGACCAACAGCGGGATCTCGGTGCAGCCGAGGACCACGGCATCGCAGCCGGCGCTCTTTAGTTCCTGGATGACGTCATAAAAAAAGGACCGGGACGCATCCGTAAAACGGCCCTGGACCAGCTCCGAGAAGATGATGTCGTTGACCCGGCGCCGTTGATCTTTTCCCGGGATGGCGTGTTCCAGGTAGAGTTCGGCGAGCTTTTCGGTGTACACGGGGCCTTCCATGAGATAACGGGTGCCCAGGATGCCCAGGCGGCGATGTCCGCGGCGGCGGGCCTCGGTGGCCACCTCCTCGGCGATGTGCAGCCACGGCCGGGAGGTTTTCGCGGTCACCGCATCGAAAGCCTGATGAATGGTATTGTCGGGGCAGATCAGGAAATCGGCACCGGCGGCGGTCAATTTCCCGGCCGAGGAGATCATCAGGCCGGCCACACCCGGCCAGTCCCCGGCCTCGATGAACCGCATGTATTGTCCCAGAGAATGGGTGTGCATGGACACCTCGGGGTGATCGTGCCGGCCCATCCGGGGCTGTCCTTCCTGGCAGATGGTCCGATAACAGAGGGCTGCGCCCTCGGCGCTGCAGGCCACGATGCCGATGTGTTCGGGCATGTCCGTAGGTCCTTATGGCTGGCTGGCGCGGATCTCTCCGGCCCGGGTCTCCAATTCGACGGCGCGCGCTTCCATGTCTGCGCTGCGGTAGAAATCGGCCATATCCTCCAGGATGGGCGCCAGGTCGGGATGGTCCTTTCCCAGGATCTCTTCGTAAATGATCAGGATGCGCTCATAGGCCGAGGCGATCTGATCCGGCATCTGCTGAGCCTCATACAGCTCGGCCAGGTTGAATAGAGGGTTGAGCACATCGGGGTGGTTGGGGCCCAGGACCTGTTCGCAGATCCGCACTGAGCGCTGGAACATCGGCTCGGCCCGGTCATACTGGCCCATGGCTCGATAGACGGCCCCCAGATTGTTGAGGTCTCTGGCCACGATGATGTGTTCCCTGCCGAGGTGCTTCTCATCCATGGCCAGCAGCTCTACATAGAGACTCTCGGCCGCGGTGTATTGGCCCAGTGTGGTGAACAGGGCGGCCGCGTCATTGAGCGGCTGGACCAGACTGGGACTGTCATCAGGGTAGGTTTCCCGGATGACCTCCAGGGCCCGGCGGGCCAGCTTATTGGCCTTCTCGAACTGCCCCTGCTCGGCCAGCTCGCCGGCCATCCGGGTCAGCTCCTGATGGGTGGCCTGTTTATGACAGGCCGTGATCGACAGGCAGCCGATCAGTATGATCAAGGGTAGCGGCAAAAATCTTCTCATCTTGGGTCCTTTCATTCGACACGAAAAAGGTGGTCCTGCGGCGGGACCACCTTTCGAGCAGAAATGTCACCTGATTCCCGAAGCGCTCTGTAATCCAGGCATCCGCTCGGCCTCCTACTTCTCGATCAGTTCCACATTGGCCCGGGGGAGAACCACCTCCTCGCCGCTTTCCAGCTTGACGTTGCAGACTCTGACCTTGGCCTCGGTGGGCAGCTTCTGCAGAGGAGCCGGCAGGTCGGAGACCTCGCCCATCATGCCGAAATAGGGATGCCGGATGATGCGGATCTGGCTGCCGATGATCATCCCCTCGCTGGCGCTTTTTTCCGCGACATCCTTTTTGGCGGCATCCGCTGCCAGAGGGATAACCACCTCCGGACGAATAACGCCGGCCCGGATCTGAGTGGCGCCGTTGATGGAGGCCTTTTTCCCCTCCAGGCTTTTGAACAGATCGAAGGTCCGGGTCGCCATGCGGATTTTTCCGAACCCCTCGGTGACCATCAGCGTGGTGCCCAGGTCCTCCGTTCCGGTGATGGCCACGCCCAGATCGTATCCCAGGATCTCCTTGACGTCCTGGTTGTCGAATCCTCCGATGACGATCCCTTTGACGTCCATCTCAATGGCTTTACGGAGAGCGGTCAGCTCGATGAAGGATCCTCCCACCAACACCTTTCCCCGGCAGCTCTCGTCGATAGCCGCATCGGTGAGCACCTCGTTGGGTCCCGAACAGACCATGGCCAGCTCGCCGAAGGCTTCTCCCCCCAGCCCGAAGATGCCCTGAATGAAGGCGGCTGTCGTCAACACGGCGATGCCCTCATTGGGGAACACCTCGGCGACCACGCCATCGATGTAGGCCTTGACCTCCACGGGGATGGGTGCCTCGCGAATGAGCACCTGACCGGTGATGTCCGAAACGCTCTCCACGGTGCCCGACACCGGAGATTTGTAGGTGTTCTTGAAGAAACCGAAAAGACCGCCGCTGCGGGCCAGGGGCTCATCCTGTTGAATGGAATCGCCCTCCTTCTTAAGCATGAAATCCTTGATGTCCGCCGGTTCCAGGCTGAGCAGATTGGCGATGTTGATGGGCTGCACGTTTCCGGGCAGTTCGGTTTTGGCCACCACCTGATCGGCGCTGACGACATCACCCTCCTTGACCAGCACCTCTCCGGGCAGGGGGAGCCGGCGTAACTTGCGCAGCTTGGTCCTTTCGGCGACCCTCAATCCTGGTGTGTAGGCATGGGCCATGGGCGGCCTCCTTTCGGTAAAAACATCATATCAAATTGTAAATTGCAAAGTTCAAATTTCGAATTTGAAAACATCAAGGCCGATACAGGAACACGATCCAGGGACGTAATCACAGCTTTCAGGGGGTCTCCGGATACGCATCCATGGCCCTATTCCATTCCTGGAGGCGTTTCACCCGTTCGGACCGTTCGACCGGCAGCTCGAAGGGCTGGCGCCCGCGGGCATCGACGATGATCCCTGATGTGCCGCCGGGCACCGTTGTCTCGAGTCCTTTGCCCTTACCTTCACCGAGATCGAAACCCCGGGAAGGCTCGATGCTCACCGGGATCGGTTGACCGTATGGAGCCGGTATGACAAACAGCTCCCCGAAGAAAACCTCTCGATCCACCGATTCTCCGCCGGGCACCGTCACCTTGATCCTGATGCACGATTTGCCGGGTTTTCCCGCTCCCACCGGGGCGATGCAGGTTCCCAGGCGGATCAGGCAGTCCTTGGTGAACACCTCCGTGGCGGCCTGCTTGTGGACCGTCGCCAGAACGCCCAGTTGAGGCATCATGAAGATGCTGTCCACGGCCAGCTGGGTAATGCCCTCCGGCAGGAAGGCATC
>CAZOYL010000106.1:0-9281 GCA_964584035.1 uncultured Gemmatimonadota bacterium | reverse complement strand
CCAGAAGAAGGCTCCCAGAAGGAGAATGTTCTTCTTGAAAGATGCCGAATCATTCTGCTCATAGGCCACCGATTTCTCACAGATGCTCTGCACCGTCGCCGGCGTGCTCCAGGGGATGCGGCCGACGTTGACCTCGTTATAGAAATCGATCGGGTCGGTGTTCTCGCCGTATCTGTGATCCCCGTCATCGTCCCACGACTGATCGTCGGGCAGGGACAGCTCGGCATAGTAATAATCGGTCTCCGGCATGCCGTATCCCACATCCTGATAGGTCCGCCGCATGGGCACATCGTCATAATGGCCGACCAGGAGCACATCCTCGATGCCCCACTCCCCCGAGGGATATTTGTCCCGCAGAAAGTTCCTCATCTTCTCGGCCAGGTCGTAGCCGCCGTAGTTGGCGGCGATCCAGGAGGTGGTCACCACCCTGACCGTTCTTCCCTTGGAGGTCTCCCAGTCCGCCAGGGGCTGGACCGCCGAGGTGCAGGCCGCGGTGGTGATGATGACGAAGTCGTGGAGGCCCTTGCCCGGGGCCGCAACCGCATCGTACCAGCCCTGGGCCTGGTCGTAATTGAGGATGATCTCGCCGGCCGTCTTCTCGGTCCTGATCAGATGGTCGGCAGGGAAGGCTCTGTCCGTCTCCGGAAACCGGTAGGTAACAGACACGGTCACGTCCGGATAGTAGGTCAGTCGCCGGGACAACGGCTCATACTGGAAAGGTGTGACCCGCACATCCACCAGCTGGTACTGGCGGTACCCGGCCATGCGGACGAACTCCGCCACCTCCTGCGGATAGGGATCATCGAAGCCGTAAACGGAGCTGTGATTCTCCTGATACGTCCTTCGCTCGCGCTCAGCGACCGCGGGGTCTTCCTGTCCGATCACCCTGGGCAGAGGCGCGGGAGGAATCTGATAATTCCCCGGAAGAACAACGCCCGGGCCGGCATCGTAGCCGACATCGACCAGCTCGGCTCCCGGCGGAATCGCCAGGGCAAAGATCTTCGAGGGAAGATCCGGCTTGCCCGGAACGAGCCGGCGGCCGAAGTGCTCGACCGACACCTCCTGGCCCTGCTGCGTATCCTGTATTTCATAGGCTCCCACAGGTATGGGGACCTCGATGCGACCCTGCGGCCGCGGATCGGCGGCCTCCGAGCCGCCCAAGGTGAACACACACATCAGAGCCGACAGCAAAGACGCCTTGACCTGAACACGCATCGCCATATTCTCCTCTCCGATCATCGGGACCGTCACAGAAGGTAAATCTTCATTCCTCTATTTTACAAACTTCTCTATTTAAAAATCCCTTTATTAACGCTTCACTGGAGAATCGCTCTATCTAAAACAAAAAAGGGGCTCCGCCCTGTTCTTTTATTCTACCAGATCGAGCGGCTTTTGTCAAGCGCTTTTGTTTCCCGGAAAGCGGGAAAAAGGCCCTCCCGATCGCTCGGAAGGGCCTTTGAGGTTCACATCATGGTCTCAACGGCGATCAGGGCCCCGTGATCAGGTCACGGTCGAACTCTCCCACGATCTCGGAGTCATCCGATTCCTTGGCTCCCGAGACGGCCGTCACGCAGTAATAATACTGGGTGCCGCTGTCCCCCACCACCCCGGTATCGTCCGCGTAGAAGGTGTCCGGGGTGGTCAGGAAGGGATCCGATCCGGGATCGAAGAAACCCAGCGTGTTTCGGTAGACACAATAGTGATCGACCGTCAGGGGCTGGCCCTCGGTGTTGGTCACCACCGGCGACCACTGCAGCAGCAGGTCGGCCTCCACCAGCGTGGCGGTCAGGCCGCCCACCGTCTGGGGAGGATAGGCCTCCTCACAGGAAAAGGTGGAGATCACAAAATCGTCCACACCCGCCTCGACCACCGAGCCGCTGATCAGATCCGAAGCCTCGAAGCGGACCTTGACCTGGGCGCTGGGGGTGACGAAATCGTCCACCGTGAAATCGTGCTCATTCCACCCGGAGGGGCTGGCTGGCCCAATGGTATCCACGGGAGTCCAGTTTGATCCGTTGTCTTCGGAAACGTAGATGATGAAAATATCATTGTTGGGATCGGCTCCAAAATCGTTGGTGTACCACAGAGCGTAATGAACGTTGACGTCGCTCTGTCCGCCAAGATCAATGGTCGGCGAGATCAACCAGGTGATCCCCCCGTCCACGTCGGAGTTGTCTACCACGTTATCGGTCAGATAGCACTGCCCGGAGCCGTCGTAATCGGTCGGAGGATCGCCCCGGACACCGCCACCCACGGGCACGCCGCGCTCCCAGGGACCGTCGGTCAAGTAGGGATCATTCTCCACCGTCCAGCCCTGGTCGGTCTCGAAATCGTCCTCGAATATGACGGCCAGCTGACCGACCGCGGCGGAATACACATTGGCCGGGGCATCGGCGGGTCGGGTGTGCACGCCGGACGCGGAACCCTGGGCGCTGAAATAGAATTCCGGTGTGTCGGAGCAGCCGGCGGCCGGAAGAATGGCACGGTACAGATCCCCGCTGATGTGTGTCAAGGTCTGGGTCAGGTAGCTGCCGCCATCATAGCGATAGTACATGGTGCCCGTTCCGGGAACGTAGCTGTCGCCGGCCTCGGTGATCTCGACCGTGATGGTGTCGGGCACGCCCGGCTCAAGATAGTCCGGCAGTCCATCCGGGAAGTCGATGTAGACAGTCATCAGCGGTTCCATGGCCAGGTTGGGATTGCCCCACAGGGCGCCCCACTCGAAGGTCTCGTACCTGTTATAGCTCCACAGCCCGTAGGTGTACATGTTCCGGAGGGCCTGCTGGTGAGCCTGGCCGACGGTGTGGTCGCCCGCGGTGACCATGGTAGTGAAGTAGTAATCCAGTGACTGGCTGGAGCCGTCCATGACGCCGTTCCAGCCGGGACAGCCCAGGGCCACCTTGGTGGCGCCCTCGAAGGCCACGCCGCCCCGCTCCATCATGGCCTGACCCAGGTTCAGATTATCGGTGTCGGAGTTGCTGCAGGCGTCGGCGAAGATGATGGCCGGATAGTCATCGTTGAGAAAGCTACAGGTGCTGTTGGAGACGAAGGAGCCGCCGGTACCGTACATGATGTAGCAACCGGTAGGCGATCCGTGGCCGGCCCAGTTGACGAAGGCGAACGTGCCGGCTGACCAGACGTTTCTCACGTTCGTTGTGTTCAGGTTATAATCCATGGAGTAAGTGGAATAGCCCTCCTCGTACATCCGCGTCATGGTCCAGTCGGACATCCAGGTTTGATCGACCTTGGTCTCCATGAGCACAGCATTATCGGTATCAGCCCAGAAGAAAGCACCCAGAAGCAAGATGTTCTTTTTGAATCCGGGATTGCCGTTCTGCTCGTAGGCCACCGTTTTCTCGCAGATATGCTGCACCGTCGAGGCGGTCGTCCAGGGGATGCGGCCCACATTGACCTCGTTGTAAAAATCGATCGCGTCCGTATCCTCGCCGTAAAGATGATCCCCGTCGTCATCCCAGGAGCTGGCGTCCGGCAGGGACAGCTCGGCGTAATAATAATCGGTCTCCGGCTCACCGTAGCCCAGATCCTGGGCGCAGCGGCGCATGGGAACATCATCGTAGTGGCCCACCAGGAGCACATCCTCGACACCCCATTCGCCGGAGGGGTATTTGTCGCGGAGGAAATTCCTCATGTTCTCGGCCGTGTCGTAGCCACCGCTGTAGTTGGCGTTGATCCACGAGAGGGTGACCACGTTGACGTTGCGTCCCTTGGCGGTCTCCCAGTCGACCAGGGTGTCGACATACGACACCAGGGCGTCAGTGGTGATGATGACGAAGTCGTACAGGCCCTTGTCACGGGCCGGGGCCTGAGAATACCAGCTCTGGGCCTGGTCGTAGTTGAGGATGATGTCGCGGGCGACGGCCTCCGTCCGGACCAGGTTGTCGATAACGGGCTGACGGTCTTTTTCCTCGACGCGGTAGCTGACCACAACGGTGATGTCCGGATAGTAGGTCAGCTTTCCGGAAAGCGGCTGGTAGGTGATCGGGTTGATCCGCACATCCGCCAGGTTGTACTTGCGGTATCCGGCCTGACGCACCAGCTCGGTCAGCCGGGCGGGATAGGGCGCATCGGTTTCGTAAACCGACCGGCGGTTGTGCTCATAGCGCTGCTGCTCGCGCTCATATATCCGGGGATCCTCACGGCCGATGACCCGGGGCAGGGGGGCCGGCTCGATCCAATAGGTCCCCGGCAGCTCGATCCCCTGTCCGGCCCGGTAGGTGACGCTCTCCACCCGGGCGCCGGGGGGAATGGCGATGGCGAAGATCTTCGAGGGCAGATCGGGCATGCCGGGGATCAGGTTGCGGCCGAAGCCGTCCACGGAGATGTCCTGCTGGCTCTTGATGGTCTCGATGTGATAGTCGCCCACGGGAATCTCGACCGTCAGGGTCTGAACCTCGGCCCCAGCGGCGCCGGCGGCGAACAGTGAGAGACACAACAGGGCGATAAAAAACGGCTTCCAATAGAGACTCATCAATCTGCTCCTTTCCGGCCGGAATACGGCCTGGCGATGAAGAAAAATAGTACTATGGATCCATGACATCGATCGAATGGACGATGAATGATGGAGATCTTCTGAAAACGAAGATCAGCAAAAACCGAGCCTCACCCCCTTCAGAAACGAAAAAACAGGAGTTCACTCCTATTCTCTATAATTTTACCAGAATATGGGGGTTTTGTCAAGATTTATAAATAATTGAGATTTATCGTGTGTGCGGATGCCCCCGTGTTCCTACCCGCGGTTCGCGCTCGTCAAACCACCCGATATGATCCTGATAAGAAGCAATAAAAAGGGGCGAACGTTCGCTCGCCCTTTTACATCTCTCAGCTCGGCTTTCCTGCCACTGCCACCGCCACTGCTGCCGGTTTCCCGCAAACACAAACTGCGAACACGATCACATCAGTTTTTAGCCCACCCCCGCAGCACCCCCAGCGCCGCCTCCATATCCGCCGGCAGGTCCGACTCGAACTGCATGAAGGTTTCCGTCATCGGATGGGTGAATCCCAGCACCTTGGCGTGCAGTGCCTGGCGGGGCATGACCGTGAGCAGCTCCTGCCCCAGGGTCCGGGCCGGCGCGCCCAGCCCGCTCAACCGCTTGGTCCGGCCGCCGTATTTGGGATCGCCCAGCACCGGATGGCCCAGGTGGGTCAGGTGGACGCGGATCTGATGGGTCCGGCCGGTCTCCAGCTTGAGCGCCAGAAACGAACAGATACCGAACTCTTCCTCGATGTGATAATGGGTTACGGCCTTGCGGCCCTCCACCAGCCGCACGGCCATCTTCTTGCGGTCCCCCCGGCTGCGCCCGATGGGGCTGTCGATGCTGCCGGTCTCCGCCGGGAACTGTCCCCAGACGATGGCCCGGTACTCCCGCCGCACGGTCCGCCGGGCCAGCTGTTCGGCCAGCCGCCGGTGGGCCTGGTCGGTCTTGGCCGCCATGAGCAGCCCGGTGGTATCCTTGTCCAGGCGGTGGACGATGCCGGCCCGCAGGGGGGCGCCGACCCCGGACAGGTCCCGGCTGTGATGGAGCAGAGCGTTGACCAGGGTCCCGGTATAGATGCCCGAGGCGGGATGGACCATCATCCCGGCCGGTTTGTTGATCACCAGCAGGTGCTCGTCCTCAAAAAAAATATCCAGAGGGATGTCCTCTGGTTCGACCTTCTCCGGCTTTGTCTCGACGACCTCAAACTTGATCACCTGGCCGCCGCGGACCCGGTGGTGCGGCTTGGCCGCCTTGCCGTCGATCCAGACCCCGCCGGAGTCGATCAGTTTCTTCAGCGCCGAACGGGACTGGTTCTTCAGGCGGTGGGCCAGGAAAACGTCCAGCCTCTGTTCATGAATGTGCGGGAGAACGATCAGCTTGCGGATGATCTTCGGCTCCCTCCTGTTGCGTTCGCATCATCGAAAGGAAAAAGAGCACCACGCCCACGGTGATAAAGGCGTCGGCCAGATTGAAAACCGGCCACCTCAGGTGACCGATGCCGAAATCGAGAAAATCGGTCACCACGCCGCTGCGCAGGCGATCGACCAGATTCCCCAGAGCGCCGCCCAGGATCATGGCCAGCGAAAGCCGCGGCAGGGTCCGATCGGCGGTCAGACGCCGGAGGTAGAAAAAAATCATGGCCACCGCCACGACGGAGGCCACGAAATAGAACCATCCACCTCCCAGAAAAATCCCGAACGCCCCGCCGGCATTTTTAATATAGGTCAGGCGGAACACATCGCCGATCACGGAATCCGATTGGCCCAGCCTCATGGTCGTCTCCACCATGATCTTGGAGGCCTGATCCACGAGGATGGCCGCGATGGCGACCGCCCACACGATCCTGGAGGAAGCGTTTCTCTTCCGGAAAAGAGGTTCTCTCAAGGAGTATCAGGGGATAAAGGTGAGTGCCCTTCAGGTTTCACGTCAAACGTCACGCGTTTCACGTCTCACGTTGATCATTCCGCCGGGCGCATCTCAATGGTTATTATTATTCTTCTCTTCATTGGACTGGCACTCGATGCACAGGCTGGCATGGGGAAGGGCATCGAGCCGCTTGGTGTTGATCTTCTTGCCGCAATCCACGCACTGGCCGTATGATTTCTTCTGTATTCTCCGCAGCGCCTCATTGACATCCAGCAGCAGACGCCCTTCCTTCGAGGCCAGGAGAAAACCGGTCTCCCGACGCATGGCATCGGTGCCCAGATCGGCCATGTGAAAGGAATAGGCCGACAGGTCGCCCGATGCGTCCTTGGTCGTGTGATTGAGAACTTCATCCTCCAGATAGCCCAGCTCGGTCAGCAGGTCCGTGCGCAGCTTCAGCAGTTTCCGCTCGTATTTTTGAAGTTTGGTCTTCTCCATCTCCTCCTCCCGCTCCCGATCGAGGCAGCAAATTCCTCAAGGAGCCGTCTAAAGCTGTTCGACGATTCGGATACATCTCTCACACAGCGTCGTGTGGACCTGGTGCTGTCCAACCGTGGGAGAGTAATTCCAGCAGAGCTCGCATTTATCTCCATCCGCCTTCCTGACCCCGACCACCAGGGACAAGGCTTCGCTTTGGTGCCGCTGATCGGCCGGGAAGGCTTCTTGATCATGCAGATCGACCTGTGAGACGATAAAAAGGGTTTTCAGGAAATCCCGGTACTGATCCAGCAATCCGGCCAGGTCTTCCGAATCGGTGTACAGATCGACGGCCGCCTGCAGCGAGTTCCCGATCGCTTTGTCCCTGCGCATGGTCTCCAGCGGCTTAAGAACCTCATCGCGCACCGCCAGCAGCTGCTCCCACCGGGCGGCCAGCTCCTCATCCCGCCATTCTTCCGGCACCTCGGGGAAGAGGGCGAAATGAACCGATTCCTCACGGCCCTCGGCGGGCGGCATGACCTGCCAGATCTCCTCGGCGGTGAAGGGCAGAATCGGCGCGATCAGCCGGACCATGGTGTCGAGCAGCCGGTACAGCACGGTCTGAGCGGCCCGCCGGCCAGGCGCATCGGCGACGTTGACATAGAGACGATCCTTGATGACGTCCAGATAAAAGGCCGAGAGCTTGACCACACAGAAATCGTAGACGGTATGGAAGATCTCGTGGAACTGGCAGGTCTCATAACCCAGAACGGCCTCATCGATCAGGCCTCCCAGCGCATCCAGTGCCCATCGGTCGATCTCCTCCAGTCGTTGACCGTCCACGGCATTCTCGGCCGGCACGTAATCGGCCAGATTACCGAGAAGAAAGCGAAAAGTGTTCCGGATTTTACGGTACGATTCGGAAATCCGCACTAAAATTTCCTCGGAGATGCGAATATCGCTGCTGTGATCGGTGGAACAGATGAACAGCCGCAGCACGTCGGCGCCGTGCTGGCCATAGATCTCCAGAGGAGAGATGACGTTGCCCTTGCTCTTGGCCATGGCCTGCCCCTCCTCGTCGAGGATGAAGCCATGGGTCACACAGGTTTTATAGGGAGATCCCTGCCGGGTGGCCACGCCGATCAACAGCGAGGAGTTGAACCAGCCGCGGTGCTGATCCGACCCCTCCATATACATGTCCGCCGGCCATTGCAGATCGGGGCGCCCTTCCAGAACGACCCGGTGGGTGGAGCCGGAGTCGAACCAGACGTCCAGGATGTCGGTCTCCTTGCGGAATTCGGTGTCTCCGCACTGCGGGCAGGAAAAACCCTGCGGCAGGATCTTCTCGGCCGGCACATCATACCAGGCGTCGGCGCTCTTCTCCCGGACCAGCTTGGCCACCGCGGCGACCGAGTCCGGGGTCAGGACCTCATGCCCGTTCTTTTTGCAGTAGAAAACGGGGAGACCCACGCCCCAGATCCTCTGGCGGGAAAGACACCAGTCCGGTCGGCTCTCCAGGGCGCTGTAAATTCGGTTCTCGCTGTGTCCGGGGATCCATCTGACCGTGCCGACCGCCTCCAGGGCGCGCTGCCGCAGATCCAGATGATCGATCGACATGAACCACTGCACCGTCGCCCGGAAAACCAGCGGCTGGTGACACCGCCAGCAGAAAGGATACTGGTGACGAATGGCGCCGCAGGAGAGCAGGGCGCCGGCCTTCTTGAGATCCTCGTTGACCCGCTCATTGGCCTCCAGGACACGCAACCCCCGGTACTGAGGCACCTGCGAGGTGAACCGGCCCTCGTCGTCCACCGGCGAAAAGATCTCCAGACCCTCTTTTCGTCCCACCTCGAAATCCTCGGCGCCGTGCCCCGGGGCGGTGTGGACCACGCCGGTGCCCTCCTCCAGGGAGACGTGCTTGGCCAGGAAAACGGGGCTGTCCCGCTTCTCCAGAGGATGCCGGCAGATCAGGCCCTGCAGATCCCGGCCCTTCACCGTCCGGACGCGCTCGAAGCTCTCCGCCCCGATCATCTCCATGACCCTGTCGACCAGCCCGTCGGCCAGCAGATAGCTGCGGCCGGCGGCGGCCACCACGCTGTAATCCAGATCGGGATGGACCACCAGGGCCATGTTGGCCGGAATGGTCCAGGGGGTAGTGGTCCAGATGAGGACAAAACTGGAGGATAGATCCTGATCGGTGAATACTTTGCCGGGATCCTCCTTCAAGGGGAAGGCCACGATGATGGAGGAGGATTCCTTTTCCTCATACTCGATTTCCGAGATAGCCAGGGCCGTGACGCAGGTGGGGCACCAGTGGATGGGACGCAGACCCCGGTAGACATAACCCTGCTGAGCCAGCTCGCCGAACACCTCGACGATCCGGCTCTCGAATTCCGGGGACATGGTCAGATAGGGATGTTCCCAGTCGCCCCAGACGCCCAGCCG
>CAZOYL010000105.1:0-9359 GCA_964584035.1 uncultured Gemmatimonadota bacterium | reverse complement strand
AGGATCTGATCGCGGCGAGCATCCGCATGGTTCTCCAGGATTATTCGCAGGCGGTTCGCGGGCCCGTGGATAACCAATCGCCTTGATAGGTTCAATATAATACGCCTGAAAACCCTTTTAAAAATCCAGTAGAACCCAGATAGAAAAAACAATCCTGATCCTGTACCGCAATAAACCGGTCGCAAGACTGGAACCGGTGGCGGCGGGCACTGATATCAACAACGACAGGAATGCTCGCCTGGTTCGCCAGGGAATATTGAGCACACCGTCTCTTTTATCTCTGCTGGCTGAAGACCCACATATAGTTGTCTGGTGGAAAAGTGCTGTTATATGTGCCTCGGTATTTGATCGATTGCTGCGGGAAGGATTAATCGAGCAAAGTTATTCTTATCGGCTCCAAGAACGTTTCGATATACTCTCCTCTTCGTGGATCGAGACTAAGGCTCCGTCGGCAGGTTGTACGACAGCTGCACGTGCACGCCTTGCGCACCCCGATACCCTGCAATTAGGCGCCGCCCTGATCACCTCCGTGGGAAATCGCCAAACTCTCCCATTCGTCTGCAGTGCCCGTCGTTCGTGGGAAAAGACTGTAACAAAGGGGATTCAGTTGCTGCCGTGACCAACGGTTAGACGGAGCAATCCAGGTGTCGGTGATCGGCTAAACTTTTTATTCAAGCTCGTAAAAAAAACGTGCGTTTTTGCTGAAAATCTTATCGATCTCGGGCTGCGAAAGCATGCCCAGGGCCTCCAAGCATGAGCTGATAGTCTGCCTGAAATCGGTAGCCAGCAGGCAGACCGGCCAGCCGCTTCCCCACATGAGCCGCTGGGGCCCGAAGCAATCCAGGGCATGCTGAACATAGGGTTTGAGGTCATCGCTGCTCCAGCTCTCCCAATCAGCCTGGGTTACCAGCTCGGAGATCTTGCAGTGAACCGAGGGATTCTCGGCTATCGCGGCCAGATCCTCTGCCCAAGGTATCAGAGACTGTGAAGCGATCGGCGGTTTGCCCATGTGCTCCAACACGATCTCGAGATCCGGGACCTTTTCCATAACCGCAGGGATCGAAGCTAAATGTCGCGGTTTGACGAGCAGATCGTAGCGCAGTCCGGCCGCAGATACGGCCTTCAAGCCTCTAAGCACCTCCGGTTTGAGAAACCAGTCCGCACTTTGATCTTCGGACTGCTGATGCCGGACTCCTTTGACGATGCCGTATCGGAATAATTCGGCAAGGTCCTGCTCGATCGTCGACACCGTCAAGTCAACGTGGGCTATCACCGCCGCAATGAAGGGATGACTGGCAGCAACCTCCGCCAGATACTTGGTTTCCTCGAAAGACGGGTGCGCCTGAACAAGCACGGCTTTTTCGATATTGAAGGCTTTATAAATCGGCTGGATATCATCGGCCAGATAGCTGCGCTGCAGAACGGTGAACTCGGGCTTCATCCAGTAATATTGAAAACGATCCGGATTCACGAGGTGCAGGTGGCTGTCGACGAGGCGGGTATGGATGAGGGGTACAGATGAGCCGGCTGCGGATTTCATCTCCGCTCCAGTTCGGTGATTGCTTGTTTTGCAGCCTCCGCATCCAGGACACTGGCATGGCGGTAACGGTCCTCCTCTTCCACGAAGGACACCCCCCGTCCCTTTTTGGTGTGGGCGATCGCAAGCGAAGGCTGCCCCTTGTGCTCCCTGGATCTGTGAAGATAATCGAGGATCGCGGAAAAATCGTGTCCGTCGATTTCCTCCACCCGCCAGTTGAAAGCTCTCCATTTGTCTGCCAGCGGTTCGAGGCTCATCACTCTATCGGTGGGCCCGTCCACCTGGGCTTTGTTACGGTCCAGAAACACACAGAGATTGTCTGTCCGGAAGTGAGCCGCAGCCAAAGCCGCTTCCCAGGTTTCCCCTTCGTCGCACTCCCCGTCGCTTATCATGGTGTAGATCCTGCTGGGACTGCCCCTCATGCGCGCTCCGATGGCCCGGCCAATTGCCTGGGACAAACCAATGCCCAGGGACCCGCTGGTTGCATCCACTCCCGGGGTGCGGCACCATGGATGCCCCTGTAGAGGGCTGCCGGGCTGACGCAGGCTCATCATGGTCGCCTCGTCGAACACGCCTGCTTCATGCAGGACAGCGTACAGTATAGGGGCGGCGTGGCCTTTGGAAAGAATGAAGCGATCCCGGTCCGGATCCTCGATATGCTTTGGATCGAAGCGCATCTCGGCAAAGTAAAGGGCAGCCACGATGTCGGCCGCGGAAAAAGCCGAGGTCACGTGCCCGCTGCCGGCCCGGGTGGTCATGCGGATTACGTGGATCCGCATCCGCCGGGCGTGCTCGGCCAGCTGCGTCAAGAGCTCTTTTCTGTTGACAACCTCACCGTGCGCCTTCATTGATGACTCCTGGGCCGACCCCGTCTTGCCAGAACCCGGTGAACCGCCTCGATCACGTCCGCCTTGGCCAGATGGTACTTTGCCCTCAGCTGATCCGCCTTTCCGCTTTCGGCGTAGGTGTCCTGCAGAGCGATCTGCTCCATGGGGCAGGGGTGGTGAAGGCAAAGGATTTCGGCCACGGCCGATCCCAATCCTCCGTGCTGGTTGTGATCCTCCAAGCTGACAACCGCACCTGTGCGCCGGGCCGCATCGATCAACGATTCGGCATTCAAAGGTTTGATCGATACGGCGCTGAGAACCTCCGCTTCAACGCCCTGTTCCGCCAATGCCGCTGCTGCCTCCAAAGCGGTGAGAACCATGCTTCCCTCGCCGATGAGCGTGACATCCCTTCCAGGCCGCATGAGCAGCGCCCTTCCGATCTCGTACCTGCCGTTGGGATCGGTAACCATCGGTATGGAATGACGTTCCAGGCGGATGTATACTGGTCCATCGTAATCCAAAGCGGCACGAAGAACGGGCAGTACCTGGTTGGCATCCGTGGGAGCCAGAACGGTCATCCCGGGAATCGCCCGCATCAGGGCGATATCCTCCACCATCTGGTGGGTCACCCCGTCTGGGCCGACATTGATCCCGCCGTGGGTGGCAACGATCTTGACGTTCAGGTGCGGGTAGGCGATTGCATTGCGTAGCGGCTCCCAGGCTTTTCCGCCCACAAACATGGCGAATCCGGCGACCAGGGGTTTCCAGCCCTCCAGGGCCAGCCCCGCCGCCATGGCCAGGGTGTTCATCTCCGAAACCCCGGTGCAGAGGAAACGCTCGGGCAGGGCATCCCTGAACTTTGCCGCGCCGGTGGACCGGGAAGTGTCGGGAGAAAGCACGAGAAGGTCCGGGTATTCTTTTCCTAGAATCGGAAATGCTTCTCCAAGCGCCTGACGTTGGTCTTTCCGTTCAACCGCTTCTAGATTCATTCCCCGGTTCCTCCGGTGATCTGGTTTTTAACGATTCGAAGAACCGTTGTTGCTGTTCCCGTATTCTTTACTTCCAGGCGGAACATGTCTCCTCTATAGATGCCCTTGGTGTAGCGGCTCGGTTTGTTGTTCTCGTCGAACACGATTCCCTCCAATTCCAGAGCCGGTGCACCTGTTTGGACTCCCAGAATCTGACCGTCCGGTACGGTGACCGGAACGGCTCGCAGGGAATCGATGGAGTAGGACATGAGGATGCGGCCGGCCCGCTCAGCCGCTTCGAGAATCGATTCCGTTGTGAAGTCAATTCCTACTAGAGGAGCATAGATTCGAGCATCGAAGTAGGATGTGTGGATTGCTGCGGCAACACCGTCCACGTAGCGCAGTCTCCTGATGATCACCAGCTCGGCCCCCATGTCGAGTCGAAGCTGCCGGGTGATTTCGGGGGAACCGGGTATCAAAGTCTGTTCGAGTATCTGCGTTCTGACTTCGAAACCCCGGGAGCGTAGGTTTTTGCTGAAGCTCAGCATCGCCGAGAATCCGTAGGGCAGAGCATGTTCGGCTACAAAGGTGCCTTTCCCGGCCTGTCGGAATAGCAGGTTTTTGGCTACGAGATTGTCGAGGGCCTTGCGGGCGGTCACGCGACTAACCTCGTACTTCTTCGCAATCTCTTGCTCGCTGGGTATCCGGTTTCCGGGTTGAAGCTTGCCAGAGGTGATCTCCCGTTCGATGATCCCCTGGATCTGAGCGTACAGCGGTTGCGAGGATGCCTTGTCGACCATACAGTCGATATTACATAAAAAACAATACATGTCAATACAGGTATGAACTATAACGTACTTGACAAGACATCACTGAGTGTTTATCATGGCCGGCACGGTGATTGCTTGCGGGGGCGCAGGAGTTCGGCTTGCATGGAAGGTGGGGATCGGTAGGACTTTATGGACGCTCTTTTCGGGGTCGACGTAGGTTCCAGCGGCAGCAAGGCGATTGCGATCGACGACACCGGTCGCATTCTGGCGACGGGTGCACAGAGTTACCCCACCAGGTATCCTAGACCGGGATGGTCGGAGCAGGACCCAGAAGACTGGTACCACAGCGCCTGCAGCGCGATCCGCACCTGCCTGTCCGAAGGGAATCTGGCATCCGAGAAGATTGCTGCCGTTGCCTTTGTCGGTCCGGCCCACAATGCGGCGCTGCTGGACGAGAAGGGGAAAGCGCTTCGACCCGTCTTACACTGGTCGGATCTGCGCAGCAGCTCCCAGGCGCAGCGGCTGGAACGGCAAGCCGGACAGCGGATCTTCGAACTGAGCGGCCAGCGTGTCAACCCGGTCTGGACCCTGCCCCAGCTTCTCTGGATCAGGGAGAACGAACCGGAGAGCTGGAAGAGGATCCGCCGCCTTCAAATCACCAAGGATTACGTCCGCCTTCGCTTCACCGGCGAATATGCCACTGATCCCTACGATGCGGTGGGCACGATGCTCTTTCGTTTGAAGGACAGCCGCTGGTCCGAGGAGCTTTGCGCTTTGGTCGCCTTGGATCTTCGACTGCTTCCCGCGATCCAGGCCAATCATGAGCTGGCCGGGAGGCTCGTCAGGGAGGCTGCTCGGGATAGCGGGCTTCCGGCCGGCACTCCAGTCGGCATGGGCGCTGGGGACAGTCCGGCAGAGGCCTTGGGTGTCGGGGTCGTAGAACCCGGGCAGGGTACCATAAAGCTGGGTACGGCCGGGATCGTAACTCTGGTCACCCCCACTCCGTTGCCGGATCGCAGAATCCTGACCTATCCCTACCTGTTGGGAAAACGGGGATTCACGATCGGCGCTACCAACTCCGGCACCGCCACCTTTCGCTGGTTTCGGGAGAAGTTTTTCCCCCGCATGGAATTCGATGAGCTGGTGAAACTCGCTGCAACAGCACCCCCGGGATCAGAGGGTCTTCTCTTCCATCCGTATCTGATGGGAGAACGCACGCCCCATTGGGATCCGGGCCTGCGCGGGGATTTCGTCGGCATCGGCAACCACCACACCGCTTCTCATTTTGCCAGGGCCATCATGGAGGGTGTGGCCTATTCATTGAGGGAATGTGCCGGGGTTGTCGACTCTCTGGGTATTTGTTCAGCGGCGCGCAAGTTGCTCGGCGGAGGATCCAGGAGCGAACTGTGGGCGCAAATCCTCGCCGACGTACTAGGAGAATCACTGGTGAAACCTGGGGTGGAAGACGCGGCCTTCGGGGCCGCACTTCTGGCCGGGATTTCGGTAGGGGTATTTCATGATTGGGCCGAGGCGGTGCGCAAGTGTGTGAGGGACATCCGAACGATCGAACCGGATGAAAAGAACAAAGCCCTCTACGATGCGTATTTCGAAGAGTATCAGGGGATCACGGAGGATCTTCGCGAACACAGCCGGCGTTTGGCGGCCCTCTCAACGGAGGGGCGAAGCGATGCCGAGGATTGAGGCACGGCAGCTCAGCCCTGCCGTGGTTCGAGAAAAATGAAAAGAGGATAGAGGAATGCGCGTAACCATACCGCAGCGTCCCGAAAGAAAGGATCTCTCCGGTTACGGGGAAGACCTTCTCCTGGAGATGTACAGGCGGATGGTGCTGATCCGGCGTTTCGAGCTCAAGGTGAATGAGTTGTATCACGAAGGAATAATGCCGGGAACGATTCACCTCTCCCACGGCCAGGAAGCCACAACCGTCGGGACCTGTCTTGCCCTTCAGCAGCAAGACGTGATCACCCTGACTCATCGGGGGCATGGCCAAGCCCTGGCCAAGGGGGTATCGGTTCGGTCCATCATGGCCGAGCTGTTCGGTAAAGCCACGGGCTGCTGCCGCGGAAAAGGCGGTTCACTGCACGTGGGTGATCTTTCCGTAGGGGCCCTGCCGGCCATCGGCATCGTGGGTGCCTCCTCCCCGATTGCCGCAGGCATGGCCTTCGCCTTCCAGCGTGCGGGGAGCAGGCGAGTCGTGCTCAACTTCTTCGGTGACGGGGCGGTCAATGAGGGGGATTGGCACGAAGCCATGAACCTGGCTGCTCTCTGGAAACTGCCCGCCGTGTTTCTCTGCGAGAACAACTTCTACGGCGTGTCCACACACATCAGCGACGTGGTGCTGAACGAGTATCTTGCCGAAAGAGCCGCTGCCTACCGCATGCAGGGTGTAACGATTTACGGCAACGATCCGATCACCGTGTACGACACGGTGGCGGAGGCCGCGGAACGGGCTCGCAATGGACAGGGGCCCACCATGGTCGAGTGCCTCACCTATCGGCGGGGCGGGCATAAACGGGACGATAAGGGCGCTTATCGGCCGGAGGAGGAGGTGGCCGCCTGGTTCCAGCGGGAACCGCTCACGGATTTCAGGGAGTACCTGCTGACGGACGGGCGATTCACTGCGGACAGGCTCGACTCGCTTGAAAGGGAGATAAACGAGTCGGTGGATCAGGCCGTGGATTTCGCCCTGTCCAGTCCCGATCCGGACCCGGCTTCGGCTTTGGAGGATGTCTATGCAGAGTGAACGCCCCGGTCGGCGAACCCTCACTGTAGTGGAGGCCCTGCGAGAAGCTCTGAGGGAGGAGATGCAGCGGGATGAGAGGGTTTTTCTCATGGGTGAGGATATACGCCTTGGTGGATCTTTTGCCTTTACCCAGGGAATGCTCGACGCCTTCGGGCCGGACCGGGTGGTGAACACCCCAATCTCCGAGTCCGGTTTCATCGGCCTGGGCATCGGGGCTGCTATTCAGGGCATGCGCCCAGTTGTTGATTTTCAGTACGGCGACTTCCTGTTCTGCGCCATGGACCAGATCGTGCAGCAGGCCGGAAAGCTGCGTTACATGTCCGGGGGACAGGTCAGGATCCCCATGGTCATCCACCTGCCCACCGGAGCTTCGGGGCGGGGAGCTCAGCATGCGAATGCAATGGAGGGTTTCCTCTTCCATATCCCCGGTATCAAGCTGGTGACCCCGGCTTGCCCGTACGACGCCAAGGGGCTGCTCAAAGCGGCGATCCGGGATGACAACCTGGTGATCCTCTGTGCGCATAAACACCTGTACGGCAGCAAGGGCCGGCATCTTGTAGAAAGCGCTCTGAGCATCCAGTACGTTCCGGAGGAGGAATACACACTTCCCCTGGGCGTTGCGGATGTGAAACGGGAGGGAAAGGATATCACGGTTGTGGCCAATCTGCTGATGCTTCACCATGCCATGAATGCAGCCGCTTCCCTGGCCGGGGAGGGGATCAGTGTGGAGGTTGTGGATCCCCGAACGCTTATTCCCCTTGATACGGAGACGATTGCCGCTTCGGTCCGGAAAACCGGCAAACTGCTGATCGTGGAGGAGAACAACGAGAGAGGCGGCTGGGGCGCCCAGGTGTCCGCTGATATGGCCTCCGGGGAGCTCGGGTATCTCAAAGCGCCGATTCGAAGGGTGGCCACGCCAGATGTACCCATTCCGTTTTCGCCGGTTCTGGAATCCGCCGTTGTTCCAGGAGAGCAGCGGATCCGGGGGGCCATCCTCGAGCTGGTGGAGACATCAGCGGAGCCGCTGTCAGGAGGCAAGGGATGAAAGAGATCGAGGTGATTACAGAAGAACCGGGGCAGGTCATCGATGTTACGGATCGGGTCGCAGAGCTGGTGAAGGCGGCTGGAGATGGGATCGCCTTTGTCTCTATACCCCACACCACCGCGGCGCTGCTGCTCAGCGAGGATGATGAGGAGCTGCGCCGGGACTTCCTCCGGATTGCCCGATGCTGGCTCAAGGACTGCGGCCCCTTCGAGCATATCAAGAAAAACAACCCCAACACCATAGCCCACGTGCTGAGCGCCTTTGCCGGGACGTCCCTCACAATCGGTATTTCGAAGGGAAAATTCGAACTGGGCACCTACCAGCGCATCCTCTTTCTCGAGCTGGACGGACCGAAGAGCCGCAAGGTACGGCTGCGAACCTTGAGCTAATAGCTTTCTACGGAACCCTTGAGAGCGTTGAGGAACTCGGCGGCCGGAGTCCCGTCCACCAGGCGGTGATCGAAGGTCAGGCTCAGCACGCAGGTGGGGCGAACCTCTACCTTTCCATCCCGGACCACCGCTCTTTCGGCGATCCTCCCCACACCGAGAATCGCCGTCTGTCCGGGATTGATGATCGGGGTGAAGGCGTCGATCCCGTAGGCGCCGAGATTGGTCACCGTGAAGGTGCCGCCCTGGAAATCATACGGCGTGGAGCTGCGGCTCCGGACTTTGTTGACGAGTTCTTGAATATTTTCCTGGATCTGTTCGACAGTGAGGCCGTCCACACCGCGAACCACCGGCACAACCAAACCCTGCTCCGCCTCCATGGCCAGTCCCACGTTGATCTCCTCCAGTTGGAGGATCGCATCGTTCTCCAGGCGGGCGTTCATGTAGGGAAATGCTTTGAGGCCGTCGGCTGCCAGCTGAACCAACATTGCATTGTACGAGATTTTTCCAGCCCCCTGTTTCCAGGCGCCCGATTTTCGTGCCTCTATCAGACGTGAGCAGTCCACTTCTGTGGTCAGGGTCACCGCTGCGGTTTCCCGCCGGCTCGAGATCATGGCTTCGGCTATTGCCCTACGCACACCGGTGAAGGGTACACGCTTCTCTGCAGCCGCAGCCTCACCTGAAGCACCCGCGCCGCTCGTGCTGGCCCCGGCTGCCTTTTCCACATCTTCGATGGTGATGCGGCCCCCGGGACCCGTGCCGGTAATCCCGCTCAGATCGATTCCCAACGTTTTAGCCTTGCGCCTTGCCGCTGGGGAGACACGAACCTCTGCCTCGGCCCCGTCCCTGCCGCCTGCGGTCACGGCTGCAGCCTGTGTCTTTGGTGTAGCGCCTGCCTCATCCGCGTCGGATTCCCTACGTTCCGGCGGCTTTTCACCGGCTTCTATCAGATAGCCTATCACATCGCCGACCGGGACGGTTTCCCCGGCCTGAACGGCAATATGCAGGGTCCCGCCGCTGTCCGCCTCCAGGTTGTTGACCACCTTTTCCGATTCGATGGAGGCG
>CAZOYL010000104.1:0-9366 GCA_964584035.1 uncultured Gemmatimonadota bacterium | reverse complement strand
CTGTCCAGGCGCCGCGGAAGCTGCATCTTGAATTCCAGCAACTCCTCTTCTTCTTGATTTGAGTGGAGTATCAAACAGTTTAATATAGGCAACGCGGCGATGAAGAACAAGGGGAAAATTGCTCTCCTAAATCACCTTCTGCTTCCACGTCCCCCGGCTGAACCAATACAAACCCATCACGGAGATGACCACATTGGAGATGAACATGCCCCACCAGATGCCCAGGTGTCCCCAGGCCAGGACAAAGGAAAACAGATAGGCCAGGGGAATCCGCAGCAGCCACAGACGGGCCAGGGACAGAACCATCACCGGGGTGGTCTTCCCGGAGCCCTGAAAGGCCCCGAAGACGACCATGATGATGCCGAAGAAGAAGACCGAATAAGAAATGACCCGAAACAGGACGATCCCCTCGGCGATCACCTCCGGATCGTCGATGAACAGCCGGATGACCGGCTCGCTGGCAAAGGCCAGGAGCGAACAGCCCACCGCCAAAAAGGCAGCCACCATGCCCACCCCCCACCAGACGGTCTTCTCGGCCCTCTTGACCTGATCGGCACCCAGGTTCTGGCCGATCAGGGCGGAGGCTCCGGCACTGAGCCCCATGCCCGGGACGTTGATCAGATGGATGACCCTCACGGCCACGGTGAAGGCGCCCACCACGGCCGATCCGAAGGAATTGACGAATCCCTGGGTGACCATGAAACCCAGAGAAGCCCCCGATTGCCCGATGGCAGCCGGCATGCCGATGCGCATGATCCGGCCCAGATAGCCCCACCGGGGACGCAGCTGCGGCCAGCGGACCTTCAGCCCCCGGGCTCCGGAGACCAGCAGGACCATGCAGGCCACCGAGGCCAGGAAACGGCAGCCGATGGTCACGGCAGCCGCTCCGGCCACCTCCATGCGGGGAAAGAGACCCCAGCCGAAGATGAAGAAGGGATCCAGCAGGATGTTGAGCAGGTTGGTGACGATATCGATGACCATCGGGGTGATGGCATCGCCGGCGCCCCGCATGATCCCGCCGTAGACGAAGGAGATGGCCATGAACGGAATGCCGGCAAAGAGAATCCGGAGATAGAGGGAGGCATTGGCGAACACATCCTCCGGGGTCTGCATCAGCCGGAGGATGAATTCCGAGGCCGACATCCCCACCAGAGAGATGAAAACGGCTCCGATGATCAGGAATACCAGGTTTTGGCCGGCGGCCAGGTTGGCCTGCTCCTTCTGGCCGCTGCCAATATACTGTGACACCAGAGCGGTCCCGGCCACCGAGAATCCGGCCCCCAGCGAGACGAAGAAAAACAGGATGGAGAAAGAGATCCCCGGGGCTGAGATGGCCTCCCGTCCCAGCTTCCCCAGCCAGAAGGCATCGGCCATGTTATACAGTGTCTGCAGCAGAAATGTGGCCATGACCGGCAGGGACAGCCGCAGCAGGGCGCCGGGGATGGAGCCGGTGAGGAGGTTGGAACGACCCATGGGTGATATCTTGGGCACCATATATTGAACCTGTATGAATTATGACAATTAATTAGACAATTGCGCTGGCCATAGCAATCTAACTGAGGAGGAGCCTCCCGATGCCGATCATGTTCTGCAGAAGGCAACTTCCGGAGCCGAGGAGCGATCAACGAGCGCCGGATAACGCTGACCGGATAATTTCAGTATCGGCCACATTAACTCGTTGATTCTCTAACCTAAAACCTGGAATTATAAAAATCAAGACCTTTCTGGCAGAGGTGGTTATCAAAAGGAAGCATAAGCCAGTGGCGAGATCCTGCGATGGTTCACAACGTTGTGCCGGCTTGAGCCCGTCGCGATGAACGATGCCTGTGGACGATATAATCCTTGACATCTCCCCCTTTCTTTCCTATTCTATCCCCAGACAGACTTTCATGCTTCACTATAACTCTTAAGTCATTATCATTATAGATTAATATACAGGAGGATAGATGAATAGGAGAATGAAATTCGTGGCGGCGCCCAATGCCTTTAAAGAGAGTCTCAGCGCCCTGAAGGCGACCGAAAGCATCGCCGCCGGCATCCGCCGGGCTCTTCCTGATGCTGTCGTGGAGCAGATCCCTGTGGCCGATGGCGGCGACGGCACTGTTGAGGCTCTGGTGGCCGCCACCGGCGGCAAGATGGTCATTCGCAACGTCACCGGCCCTTTAGGCGAGCCGGTGGAAGCCTCCTATGGCCTGCTGGGCGACGGCCGGACAGCCGTCATCGAGATGGCTCTGGCCTCGGGATTGCATCTGGTCCCTCAGGATCAGCGCAATCCGATGAAGACCACCACCTACGGCACCGGCGAGCTGATCGCCGCGGCTCTGGATCAGGGCATCGAGAAGGTCATCGTCGGCATCGGCGGCAGCGCCACGGTGGACGGCGGAGCCGGCATGGCCCAGGCCCTTGGGTGTGCATTGCTAGACTCTGAGGGGCGTGACATCTCACGGGGCGGAGCGGGCCTGGCCCGGCTGGCCCGGATCGATCTGAGCCAACGGCACCCGGCCCTGGAGAAGGTCGAGGTGGTAGTGGCCTGCGATGTGGACAACCCCCTGACAGGTCCTCAGGGTGCTCCGGCCGTCTATGGGCCGCAGAAAGGAGCCACTCCGGAGATGGTCCGCCAGCTGGATGGATATCTGGGTGACTATGCTCGGATGATCAAGCGAGATCTGGGAATGGAGATCGATACCGTGCCAGGAGCCGGCGCGGCCGGCGGGCTGGGGGCGGGATTGATGGCTTTCCTGGAGGCGCGTTTGAGGCCAGGAGTGGACATCGTCTTAGAGGCTTCAAAGCTGGAGGAGAAGCTGCAGGGAGCCGATCTGGTCATCACCGGCGAGGGCAAGCTGGACCGCCAGACGGCCTTCGGCAAGGCGCCGGTGGGCGTGGCCCGCCTGGCCAGTAAGCACGGCATCCCGGTGGTGGCCCTGGCCGGGTCATTGGGCGAGGGTGCCCATGAGCTGGTCGAGCATGGGATCGATGCGGTTTTCTCGATCGTGCCGGGGCCGATGAGCTTGGAGGAGGCGATGGCTCATTCTGTTCATTTCATCGAAAGAACGACCGAACAGATGGTGCGACTCTTTTTGCTTTCCTGCAAGATCCGATGATGATGGGGCCGTGCTCCCTTAAGCCGAGGGCCTTGAGGATCTCATATCCCACCCAGACCTCCTCCACAGGATCCCCGGCCAGGGAGACGCGGATGGCGTCCCCGATGCCCTTCTTCAGGAGCAGACCGATCCCCACCGAAAACTTGCCCATCCCCTCGGATCGACCTGTCTAGCCGTCGCGTCTCACTTGATCAGCGCCATCTTGATCATCGTGTGGAGATCACCCGCTTTTAATTGACAGAAGTAGATACCGCTGGCCAGCTCTTTTCCCTCAGCATCGCGTCCTTCCCAAAGAACCGCATATTGACCGGCCTCTTGATGCTTACTCACCAGCGTCCGCACCAGATGCCCCAGGTTGTTGAAGACATTCAAAGTCACCCGGCAATCTTCAGGGATCTGATACCGGATCTCGGTGCTGGCATTGAATGGATTGGGAGTATTTTGATGCAAAGCGCAGGATCGTGGTATCTCTGCTGACAACGACTGATCAACGACTCCCGTTTCATTTCCCTGAAAGACGACCTCCATGAGAAAAACATTGTAAGGTCCAAACTGAGACATGAGGAAATAGACGGTCTGGCCATCATTTTCCATATATTTGTCGTGCATAAAAGCTCCGTACAAGGCGGGATAATCGTTTGCGCCGGCCACCTGCCATGGCTCGCTCCACGGCCCGGTGGGCTCACGAGCTTCACGCACTTCTATGCTTGCTGTGCTCTCGTTCAGGTACATCATGATCCAGCGCTGAAGATACGGGTTCCACAGGACGGAAAGCTCACCCACCGGCGGATCTACGATAACGACCCCATCCTCTTCAGCAGCGCTCCAGCCTGTTCCCGTGTAGTATCGATAAGCTGCCTGGTCCAAAACATCGGCAGGCAGAACCCTGGCCAGCTTGACCCCGCCGAACCGGCCTGCCGGAATTCCCCAGAAGAGCAGATATTCCGCCTGCTCAGCGACGGCCACCTGAATGAAATTGCTGTCGCTCGACCATCGTGTTCCGGACGGGAACCACGAATTTCCATTGTCATCTGAATAGGCAATCTCAGAGTAGTTCACCGCCCATTGTCCCGGCATTCCCCATTGTTTCACCGACATGAACCAGATACATTGGCGGTCTTCAACGCTCCATCCGGCTGTGGGGATCTTGGTGACCTCCCCTGCGCCATCGTTGGGATCGTGATGGCCCTCTACTAAAGCTTTCGCATGGCCTGAAGGGTCCGTCATCCAGCCATCAAATGTGATGCCGTCAGCAGCCGTGAAGTCTGTGGTGTAGGCCATGGTATTGGACCGCCAGTCGCCTGAGCCCGGCGGACCCGGAGGACCAAACGTATCTCCGAAAAGGAAATAGAGCCGGCCATCGCTATGCAAGAACATGCTTCCCAGATCGGTGCCGTAAACATTCACCTGGCCGGTGTTGTTCATGGAAGGTTGGCCTGTGAGTTGTCCTATCTGCCTGACCGATACAATAGACTGGATACCCCCATCGTTCTCGCCTTTAGCGATCAACCTGTCTTTTCGATCGCAAACATTATGACCATCAGCTTGAATAAGATCATAGTCGCATACAAGTTGGGTCATTGACGGAATGATCAATGACCCTGCGATAATCAGCAATATGATGATGGACTGTTTCATCTGTCTTTTCCCAATGCGAATACTTGCATCGCAGCTCTGGCCAGCCCATTCCCTGGTCTCAATCTTCCATCGCTCATGCAAAACCTCACCCCTCCCCACCCAACCTCCTGACCTCCTCCACCAGCACCCTGACCATATCCTCCTCCCTGACCTTCCCCACCACCTTGCCCTTGCGGAACAGCACCGCCTCTCCTCGGCCGCCGGCGAGGCCGACATCGGCCTCCCGGGCCTCTCCGGGACCGTTGACGCCGCAGCCCATGACGGCCACTTTCAGAGAACATTTCAGATCGGCGATCTGCTCCTCCACCTCGGTCGCGATGCCGGCCACGTCGATCTGGGTCCGTCCGCAGGTGGGGCAGGCGATGACGATGGGGCCATGCTCTCGTAGCCCCAGGGACTTGAGGATCTCGTACGCCACCCGGACCTCCTCCACCGGATCGCCGGCCAGGGACACCCGAATGGTATCGCCGATGCCCTCCTCCAGGAGGATCCCCAGACCGACCGAGGACTTGACCGTCCCCGACCGGGCCGTGCCGGCCTCGCTGACGCCCAAATGCAGCGGATAGTCGAACCGTTGTGACAATAGCCGATAGGTCTCGACCGTGCGGACCACGTCCGAGGCCTTGGCCGAGATGACGATATTTCTGAAACCCAGCTCCTCTAACAGTCCCACATGCCCGATGACGCTTTCCACCAGGGCCTCAGCGGTGGCATGACCACCGGAGGCCCGCAGCAGCCGTTTTTCCAGTGAGCCGGCATTGACGCCGACGCGGATGGGCACGCCGCGGTCCTGGGCGGCTCGGACGACCTCCTCGACCTTCCTGCGTGAGCCGATGTTACCTGGATTGATCCGCACCTTGTCGGCGCCGGCTTTCAGGGCCATCAGGGCCAGGCGGTGGTCGAAGTGGATGTCGGCCACCAGGGGCACGGTCATCCCCTTCTTGATGGCCGGCAGCACCCCTGCGGCCGCCTCATCGGGCACGGCCACCCGGATCAGCTCGCAGCCGGCCAGCTCCAGACGGCGGATCTGTTTTAAGGTCCCGGCAACATCCGCGGTGTCGGTATTGGTCATCGACTGCACGACGATGGAATTCCCGGACCCCATCGGGACGGAATCGACATCGATCCTCACGGTCGGTTTGCGATGGCCCATCTCAGCCTCCTGATCGTCATTTCCACTGGTAATAGTATCATCTCAGCGCCGCGTTGTCAAGCAAAACTATCTCACAGTTTCAACTTGACAAGGGCTCCCTGGAGAGCTATCATTTCGCTGCCGAACGTACCAATCGCATTGTGGAGGGGGAATATGCGCCTGATAACAGGGATGTGCGCAATCGCGCTCTGTCTGCTGCTGGCTCACTGTCAGGGAGAACAACCGGAGGGCCTGGCGCCCGGCGAGGAGGACCTGCTGGTGGAGACCACGGCCCTGTTGAGCCTGGCGACTCAACAGCTTGCCGGCGATTCAGAGAGCCTGTCGGCCCGGCAGGACTCGATCTTCTCCTCCCTGGGCCTGAACAGAGATGATTATCACCGCCTGATTGAGAAGGTCAGCCGGACGCCGGAGCGATGGATGCCGGTCTGGGAGCGGATCGCTCAAAGAATCGAAGGGATGGCCGAGGACCGGCCGGATCAGAGTGCCGGCCAATAGCCTCCTGAAAGGAAGGGTCTTCGCCAGGCCGATAGGTAGGGCTGACGCCAGATTGATACGGAGGCCAGACGCCAGGCCGATACGAGAGCTGGCGACAAACTGAGACTGAGGTCTAAAACCACACTCAGGCTGAAAAGGCGTTGATGATGTGAGTCAGTCGGGGTTTGGGCCGGTCCAGCTCGATGGCGATGACGTCGAAGCGGCAGTCGGCATCGGGGAGGCCTGTCATCGCCAGATATGCGGCAGCGGCCCGAATGATGCGGTATTGCTTGCGTCCATCGACCCAGCCGCGGGGAGCTCCGAAAGCCTTTCCGCGGGCCGTCTTGACCTCGACGAAGACGATCTGATCATCCTTTTGGGCGATGATGTCGATCTCTCCCCGGCGAGTGTGGAAGTTTTTCCTCAGGATGCGGTAGCTTTTTCGCAGCAGATGGCCGACCGCCAATCGCTCTCCCTGACGGCCGAGATTGAGGTGGGCTCTTTTCGATGCTGGCTTGCTCTTCATAATGTACTTTATGATAGCTGTGTTATTATATACTATAATATTAACTTACACTTATTTTATCCGCTTCCGGCAACCATCAGCCTTATGCCTCCTGCTCACTCCCTCCTGCTTCCGGCCGCCCACGGCCTCCTACTCTGACTGCTCACCGTCTCCGGCCTGCTGCTGACCGTCCTCTGACCTCCTGCCGCCTGCTAATGTTCTCCAGGCCCCTGCTGACTGTCTCCAGTCTTCCGCTGACTCCAAACGAATTTCAGCCCTCGCAAACATTCCCTCGTAATCCGCCTCCAATGATATCCTGCGGCCCTCCCGGCTCTCAAAATGACGACCACATCGGGCGTCAGCGCCGCCGGCAGCGGGATCCACGAACCGGCCAGATAGCTCAAGGCCGGCAGGGCTGTCAGATGGGCTCTGCCCCACCACGGATGACGGTCGATCAGGCCGCAGGCCAGCCACAGAGGCACCATCAGGACCAGGCTCAGGACCGGTCCAGGGACGGCGATGTGGATCCGGTCCTGGCTCGACACCTCTCCTCGAAGGCGGACCGCGGCCCCGCAGCACCACCAGGGAAAACCGCTCCGGCCGGCGCGATAGACCACCACCAGATCGATCAGGCCCGGCCGCATTTTCTTTCTGGACATCACCACCAGGTGTAGATACTCCTCAGCAGCCATCAGGGCGGGAATCAGGCCCAACTGAAGGATCAGCCACCACCCGACGGCATCGCCCTGTCTGAGCCATCTCAGCCCGGCACACCCCAGGCAGGCGATCAACAACAGACCGTTGATCGCTCCCCCCCAGAAGTCCCGTTCGATGCGCACGATCAAGGCCCCCAGCAGGCGGATCGATCCTGCCATCAGCGGTCTGCGCAGGGCATAGGTCTTGAGACGCTTCATCGGTCCGGTCTCTTTTAGGAGCCTCCACCGGCCCCGTCTCGGGTCCCTGGCGGTCAGATACAATCATCCCGGCAATCGTAGGCGACCATTTTCGGATGCGGCGGAGGCGGAAACAGATTGCTCATCCCCCGGGGGGCGCTGCGCCGTAATCGGTCCATGGCCTCGAAATGCAGCCGGCGAATCTGTTGCCGGCTGAGATGGCGAGTTCTCATCACCGGCGTATGAAGATTATACTGAGCATAATCCTTTTCCTCGATCGTCAGTCCCAATTTATGGGCCTGACGCGACAGGTAGGTGCCCGGGAACGGGGTGGCCACGGAGATGCCGATCTGGGTGTAGTATTCCCTCTGCAAACCGACGGCGAAATCGACCGTCTGGCGCACCGTGCTCTCGGTGTCGTCCGGCAGGCCGATGATCAGGCTGCAGACCGGGTTGATCCCGGCCTGGTGAGCCGCGCCCACGGACCGAATGACCTGGTCAAGGTGAATCCCCTTTCCCAGCCTCTTGAGAACCTCCGGAGATCCCGATTCCACGCCGAACTGTATCCCGGTGCATCCGGCCCGCGACATCCTCCGAAAAAAGCTGTGATCCTCGATGTCCACCCGCGACTCGCAGACCCACGGCAGGGCTATACCTTTTTTTCCCATGAGTGACAGAATCCTGTCCAGCCGGTCCAGATCGGCGGTCAGGGTGTCGTCCAGAAACATCAGCGACCGCAGGCCCATGTCGATCAAGACCTCGATCTCTTCAACCACCTTGTCCGGAGACCTCCGGCGGTATTTCCCGCCGAACATAGCCCCGGCTGTGCAGAAGATACACCGGTTGGGACAGCCCCGGCCGGTGATGATGGCCCCGGCATTGGGGTATTCGTCCAGCATCAGCCGGCGCCGATCCGGAAGGGGCATCCGGTCCAAATCCTGGCCGGGCGGCCGTGGGGGCGTTCGACGAAGACGCGATCCCTGAGGCCAGTACAGTCCAGGACTCTGCTCCCGGCCTTTTTCATCTCTCAGCAGGCACCCGGCCAGCTCCACCAGGGTCCGCTCCCCCTCCCCACAGACGACATAATCGAAACGTCCCGACTGCAGGGCCTCCCGGGGAGCAAAACTCACATGAGGACCGCCGACTACCACGAATATTCGATCCGACAGTGCCTTGACCATGCTGGCGATGCGAATGGCATTGGGAAAGGACTCGGTCAATGAGGAGATGCCCACTATTCGAGGACGCTTGATCTCCAAAAACCGTCTCAGGTACCTCCGGGTGACCCGGCACAGGTTCATGTCCACCACTCCCACGCGGTAACCCTCCTGTCCGAGAGCGGATGCCAGATAGGCCAGTCCCAGCGGCGGCGTTCCGGCATGACGTGAGGCCAGGGCCGAGAGCGGCTCCGGAGAGGGCGCGGTGATCAAAGCGACATCGATCATGCTATCAACCTCTCGCGAACCACGCGATAGGGCTGCAGGGGATCCCAGCCGCGGACCAGAAGACCCCGAGATTCGGCCTGCGAGAGAAATCGTTCCATATCCTCCCGGAGCCGATCCGCCGGCACATCCGGAAAACGCCGCCGCAGGGCCTCGAGAA
>CAZOYL010000103.1:0-9417 GCA_964584035.1 uncultured Gemmatimonadota bacterium | reverse complement strand
AAAGAGAAAGCCTGTTGAGCGGATTTAAGGGTCAGGAGGGCGATCTCATCCCCCTGCTGCAGCGAGCGCAGAAACAAAGCGGTTACATTTCACCGGAGGCCATCGAGGAGATCTCACGTTTTCTTCGTATTTCGGAGAACCAGATCTTCGGCGTGGCCTCTTTTTATTCTCAGTTTCGCTTCACTCCACCCGGACGTCACCATATCCGGGTCTGTCTGGGAACGGCCTGCCATGTGCGCGGCGGACAGGTATTGGTGGACGCCCTGCAGAGAACGCTGGATATCGTCCCGGGGCAGACCAGTGAAGATGGGCGTTTCGATCTGGAACGGGTGGCCTGTCTGGGCTGCTGCGCTTTGGCCCCGGTGATGCAGGTTGACGGCGACATCTACAGTCGTATGACGGTCATCCAGCTCAGAGACATACTGGAGAAATATGTTTAGTATCGAGAAAGATAGAGAGAAAGCCCGGCGCCAGTGGGACCGCTGGCAGAAGGGCCGAACGCCTCTTATTTTTCTGGGTGCCGCTTCCTGTGGCCTGGCGGCCGGAGCCGGAGGGGTTTTGGAGGCCATCGAGCGGACCCTGAAACGGCATGGACTGAGGGCACGGATCATCCGGACCGGATGCATCGGACCCTGCTACCTGGAACCGTTGATGGATCTGGCGGTGCCCGGATATCCCCGTATCAGCTACGGAAACGTCACGCCGGAGAAGGCCGAGCAGATCGTGGGTGCGTTCCTCAGGAAAGGCGATCCACAGCTGGAACGGGCCGTCGGTCATTTTGGAGATGAGAACGGGTCAGAGAACCTGATGGGCCAGTTGCCTCGATTTTTCGATCTGCCCATGCTGGCACCCCAGGAGAGGATAGTGCTTCGGAACTGCGGCTTCATCGATCCGTCGGACGTCTTCCATTATCTGGCAAACGACGGCTACCTGGGTTTCCTCCGGGCCCTGGAACTGGGCCCCCAGGGCATTATCGACGAGGTAGAGCAGGCCGGTCTCCGGGGTCGGGGAGGCGCCGGTTTTCCGACCTACAAAAAATGGCAGATCTGCCGTGATGCGCCGGGGGATACCAAGTACATCATCTGCAATGCCGACGAGGGCGATCCCGGTGCTTTTATGAATAGATCTCTTTTAGAAGGAGACCCGCACGCCGTCCTGGAAGGCCTTCTTATCGCCGCGCTGGCCATCGGAGCCACCAGGGGCTATATCTACATCCGGGCCGAATATCCCCTGGCCATCGACCGGTTGTCAAAGGCCATCGAACAGATGCGGGATCACGGCCTGCTCGGAGACCATATTCAGAATTCGGATTTTCGCTTCGACATCGTCATCAAGAAAGGCGCCGGCGCCTTCGTCTGCGGCGAAGAGACCGCCCTGATCGCATCGGTGGAGGGAAAGCGAGGCATGCCCCGGGCCAAGCCGCCCTTTCCGGCTCTTTCGGGATTATGGGACAAGCCGACCATCATCAACAATGTCGAGACACTGGGCACCTTGCCCAACATCATACGCCAGGGAGCACAATGGTACCGCCAGTTCGGAACGCAGAACAATCATGGCACGAAAACCTTCAGCCTGGTGGGCAAGGTCCGGCGGACCGGTTTGATCGAAGTGCCCCTGGGAATGACCCTGCGGCAGATCATCTTCGACATCGGCGGCGGTACCCGTAAGCCTTTCAAGGCCGTGCAAACCGGCGGGCCCTCGGGAGGCTGCCTTTCCGAGGAATTCCTGGATACGCCGGTCGATTACGAATCTCTGACGGCGGCCGGATCGATCATGGGATCGGGCGGATTGATCGTCATGGATGAGGATACCTGCGTGGTCGACCTGGCTCATTATTTTCTGGATTTCACGCAGCAGGAATCCTGCGGCAAGTGTTCCCCCTGCCGGGTGGGCACCCGTCACCTGGTGGAGATCCTGGAGAACATCATCGAGGGACGGGGAAAGCCGGAAGATCTGGTCAAGCTGGAGAATCTGGGCCAGACCATCAAGCGGGGGGCTCTCTGCGGGCTGGGACAGACCGCGCCAAACCCGGTTCTGACCACCCTGCGGTATTTCCGCGACGAATACCTGGAACACGTCAAGGAGAAATACTGCTCGGCGGCCGTCTGCCGGGAACTGGTGGAATACCGGGTTATCCCGGAAAAATGCACCGGCTGTCAGCGCTGCGTCAGCGTCTGTCCCACCAACGCCATCACCGGTCCTCGCTCGGAGCCTCATAATCTGGATCCCAGCAAATGCATAAAATGCCGGTCCTGTTACGAAGTATGCCGCTTTGATGCTATCGCCGGAGACGCCATCGTCATCCGCTCCAAAAGGGAAATATCTCAGGAGCAAAATGCCTCAGGCTAAACATGTCACCATCCGTATGGATAACCGTTCTCTGCGCGTGCCCGGGGGCCTGACCATTCTCCAGGCGGCCGAGAGAAACGGCATCTATATTCCCACCCTGTGCGCTCATCCGGATCTATCACCCTATGGCGGCTGCCGTCTGTGCATCGTGGAGGTGGAGGGCATGCGGGGTTTACCCACTTCGTGTACCACACCGGTGCAGGACGGCATGGTGATCCGCACCCGCACCGCCGGTGTTCAGGCCGAACGGCGCGAGATCCTTCAGTTGATTCTCAGCGAGCATACTTCCAGCTGTCTGGTCTGTGATGAACGGGATGACTGCCGCGCCAATATGTCCACCATCCGCAAAGCCGGCGTGACCACCGGATGCCGATACTGTCCCAATGACGAGCAGTGCCAGCTGCAGGAGGTGGTGGATTATCTGAAGCTGGATGAGATCAATTACCCCATTTCCTACCGCCATTTGCCGGTAGAGAAACAGGATCCCTTCTATGACCGGGACTATAATCTCTGCATCCTCTGCGGCCGGTGTATCCGCATGTGCCAGGAGATCCGCACCGCCAATGTGCTGGCTTTCAAACAGCGTGGCCGGCAGACCGTCATCGGTCCGGCCTTCCAGCGGACCCACCTGGAGGCCGGCTGCGAGTTCTGCGGGGCCTGTGTCTCGGTGTGCCCGACCGGTGCTCTGGCCGAACGGGCCAGGAAATGGTCCGGCGTGCCGCAGCGGGAGGTGGTCACCACCTGTGCGTTCTGCGGCGTGGGGTGCCAGCTGCGGCTGCTGATCAAGGATGGTCGGGTCATGGGCACCCTGCCGGCCGAGGATGAGTCGGTCAACCGAGGACAATTGTGCGTCAAAGGCCGGTTCTGTGTCGCCGACCTGGTCAACGGCCATCGCCGCTTACAGCAGCCCTATCATATGGAACACGGCACCAGAGTGGAACTGTCCTGGAAGGATGCCTTGCAGCTGATCGCCAGGCGGCTTGATGGATGTCGGCCCGATCAATTCGCCATGATCGTCTCGCCGGCCTGTACAAACGAAGATCTCTATACGGCCCAGAAGTTCACCCGCCTGGTCATGGGATCCGACCGCATCGACACCTCGGCACGCCTGAAATACGGTTTGGCCTTCAACACCTATCTGGATCTGTTTCGACGCTCGGTGCCGCTGAGCCGTCTGGAGACGGCCAGGATGATCCTGGCCGTGGGACTGGACACACGTTACGGCCGCTCGGTGGTGGGCGTTCAGATCCGCCGCGCTCTGAGCGGCGGTGCTCGTCTGGCCACCATTCATTCACGGGAGCATAACCTGGCGCGCATCGCCGATCTCTGGCTGCAGCCGCCGGCGGGCGGTGAGCTGGAACTATTGAATTCTCTCTTGCAGGGTACTCTGGCTAAAGCGGGACGGAAAAAACGTGCTCCCGGCGGCGCCGGCACCGGCGCCGGGGGCGTTGGGCGAAAGATGACGGGAATTCAGCAAGGTGGAGATGTTGCATCGCTGATAGAGATGCTGACTGCCTCGGGTGAGATCGTCATCCTGGTAGGGCCGGAGTTCATCGATCATACCGATGGTGCCGCCATTCTCCGCCGGATAGCCCGGCTGGCCGACGGCCTGGGGGCCGCTGTGATGCCTCTGCCGGCCGAGAGCAATTTTCTGGGGACCATTATGATGGGCGCCTATCCGGAGCTGCTCCCGGGCGGAGATGACCGCCGCGATGTCAAACGGGCGGCTCGGTTGGAGCGGATATGGAAAGCCCGCCTGCCCAACGCCCGGACTCGCTGGGATTTGAGCCGGATCGGCTCCGGCCGTCGGCTGAAGGTTCTCTATCTGGTGGGCGAGATGATCCCTGAAGCGCACGCCCTGGCCGATTTCATCATCTTTCAGAGTCTTTACCCGCCGGAAAGTCCGGAGGGAGTCGATGTGGTCCTGCCCGCGGCCGCATTCACCGAAACGGAAGGAACTTTCTTCAGTGGAGAGGGCCGGCTGCAGCGGGTTCGACCGGGGGTCAGGCCTCCGGGCAGGTCTCTTCCGGACTGGGACATCCTCTGCCGTCTGGCTCGAACCATGGATGTCGATGGATTTTCCTTCCGGGGCGTGCGGCAGCTCCAGAGAGAGATCACCCGGTGTCTTGGGGGAGGGGACGATTTCACCCGTCCCAACCGCCGGGCACGATCACTCAACCTGGGGGTGAGGCTGCGGACCGCTGATTCCGGGAATGGTTCCGGATTGCGAGGCCGCCTGCCTCTGGTGCTCTTCGTCTCGGCCGACGAACATCGCTACCGCGAGATTCCACTATCCCGACAGCTGGACGATGCCGCCGTCATTTTCCCCACGGAACGTGTCTCTATACATCCCCGGGATGCCCGCAGAGAGAAACTTCAGGATGGAGACCGGGTCGTCGTATCGCGGGGCCGGCGGCAATGGATCTGGCCGGTGACGATCACCAGCCACCAGCCCGCCGGAACCCTGCATGTGGTCCTGCCGGCCGGAGAAATGCAGGGACCCAATCCGATGAGAGTCCGTCTAAGAAAGCCCGTCTGAAGGAAATCCTTTTAAAGAAATTCGTCTGAAAAGATCGACCAACACAGCTGTTTGAGAATAGGCCATGCAGAAGATCCTCGAAAGCCGCATGATCGTGCCCAATATCCACCTGCTTCGGGTGTCGGCCGCCGATGTGGCCAGACAGATCGAGCCGGGCCAGTTCGTCATCATCCGGGCCGAGGAGGACGGCGAGCGCATCCCCCTGTCCGTCTCCGACTGGAACGCTGAGCAGGGAACCGTCACGCTGGTGTTCATGAACGTGGGGGGAACGACCGACCGGCTGGCCTCGCTGGAGGCCGGCCAGGGCCTGCCCACGGTCGTGGGGCCGCTGGGAAATCCCACTGAGATCGGGCGGTTCGGAACCGTGCTGTGCCTCGGAGGCTGTTACGGCATCGGCAGCATCTTTCCCATCGCCAGGGCCCTGAAAAAGAAGAAGAACACGGTCATCTGCGTCATCGAGGCCCGCAGCAGGTTTCTGCTGTACTGGCAGGATCGGCTCGCCGAGGTATCCGATGAACTGGTGCCGATCACGCGGGACGGCACCTGGGGAATGAAGGGACATGTGTCCCGGCTCCCGGAGATCATTCGGGCCCACAGACCGGTCGATCGTATCATCGTCAATGGCTGCACCCACCTGTTGAAAAGTGCCTCTCAGGTCAGCCGGCCCGAGAAGATCAAGACTATCGTCAGTCTCAATCCCATCATGATCGACGGCACCGGCATGTGCGGCGTGTGCCGCGTCAGCGTGGGCGGCACCACCAAGTTCGCCTGTGTGGACGGTCCAGATTTTGACGGCCACCAGGTGGATTGGGATGAGCTGGCTCAACGCCGCCGGATGTATCTGCGCGAAGAGGTCATCTCCGCGCGCCGCGGACAGTGCCGGGAGCACGCCTGTCAACGATAGAGAGAGCGAATGATGGCGCGAACGAAAAAAGCCGGCATGGATCTTCTCAGAAGGCCCATGCCCAAGCAAAAGCCGCAGGTGCGGCGGCACAACTTCAGCGAGGTGGCTCTGGGGTATGACGCCGAGATCGCCGTCCAGGAAGCCGGCCGCTGCCTGGGATGTAAAAAGCCGCGCTGTGTCAGCCGCTGTCCGGTGGAGATCGACATCCCCGGATTCGTCGGACACATCGCCCGCGGAGATTTTGCCTCCGGGATCAACGTTTTAAAGCAGAAGAACGTCTTGCCGGCCGTCTGCGGCCGCGTCTGTCCTCAGGAGGAACAGTGCGAATCGGCCTGCGTGCTGCTCAAGAAAGGCGGACAGATCGCTATCGGGAGACTGGAGCGTTTTTTAGCCGACTGGGAGGCACAGCAGGGACAGATGAAGGTGCCGCGCAAGCGGAAATCGACGGGAAAGAAGGTGGCCGTCATCGGCGGAGGACCGGCCGGCCTGACCGTGGCCGGCGATCTTATCAAGCTGGGCCATAAAATCACTATCTTTGAGGCGCTCCATAAAATGGGCGGGGTGTTGATCTATGGAATTCCTGAATTCCGCCTGCCCAAAGCCATCGTCCAGCGGGAGGTGGAATATCTCAGAAAGCTGGGCGTCGACCTGGTCACAGACTTTGTCGTGGGAAAGACTCGATCGGTGGACAGCCTGCTGGAGGAGTACGACGCCGTTTTCGTGGGTTCGGGAGCCGGGCTGCCCTGGTTTATGGACGTTCCCGGAGAGAACCTTAACGGCGTTTACTCGGCCAACGAGTATCTCACCCGGATGAATCTGATGAAGGGTTTTCTTTTTCCCGACTTTCCCACGCCCATCAAGGAGCATCGCCGGGTGGCCGTCATCGGCGGCGGCAACGTGGCCATGGATTGCGCCCGGACCGCCCTGCGGCTGGGAGGTGAGGCCAGAATCATATACCGCCGGTCGCGGCAGGAGCTTCCGGCCCGGGAAGAGGAGGTAGAAAACGCCGAGGAGGAGGGCGTCATCTTCGAATATCTCACCCTCCCGGTCCGGTATATCGGCGACCAGGACGGTTGGGTCCGGGAGATCGAGTGCCTGCGCATGGAATTGGGCGAGCCCGATGACTCCGGGAGAAGGAGGCCCGTGCCGATCGAAGGTTCGGAGTTCAATCTGCCCATGGATGCCGTCATCTGTGCCATCGGCAACAGTCCCAATCCGCTGATCCCGGCCACCACATCGGGCCTGGAGGTGGGAAGGCGGGGCAACATCGTGGCCGATGAGGAGACCGGCCGGACCTCTCGCCAACGGATCTGGGCCGGGGGCGATGTGGTCACCGGCGCCGCCACCGTGATTCTGGCCATGGGGGCCGGCAGAAAGGCCGCCAGGTCGATACATGAATACCTCTGCGATCATTGAAGGATGTTCCGGAACGGGCACCACGGCCCGCATCGGGAAATTTGAATATCGGCCCAAGGTAATGAAACAATCGCTTTGAATTCTTCGTAATTAGGATATATTATATTCCATGTATCATTCTCATTCATAAGAGAGTCCGGCGACTCTCAAAAGAAGGAGGAGGTCAGATGAAACGGTTCTGTTCCTGTCTGTCGATCACCTTGGTGGTCATCGCGAGCATGGCGGCCCTGCTGGCCGGATCCGCCATGGCCGATAAGCCCAATACCCTCGATCGGGAGAACATCCCCGAGGAGTACAAGTGGAATCTAAGCGATATCTATCCCAGCTGGGAGGCCTGGGAGGAGGGCATGACCCAGTTGGAGGGTTTGATGGACGAGTATGCCGGTCTCAAGGGCACCCTGTCGCAGGGCCCCGATGCCCTGCTGAAGACCTTCAAACTGAGCGATGAGCTGGGCATGCTGCTCTATAAAGTCTTTCGCTATCCACAGCTGTCTTATTCCGTCGATCAGCGGGACAATGAGGTGGCCGCTCGCCTGCAGCAGGTGCAGATTCTTTACGCCCAGTTCAATACGGCCACGGCCTGGTTCGATCCGGAATTGCTGGCCATTCCATGGGAGACCATGAAGCAATGGCTGGACGAAACCGAGGCCCTGGCTCCCTATCGTTACAACATTGAGAACCTCTACCGTCAGCAGGAGCATGTTCTGGATGAGCAACAGGAAGAGTTGCTGTCCTATTTTTCACGGTTCAACGGCGCGCCCGGAACCATCTTCTCTCAGCTGTCCACGGCCGACATCGAATATCCCGACATCGTTCTCTCCGATGGTGACTCTGTAACCGTCACGCCCGGAGAGTACTACCGGATTCTCAGCACTGACCGCCGGCAGGAGAACCGGGCGGCGGCCCATCGGGCCTTCTACGGTGTCTATGACGACAAAGCCAACACCTATGCGGCCATCTACGACGGTGTGCTGCAGCGCGATTGGGCGCTGGCTCAGGCCCGCAACTATGGCTCTACTCTGGAAGCGGCCCTGGATGAAGACAAAGTTCCGGTGGAGGTGTTCGAAAATTTAGTGGAGAAGGTCAAAGCCGGCACCGGACCCTATCGGAGATACATGAAATTGCGCAAGGAACGGCTTGGTCTGGAAGAATACCATCTCTACGACGGTTCCATACCCCTGGTGGATTTCGACAAGACTTATCCGTACGATAAGATTACCGACTGGATCGTAGAATCGGTCGAGCCCCTGGGAAAGGATTACCAGAAGAAGATGGAGTGTGTCTTCACGAACCGCTGCATCGATGTCTACGAGAACGAGGGCAAAAGCACCGGGGCCTATTCCGCCGGAGTGTATGGTGTCCATCCGTACATGCTGATGAACTATAACGAGACCCTGGAGAATGTCTTCACCCTGGGCCATGAGTGCGGCCATACGATGCATACCGTGCTTTCTCAGGAAAACCAGCCGTTTTCCACTTCCGACTACACCATCTTCGTGGCCGAGGTGGCTTCCACGCTCAACGAGGCCCTGCTGCTGGACTATATCATCGATCGGACCAAGGATCCCATCGAGCGGATCGCCCTGTTGCAGCAGGCCATCGACAATATCGTTGGGACTTTTTACACCCAGGTGATGTTCGCCGAGTTTGAATGGCGGGCCCACCAGATGGTGGAACAGGGGCAGCCCATCACCGCCGAATTGCTCAGCCAGCTGTACACCGGATTGCTGAAGGAGTATTACGGCGACGAGGTCTCTCTGGAGGGAGATCTGTATTCCTCCACCTGGGCCAGGATCAGCCACTTCTACGGTTCACCGTACTATGTCTATAAATACGCCACCTGTTTCGCCTCATCGGCCAAGCTTTACAAAGAGATCCTCTCGGCCAAAGACGGAAAGGTCAAGCAGGCTAATCTGGACCGCTACCTGACCCTGCTGAAATCGGGCGGGAGTGATTATCCCATGGAACTACTCAAAAAGGCCGGTGTCGATTTGACCGATCCATCTAATTTTCAGGCCGTGATCGATCATCTGGACAGTCTGGTCACCCTGCTGGAAAGGGACCTGGCCAGGCTCTAACGGCTGGCTGTGAGCGATCGACTGGATCAGAGCCCCGGTTGGTTGCCAGCCGGGGCTCTGGTTTTGACCGCCGGCAGCGTCATCGGGGCGGGAAAAATAGCTTGACAACTTCTGTAAAGTTCACTAAATTA
>CAZOYL010000102.1:0-9652 GCA_964584035.1 uncultured Gemmatimonadota bacterium | reverse complement strand
AGCCTGGCCGTCATCCTGTCCGATTTGACCCCGGTCTGGGAGATCGTAGTGGTGGATGACGGCAGTCAGGATCACACCGCCCGCCTGGTGAGCGAACTCTCGAACCGCTGGGAGCAGGTCAAACTGGCCCGGCACCCGGTCAACAGAGGCTACGGGGCGGCCCTGAAAACGGGCATCGAGCTGGCCCGCCATGAGCGGCTGTTCGTCATGGATGCCGATCTGCAATTCGATCCGGTCGAACTGAAAACGCTTCTTCCGATGGCCGAGGATACCGACATCGTGCTCGGGTACCGTCAGCGACGGCGAGAACATGTCGGCCGGCGGTTCAACGCCCGGTGCTGGGGACTGCTCATGCGACTGCTCTTCGGCTTGCGCGTGCAGGACATCAATTGCGCCTTTAAGATATTCAACAGCCGGGTGTTCGATAACATCACCATCCGCTCGCGGGGCGCCATGGTGTGCAGTGAGATCCTGATACTGGCCCGGAAACAGGGATACACCATCAAGGAGGTCCCGGTGACCCATTATCCCCGGAGACGGGGGCGCTCGTCGGGGGCCAAACCCAGGACCGTCTATCGGGCCTTTTCGGATCTGGCCCGGCTTTACGGCGACCTGAAAGATGGCCGGCCGGGGAAGGGATCCTGCTGATGCACAGTTTGTCGATCGCCATGATCGCTCCCTGTCCCTTTCCGACCTCACAGGGCACACAGGTGTTCATCGGACAATTGGCCCGGGCGCTGCACCGGCGGGGCCACCGGGTCCATCTGGTGACCTATCATTACGGCGCCGATGGCGGCCTCAACGGCGTCCCGCTGCACCGATCCAGGCCGCTGCCCCTGGGCGGTAAACTGACATCCGGGCCCTCACTCGGGAAACCGCTGTTCGATCTCATGGTGGCCGCCAGGCTCGACCAGGTGGTCCGAAGAGAGCGGGCCGATCTGATCCATGCCCATAATTACGAGGGCCTGCTGGCCGGGCTGATGATCGGCCGCCTGCGGAGCGTCCCGGTGATCTTTCACACCCATAACACCATGATGGACGAACTGCCGAGCTACAGCCGTTCTCCCCTGGGCCGGAAAATGGCGCGGTGGCTGGGGAACCTTCTGGACGGCCAATTTCCCCGGCGGGCTGATGCCTGCATCGCCGTCACCCCGCAGATCGCCGATGACGTCCGCCGCCGGGGCCTATCCCGGGGACGAACCAGCACGATACCTCCGGCCGTGAATGGGGACTCCTTCCGGGCAGCGAGTGACCCCCGGCCATCGGCGAAACCGCCCACGGTGCTGTATGCCGGCAACCTGGACCGCTACCAGAATCTGGATTTCATGATCCGCAGCTTCGCCAGAGTGCTGGCCCGGCGGCCCGACGCCCGGCTGCGGATCGTCACCCACGCCCCGCCGGCCGCGGTGGCCCGGGCAGCCCATCGCTGGGGGACCGGTCAGGGCATCGACCTGATCCGGGCCGATTCCTTCGCGGCTCTGTCCGTTCACCTGGACCGGTGCGATGTGGCCCTGTGTCCCCGGATTTCACCCTATGGCTTCCCCGTCAAGCTGTTGAACTACCTGGCGGCCGGCAAGCCGGTGATCGCCTGCCGCAGCTCGGCCCACGGCCTTGAACATCTGCGCAACGGCTGGGTGGTGGAGGATAACGACCTCGACGGTTTCGCCGAAGCCATTTTCAAACTGCTGGAGGATGAGCCGCTGCGCCGGCGTCTCTCCCGGAACGCCCTTCGAACGGCCCGGGAGACATTCTCCTGGGAGAGGCTCATTCCCCGCTACGAAGAGGTTTACAGAAAGGCATTGGACCGATGGAACGCCGAAAAAAAACATTGAACAAGCGACCGGCCCTGATGCTGCCGGACCTGGCCGTATTCCGGCACAAAAAAAGGCGGCCCGTCCTGCTGCTCGGATTGATCATCTTCGCGCTGACCCTGATGCTGCCCTGCTGCGGCTCAAAACCGGCGTCGAAGGTCTTCGTCCTGGGCATGGACGGCCTCACCTTCGATCTGCTGTGGCCCTGGGTCCAGGAGGGCAAACTGCCAAACTTCGCCCGCCTTCTTGAAGAGGGCAGTTCGACGCAGCTGGTCAGCGCCATCCCGCCCTCCTCACCGCCGGCCTGGACCTCGGCCATCACGGGAGTCAATCCGGGCAAACACGGCATCTTCGGATTCGTCCAGCGTATCGACCACAGTTCCGGCGAACCCCGGCTGGTCTTTTACACGGCCGATGACCGCCGGGCCGATCCGGTGTGGACCATTCTCACCGAGCGGGGAAGGCAATCGGTGGTGGTCAACGTGCCCTGCACCTCGCCTCCCGACTCCATCGCCGGGGTGATGATATCGGGCTTCCCCCACACCTCTGCCACCGATTTCACCTCGCCGCCGGAATATCGTTTCAAGATACCCGACTATCGCCTGGACATTTTCGGCCAGATGGTGTCGGTCGACGGCGAAGAGGCCTTCCTGGCGGACATGAACGACATCATGGAACGGCGGACCGAGGCGATCTCGACCCTGCTGGACGAGGAGCCGTGGGACCTGTTCTTCGTCGTTTTCACCATCACGGACCGGGTCCAGCATTATTTCTGGAAGTACATGGACCCGAAGCATCCGCTGTGGAACGAGGCCGATGCCGAGCTTTACGGCGATGCCATTCTGCACACCTATCAGAGCATGGATCGTCTCCTGGGGCAGCTGTGGGCCCGGCTCGACGAGAATACCACCCTAATGATCATGTCCGACCACGGGTTCGGACCGGTCTACCAGCCGGTCAACGGCCAGAATTTTCTGGATGCCGTCATCCCGGAGGGCGATTTTCGGGCCGTGGCGACCGACAATTTCGGAGTAAAGATGGCCTTCACGGTGAAAAAGGACACCCCCATCAATCCCCAAACGCACCGTGCCGGGGTCGAGACCATGGAGCTGCTGAAAAAACGGCTTCTGGAACTGGAAGATCCCGCCAACGGTCAAAAGGTCGTCCAAAAGGTGTTCAGCAGGGAGGAGATCTACTGGGGCCCTTATACAAATAAGGCCCCGCATCTCCTGGGGCTGGAGGAAGACGGCTATCTGTTCTGGAACTGGTATTCCACGCCCGATGGAACGATCTTTCCCACCTGGGAAGATTCGGTCTTCAACCGCCTTTTCTCGGCCTTTCACCGTCGCAATGGGGTACTGTTGATGACCGGCGCGAACATCACGGCCGGGAGGAACAGCTTTCCGGCCGAGATCACCGATATCGCCCCCACCATCCTGTACCTGCTGGGCCAGACGGTCCCTGCCGATATGGACGGAAGGGTCCTGGAGGCGCCCATCTCCGACGACTTTCTCCGGAATCATCCGGTCGAGATCCGCCCGAGAGATTCCAAGGATCTGCGAATAACGGAAGGTGCGGCCGACTCCGCGGCGGCCGTCAACCGATATATCGAGGAACAGCTGCGGGCCATCGGTTATGTTCAATAGGCCGCCGGGGATGGCCTCATCAGTTTACAATGATCGGAGAAGATCTTGAGAATTTCCTCGCTCATCAAGATTGCGGTGCCCATCATCATCGTCCTCACGACCTCGGGCTGCGGCTCGCAACCGTCCCAGAAAGTTTTTGTTCTGGGCATCGACGGGCTCACCTTCGACCTGCTGATACCCTGGGCCAGTGAGGGCAAATTGCCCAATTTCCAGCGTCTTCTGGAAGAGGGCAGCTCCACCCAGCTGATCAGCTCGGTGCCGCCCTCCTCACCTCCGGCCTGGACCTCAGCGGTCACCGGCGTGAATCCGGGTAAACACGGCATCTTCGGTTTCGTCAAAGGCGCCAGCCAGAAGGATGGAAAACAGGAGCTGGATTTTTATACTTCCCGGGACCGCCGGGCCGATCCCCTGTGGGTCATCCTCACCGAGTCGGGCCGGCGATCGGTGGTAGTCAACGTTCCCTGCTCCTCGCCTCCCGACCAGATCAGGGGGGTAATGATCTCGGGCTTCCCGCACACCTCCCTGACCAACTTCACCTCTCCTCCGGAGTATCGCTATAAGATTCCGAACTACCGCAAGGATATTTACGGACAATTGGTCACTGTGGATGGGGAACAGGTCTTTCTGGACGATATAAACGACATCATGGACCGCCGGGCCGAGGTGATCATGACCTTGCTTCGGGAGGAGCCTTGGGATCTGTTCTTCGCCGTCTTCACCATCACCGACCGGGTGCAGCATTATTTCTGGAAATTCATGGACCCCCGGCATCCCAACTGGGACACCCAGAAAGCGGAGCAATTCGGCGACGCTATTTTAGAGACCTATCAGCGGGTGGACGATTTCCTGGGAAAGCTGCGGGAACAGCTCGATGAAGAAACGACCCTGCTGGTGATGTCCGATCACGGCTTCGGCCCCGTCTATCAGATGATCAACGGAGAACATTTCATCGCCGGCGTGGAGCTTCCCGAGGACTTCGCTCTCCAGGCGGCCGATAATTTCGGGGCCAAGTTCCACATCGTGACCACCCAAACGCCCCCCTACGACCAGCGCACTCTGGAGAACTATTCGCTCAGCCGGGAGATCGTCGAACGGGAGCTGAAAGCGCTCCGGGATCCGGCCACCGGCCGCAGGGTCATTCAGACCGTGTACACCAGGGACGAGCTCTATCAGGGTCCTCACCTTGGCCTGGCCCCCGATGTTCTGGGCCTGGAAAACGAGGGCTATCTGTTCTGGAACTGGAATAAAACGGATGATGGGGCTGTCTTTCCCGCCAGGGACCATCCCGTCTTTCGCCGGTTCTTCTCCGCCTTCCACAAAATGAACGGCGTGCTGGCCATGGCTGGAGCCCATACCCGCAGGGGGATCAACAATTACGACGCTCACATCATGGACATCGCCCCGACGGTGCTGTACCTTCTGGGAGAGCCCATCCCGGCCGACATGGACGGCATGATCCTGTCGGAACCGATCGATCCCGGCTATGTTCGGCAGCACCCTCTGGATGCTCGCTGGGACCGGCCCGGGAGACCGGCCGGGACCCCGGACATGATCGATTCCACCGAGGCTGTCAACGCGTTCATCGAGGAACAGCTACGGGCCATCGGCTATGTTCAGTGAGGGCCGGTACGCCAGCTGACGCCGGTCCGGGAGCCGGCCAGACCTCAAAAATCTTCTTGACCCATCTCCTTATTTGTTGTAAATTCAAATTCTTATCTATCCCTATCGATCCCCCTGCGGAGCCGTGGGTATGTCTGCCAAAAAGACCTTTCAGGGCGGAAGCCATCCGCCCACACGGAAACGGGCCACTCAGGCATCCATGATCTCCGCGATGCCGGTCCCCTCCCGGGTTGTCATTCCCCTGAGCCAGCACACCGGAGCTCCTGCGGCGCCCATCGTGGCGGTCGGCGACGTGGTCTCGGCGGGCCAGAAAATAGGTGAAGCCCAAGGATATATCTCGGCTCCCGTGCATGCTTCCATCGACGGCAAGGTGGTCGCCATCGAACCCCACCGGCACCCTCTGGGCGGAGAGCTGCCCGCCGTGATCATCGAATCGAACGGCTCCGAGCCCTCCCATCAGCCCTCTCAGGCTCCGGCCCAAAGCGTTCCTTCTGATCCCCGGGCCATGGTCGATGCCATCCGTGAGGCCGGCATCGTCGGGCTGGGCGGAGCGGCTTTCCCGACCCACGTCAAGCTCTCGCCGCCGGAGAACAAACCCATCGACGCCTGTATCCTCAACGGGGCCGAATGCGAGCCCTATCTGACGGCCGACCATCGTCTGATGGTCGAGCACGGCGATGAGATCATCCCCGGACTGAAGATCATCCTGAACATCCTCAACTGCCGGCGGGGCTTCATTGGCATCGAGGTCAACAAGCCGGACGCCCTGGCGGCCATGCGCGAGCAGGTCCGGGAAGAACCAGACCTGACCGTCGTTCCCCTGCAGGTCAAGTATCCCCAGGGCGCCGAGAAACAGCTCATCTGGGCCATGACCCGCCGGGAGGTACCCTCCGGAGGCCTGCCCATGGATGTCGGCTGTGTGGTTCAGAACGTCGGGACGGCCAAGGCCATTTACGAGGCCGTCTGGCTGGGAAAACCGCTCATCGAACGGGTCGTCACCATCACCGGCCCGATCATTCGGGAACCGCAAAACGTCCGGGTGCCCATCGGCACACTCTTCAGGGACATCATCGAATACTGCGGAGGCATGACCCAGAAGCCGGGAAAGCTGATCATGGGCGGCCCCATGATGGGACTGGCCCAGGCCTCCGATGAGGTCCCCGTGATCAAGGGCACCTCGGGAATCCTGGCTCTGGAGCCGAATCAGGCGGTTATCGCCGAATCGCAGACCTGTATCGGCTGCGCCCGCTGTGTGGACACCTGCCCGATGAAGCTGGTCCCCACGCAACTGGCCAAACTCATCGAACACTCCCGATTCGCCGAAGCCGAGGAGCGCGGCGTATTGGACTGCATGGAATGCGGCACCTGCTCCTATGTCTGCCCGTCCAAGATCAATTTGGTGCACCTGTTTAAGTTCGGCAAAGCCAAAATCTTCGAAGAGAGAAGGAAAAAGAAGGATGGCCAAGCCGCCTGATCGGCCCGACAGCCTGCTGCATGTATCGGTCTCACCCCACCTGCGCGATGCGGTCTCCGTGCCGCGGATCATGTGGTCGGTGGTCCTGGCCCTGGTTCCGGCCTTTTTAGGCTCGATCTACTTCTTCGGAGCCCGGGCCCTGTGGCTGGTGCTGATCGGCGTGGTCTCGGCGGTCATCACCGAGGCGGCCTGTCAGAAGATCCGCCGGCAACCGGTCACCGTGACCGATGGCAGCGCGGCGGTCACCGGCATTTTGCTGGCTTTCTGCCTGCCGCCCGGGGTCCCCTGGTGGCTCCCCGCCCTGGGCAGCGCCTTTGCCATCGCCGTCGGCAAACAGGTGTTCGGCGGCCTGGGACATAATCCGTTCAATCCGGCCCTGCTGGGCAGGGCCTTTCTGCTGGCCTCCTGGCCGCTGCATATGACCACCGACTGGAGGGCTCCGGCTCTGGGGACTCTGTCGGGCATCGACGCCGTGACCAACGCCACGCCCCTCAGCATGCTCAAGGCAGCCCAGAAAGTTCTTCTGGATCCGGCCGCCACCACCGAACAGATGGTTCAGGCCCGGGAGGCCCTGTCACAGCTGACCGGCGCCTACGGAAACCTGTTCTTCGGCAATGTCGGCGGGTCGCTGGGCGAGACCTCCGCCATCCTGCTGCTCATCGGCGGCTTGTACCTGCTGTTTAAACGATACATCGGCTGGAAGATCCCGTTGACCTTCATCGCCTCGGTGATGATCATCACCGGCATCTTTGGAGGCTCGAACGGCCTGTTCACGGGAAACAGCCTGTTTCATCTGCTGTCCGGCGGATTGCTGCTGGGCGCCTTCTTCATGGCCACCGATATGGTCACCACGCCGGTCACTTTCCGCGGCCGCCTGATCTTCGGGACCGGCTGCGGAATCATCACCTCGGTCATCCGGCTGGCCGGCGGATATCCCGAAGGGGTCTGCTATTCCATTCTCCTGATGAATGCCTGCACACCTCTGATCGACCGCTGGACCCGACCCCGGAGGCTGGGAGAGAGCACCGAGAAATAACGGCCTGACGGGCAAAAACAGCGGGGGACGTCCCCCGTGCCGGAAAGTGTGAGGCCTTTTACGGAGGATCTATTTATGCGTTCCACGGTTCGCCTGATCGCGGCGCTGACGATCACTTGCGCCGTTTCAGCCCTGGCCCTGTCGTTCATCTATGGGTTGACCGAAGACCCCATCGAGGAGCAGAAACGCCTGGCCATCATGAGAGCCGTTCAGGAGGTCCTGCCGCCTTTCGACAATGACCCGGCCCAGGAGCTTCGAACCATCATCCTGGAAGATGATGAGGCCGGTGCCCAGGATACATTGACCGTCTATCTGGGAACACAGCAGGGCCGGATCAGCGGCGCGGCTTTTCAAACCTATGGGGAAGGATACGGCGGGTTCATCCGGATTATGATGGGCATCGACCTGGAGAGGCAGATCAGCGGCGTGAAAATTCTGGAGCATGAGGAGACCCCGGGCCTGGGAGCCAAGATCGAGGAATCGTCCTTCACGGATCAATTCAAGAACAAATCTCTGGACAACTCGACTCTGGTCAACGGGAACCTGGCCGTGAAGAATGACGGCGGCGACCTGGACGCCCTGACGGGCGCCACCATCTCGCCCCGCGGGGTGGCCCAGGCCGCCAGTGCCGGTCTGAAGATCTTCTCCCGGCACCGTCCCGAGATCGTCGGCCAGGAAACCATCGATCAAACGGCCCCGACCGATACGGCCGCCGCTCCCGAAGCACCTCTGGAGACAAAGGCCGAGGAGACCACCGCCGGAGAATAGAGTCGAGGAGCACTGGCGATGAGCGTGATGACCGAATTGCAGAAGGGACTGATCAGGGAGAACCCCCTGTTTCGCCTGGTCCTGGGCATGTGTCCGGCACTGGCCGTGACCACCATGGCCATCAACGGCGTGGCCATGGGATTGGCGGCTACCGCCGTGCTGGTGGGATCGAATCTGGTCATCTCGCTGCTGCGGCGTTTCATTCCCGACCAGGTCCGCATTCCCGTGTTCATCGTGATCATCGCCTCCTTCGTGACTATCATCGACCTGGTCATGGCCGGGTATTTCTATGAATTGCACAAGGTGCTGGGATTGTTCATCCCCCTGATCGTGGTCAACTGTATCATTCTGGGACGAGCCGAAGCCTTCGCATCCAAGAACACGGTCCTCCTTTCCCTGGCCGATGGTCTGGGCATGGGCCTGGGTTTCACTCTGGCCCTGGTGATCCTGGGCAGCGTTCGCGAGCTCCTGGGCAACGGGACCATTTTCGGGATCACTCTCCTGTCATGGGGATTTCAGCCGGCCCTGGTGATGCTGTTGCCCCCGGGTGCGTTCCTGGCCCTGGGCCTGCTGCTCGGATTGATGAACAAACTGCAAAAGGCGGAGGAAGCCTAAGGTGGGCGAATTCTTCATCATCCTGGTCAGCGCCATCCTGGTCAACAATTTCGTCCTGGCGCGCTTCCTGGGCATCTGTCCGTTTCTGGGGGTCTCCAAGAGAACCGATACGGCCCTGGGGATGGGCATGGCCGTCATCTTCGTAATGACGCTGGCCTCCATCTTCACCAATCTGATCTATCATTATATTCTGATTCCCTACGGACTGGAATTTCTCAAGATCGTCTCTTTCATTCTGGTGATCGCTTCGCTGGTCCAGTTGGTGGAGACGGTCCTGAGAAAGGTGAGCCCGTCACTCTATCACGCCCTGGGAATTTATCTGCCGTTGATCACCACCAACTGCGCCATTCTGGGACTGGCCCTGCTGAATATCATCAAGAACTATGATCTGGTGCGCAGTATCGTCTTCGGGCTGGGGGCCGGCATCGGATTCACCCTGGCGCTGCTGATCATGTCCGGCATCCGCGAGCGCCTGGAGTTCGCCGATATTCCCAAACCCCTCAGGGGCGTGCCGGTGGCCCTGATCGTGGCCGGCCTGTTGTCCATGGCCTTCATGGGTTTCTCCGGTCTGGTCAAGATGTAAAGAGGACGGAGGAAAGAGCGGATGCAAAGCGGTGCGCTTCTGGCTATCATCACGCTGGGCGGTCTGGGACTGCTCTTCGCCGCGGGCCTGGCCTGGGCC
>CAZOYL010000101.1:0-9672 GCA_964584035.1 uncultured Gemmatimonadota bacterium | reverse complement strand
AGGAACAGGGAGGTGATGATGCCCAGGGGGATGATCAGCGAGGCGTAGTACAGGGTCATCAGCAGGGACCACCAGAACTGACCGTCGTGGATCAGCTGGCCGAAGTTGTCCAGCCCGACGAACTTCATGGCGCCGAACACATCGTACAGGTCGGTCACTCGGTGAAAGCTGAGATAGAGCGAGTAGAAGATGGGATAGAACAGGAAGGCCAGGAAGACGGCCAGAAAGGGAGCCAGAAAGCAGTACGCGACCAGGTTTTCCCGGAGTTTGATGGTCATGATTCCCCGTCTCTCATCCGAGCCCCTCAGTTCCTGAGATCCTGAATCCCGGAACTTTATTTCACCAGCACCAGTTTTCTGGACTGCCCGGCCGCGCCCACCTGCAGCCGCGCAAAATAGATCCCGCTGGACAGATCCCGGCCGGCATCATCGCGGCCATCCCAGACCAGCCGGTATTCGCCGGCCGCCTGAATGCCCTCGGACAGGGTGCGGACCTGCTGTCCCAGTAGGTTATATACTTTCAAGCTCACCGGGGCCGTCCGGTCCAGGCCGATGCGATAGGCGATGACGGTCTCCGGATTGAATGGGTTGGGGTAGTTGGGCAGCAGCGAGAATCCTGCCGGCAGGGCGCCGTCCGTCCGGTCCCATTCCTCCACGCCGGTGAGGACCCCGAAGGTGTCGGTCGGCAGGACCTGGGGATTGCCGACCGAATAGCTGACGTCGTCGATGAAGAAGATGCGGTTGACGCCGTAACCCAGGTCGTTGTCCGCCCCGCCGTTGCCGTACTTGTATTCCACCCGTTTCTGTGTCCCGGTGGGAAAGGTGATGGTCAGGCTCCAGATGTCGTCGCCGGCCGCCGCGTCTCCGTTGAGTCCTTCATCGTTGAGCGTGTCCGGATTGTCCGGCGACCAGGTCCAGGTCAACGGAGCGGTATTGCCGCAGATGATCAGGGGCATGGCCACCGTTTCACCGCTCATATCCACCGAGAAGACCACGGCCACATCCTGTTCGGTCATCGCCGGGGTTTCATAGGTCAGCTCGAAGTCGGTGGTGTCGGTCACCGAGAAGGTCCAGTTGCCGTCGATCCAGTCGCCGGAGGGCTGGGTGACGCCCCACTGCCAGCTGTTGGTTCCGCCGTCCGGCACCAGGTCCAGGATCGCGGTCCAGATGTGGTCTCCGGCCGCGGCGTCGCCGTGGGTGCCGTCGTCGTACAAGTCGTAGAGCTGGCCCAGGCCCCAGCCGGGATCGTAGGCGTGATACGGATTGGTGTCCCAGCTGCCCTTGAACTTGAAGCCGGCCGCGTAGTTGATGTCCCCGGTGTCGTCCACCAGGAAGGTCACCTGGGCCACGCCGAAGCCGGAGAAGGTGACCTCATCGTGAGCCGGGTCCATGGGATTGCCGGCCAGATCCTGTACCGCCGCGGCGACCGTCACCGTATATTGGGTCCCGTAGGTCTGAGCGTCGGTGGTCAGACTGTAGCTGTCGGCGGCCAGTTTGTCGACGGCCGTCACCGAGAGGCCGGGGATGGTATAGTTCGAGGCGTTGGTGGCCGAGGCCTCGTTCATGGCCTCGTTGAAGATCACCTTCACCTGAGTATAATCGGTGGCCACGGCGCTGACCGCCTGCGGAGCGGTGACGTCCGATCCGCTGACGGAGTGAACCAGGGTGGACAGGGCCAGAGTGGCCGGAGTGGACCAGTCGCCCGCGGTGCCGTTCCAGTCGTCGGCCGGGTCGTTGGCGGTGTCTCGTGCGTTATCGCTGTCGCCCCCGCCGGTGCTGAATACCTCGCACCACAGCGAGTCGGGATCGCCGATGCGGGTCTTCTCGATCTTCCACTCGATTCCGGAGGGCGTGCCGGCGTTGAGGACGGCGGCATCCGCCTGTCCGGACTGGGACCAGCTGCCATTGTAATGAAAAAACTGAGTGTGGCTGGGGTCATAGGGCGGATTATCCACCCAGCTGTTGAGGCCGTATTCCGGCAGATGCGGGTCGGTGAAGGTGACCGATCGAGCCCAGGATGGGGCAGTTGATCCGGAGCCGCTGACACCGTCTATATCTATATGGAGCAAATACTTACCCCAGTTCGTGGCATTGATGTCATCGTTGATGGTGAAACAGAAATACCAGTAGGAAGCATCGTTGCACACGTACAGTTCGAGAAGATCCATGTTGGCATTACCGGCGCCGTCCCCGGCTGGATCAGAAGCTTCGGGCGTTCCATAGACCCCATCGGGGATACCGTCCATGGCGGGCGTACCGAATCCCTCGGCGCCGACCAGAGAGGACCACGTCAGAGCCACAAGGATCGTCAGAGCCAGTGAAAAAAGGATCGTTTTCACCTCGACATCCCTCCTTTGGGTAGAAAGGTCGTCACGGATTTTAAGCCGCCCTTTTGGGCGCATCAGAATTTGCAGAAACAATAACAGAGTAGAGTAATATAAAAATTCATCCTTGTCAATAGAATAATACCGCCCTTGGGATCATCCTGAGGCCCTCGATCAGACGACCGGAGCGGGCTGCATATCGAGGTTGGCCACGGCGTTGAGATCCAGGGGGGATCGCTCGCCCTGTTCCAGATGATAGCCGCCGGCGGCGGCGATCATGGCGGCGTTGTCGGTGCACAGCAATGGACTGGGGAAGTGGACGGCCACCCCCTCACGCTCGGCTCGACGCAGCAATTCCCGGCGCAGCCGGCGATTGCAGGCCACTCCGCCGGCCACCGCGAGGACCTCGACTCGGTTCTTCCTGGCAGCTCGGAAACTTTTTTCCACGAGCACTTCCACGACCGCGGCCTGAAAGCTGGCGGCGATGTCGGCTAAATGTTCCCGGATCCGCTCCGCGGGCAGCGGCTGCAGGTAGTTCAGCACGGCCGTCTTGAGTCCGCTGAAGCTGAAATCCAGGCTGTTTTTGCCCATATAGGCCCGGGGGAAAGCGACGTACCGTTCATCTCCCTCCTCCGACAGGCGGTCGATCCGGGGGCCACCTGGATAGCCTATGTTGAGCATCTTGGCCACCTTATCGAAGGACTCGCCGGCGGCGTCATCCAGGGTTTGGCCGAGGAGCCGATAACGGCCCGGCTCCGCTTGATAAATCAGCCGGGTGTGCCCCCCGGAGACGATCAGATGGACCATGGGAGGTTTTAAGTTTTTGTTTTCCAGGAAGTTGGCGAACAGATGTCCCTCGATATGGTTGACCCCGATGAGGGGTATGTTCCGGGCATAAGCCAGGGCCTTGGCCACCGACAGGCCCACCAGGAGCGAGCCCACCAGGCCGGGACCGAAGGTCACGGCGACCGCGTTGAGATCGGAAAGATCCACCGCGGCCCGGGAGAGCGATTCACGGATGATCGGGATCAGGGTCTTGATGTGAGCGCGTGAGGCCAGCTCCGGCACCACACCGCCATATTCGTAATGGACCGTTTGGGATAGGACGACGTTGGAGAGGATATTCCGTTCAGCGGTGACAACGGCAGCGGCCGTTTCATCGCAGGAGGTTTCGATGCCCAGGATCGTCATGATATCGGCAGGTGTCTTCGGGGAACGCGGACCGGGAGTTCTTAACTTCCGGTGACCACTTTGAAAGTCTGGGGGCTGGCGCTGATCAGCTCCACCTCGGGGGGCAGATTGATGCGGGCGTTGATCCGTGCGTCGGCCCTCTGGCGGGCCCGGCCGTAATCGGCGAAGGCCGAGAAGGAATCCCGGGACAGCGCATTGAGATATTGCTCTCCGCCGGAAACGGTCACCGAAAGGGTGCCCGGTTCCAGGCGGGCGGACAGGCCCCTGGGTATGTTGGTCAGCGTCACCGGAATACCCTCGACCGTTCGCTGCACCAAACGCTGGATCTGGCTTTGGGCCTCGATCTGATGAGGGACGTAGGTGACGTTAAATCCCTCGGGATCGACCAGGTGAACCTGATCGACAACGGATTTTTTCACTCCCGAATAACTGACCGAGTCGGTCAGCACCGAGGCGATCGAGCTGACGTACCGGTCCGGTCCCAGAACCAGGATGCTGTCGGGAGTGAAGGTAATCGAGCCCACCCGGACGTATCCCTCCAGCGGCTCCAGGGTAATCCTGGACTGGATCGGGACCTTCTTTCGAACCAGGGTATCGAAGGTCAGCTCGACCCGGCGAGGCGAGACGATGTCGGTCAGGGCAGCGCCGTTCCCGTGGGTGACATCCACGTTCTCGCCGGTCAAGGACACCGTCAGAGGGCCCTTCTCTGCTCCGGCCGCCGGCACCAGCACACGGATCGGACTGAAGTAGGGAACGATGAGCTGCTTTCCCTTGCTGCGCAGGCGAATAATGGCTTCATCGGGGATCGGCTCGGCCAGGATCAGATCTCCGGGCGTTCCGATGATCTGAATGGGCACCTCCCGCTTGACCTCATATTCCTGCTCCGTGACGGCATGAAACCACAGGAACAGGGCGATCAGGATGGCGCCGATCTTGATCGCCAGGTTATCGATGACCCTCATGCCCATGAGCCGCCAGTCTCCCGTTAAATGGTCTCCGAGTATGGAAAAGAGAGCGGACCTTTCTGCGGATGGAGCCCTCCTCTCCGATCCCGGAACACAGCTGCTGGATCACAGCCCTATTTATAGGACTGTCCCACGGTCTTGCCGTAACTGATCTCTCCATTGTCGATTCTGATGTTGAAACCGCAATCCGGATTGGTGCACACCCAGGCCTTGTATCGTATCGGAGCCCCATCCCGGCCATAGTCCGAAAGCGGTATCATTACGCCGGCTGAGCACTTGTGGCATTGTGGATACTGATTTTCCATTCCGATTGCCCCCTCCCATATCTCGGTGAAAGGCTCCATCCGAAGAAAATGTTCATGTTTCTTTCCAGGAGTGCCGAACCATTAGCCCAGGCCTCATTGAAATTCCGGGATGTTTTGCGGTGACCTGGCTTCCTTCAGCTGGCGGCTCCAGCGGCGGTAGTCTCGAAGGGTGAAGTCCCGCCGGGTCACCCCCGGACGGCCCAAGGCCAGGTCGGTGATGCCGCAGATCGGTTCCCGGCAGTTGAGACAGGCTCCGGTACACTCCGCCGCCGGTTCAAATTGATTTCCCTGACGGATATACACGGGGATGTCGATGCCCTCGCAGTTTCTGCTGCTGGCCAACCGCCGGTTGAGACCCACCGGCCGGCCGCTCTTTCCCAGGCGGTATTCCCTGCATAGAGCAAAGGTGACCCCGGCCCGGTCGCATTCCTCCCGAAGCGCGGAGAAGATCCGCAGACGGTATTCCAGGTCGGCATGCCGGGCTCCGTCGATCACTTCGCCATAGAGTCGCCTGACCCGGGCGGAACATCCCGGCCGGATCGTGTCGAGGTGCGTGAAGATTTCGCCGGCGATGCCACGGGGCACATCCATGACGCTGGCCACGATGTGCCTGGCGCCGGAGTCCGCTGCCCGAGCGATCAGGCGCCGAAGGTCGTCGAGATCGTCGGTTACCAGAGGCACGATCGGATCGATGCGGCAGACGGCATGGATGTTGGCGTCGGCCAGAGCCTTCAGGTTGCCAAAGAGCTCCTCGGTGGCGGCCCCCCCGGCCATCAGCCGGCGGCGCAGGTCCTCCCGGGGCGTCAGGATGGAAATCTGTCCGAAGGAGTGAGGCTGCTGTCTGATCAGATCGATGATCCCGGGCGGAACGCGGCACTTGGTGACGAACTCCACCGGGATGTTGCGTTCCACGAACTGCCCGATGATCTTTTCAGACAGCCGGTACCGAAACTCCAGGAGCTGGAATGGATCGGTCACCGGCGACAGATATCCGCAACTGGCCACCGAGAGGCCATCCAGCTGGCGGGCGACCACCTGGTCGAAATCCCGGCAGACGGTGGCCACGCCCCGGCGGCGGAATAGCTGAAAATAGCCCGGCAGGGCCCTGGCATAGCAGCAGAAACAATGAACGGCGCATCCATTGTAGGGATTGATCAGCAGGCGCTCCGCGGTACACTCCCTTTTTCCCTTCCACCATCCGTGAAGCTCTTTGCGGGAATCGATGAGGATATGCGGGGTGGGGGCCTCGATGATGTCATGCGCCGTCAGGCCCGATCCCGTCCGCCACTGTATCGTCCGCCCCATGGCCGGTCTCCACCTGAAAATACATGAGGACGGTGTGTAAAGTCAAGGAATTATTGTGCATCGTGCATGGTGTCGGTCGTTTAAGCCGCCTGGCAGGATGCCGAATCTAACGAATCTGGTTCATATACGTTCGGCGAGTCCGTTTCAGAAAATCAAAGACATGGGGATCCTGGTAATCCGGATAGGTCCAGGGCAGGGGATGAAAGCGGTCGGCCCGAAACTGCAGGGTGACCTCGCCGTAGATGCCCCGCCCCAGGTAGATGCGGTGGGAGAAATTCTTGGTGCTGGCCAGCACCAGCTTGGAGGCCTCCAGGTAGCCGGGGTCGATGTTGATGCGGCGCTTCAGACGGCCGGCTGAACTGACGGCCAGGTTCTCCTCCAGGCCGTTGGACAGGATCTTAATCTCGGGCAGTTGCTCACAGCGGATCAGGCGCTCGAAAGCGACAAACAGGCGGCCCAGATCGACGCCCATCTCCTGTCGGTAATAGCTGGTGTGGGTGAAGGGGAAAATCTCGCTGTGGACGTCGATGGAGCCCAGCCGCACCTGCAGCCGTTCGACGGCCTGCCGGAGGACGTCCTGGTCCGCGAAGATGAATCCGCAGATCAGCTTGACAGGTTCGGGGGTGCGCATCCGGCCCATGGGGGGAACCTCAGGGTATGAGAACCTCTGTCCGGGGTTATTTTGAATTTTACACCATAGAGGACCTTATGTCAAGTGGATTCGTATCCGCTCCAGCACCATCTTTTGCACCTCGATCATTCCTCCCGCCTCCAGGCGGCAGAAGTACACGCCGCTGGCCACGGCCCGGTCGTGACCGGGAGGGCTTTTTAATAAAAAAGGGGAGATCCGAAGATCTCCCCAAAAGATGAATACAGCTCCAAACTTTTCCCTGCCCCTACTTCAACAGCACCATCCTCCTGATCTCGCTGCGGCTGTCGGCCTCCAGGCGGCAGAAGTACACGCCGCTGGCCAGAGGCCGGCCGGACCGATCGGTACCGTTCCAGGATATCTGGTGTTGACCGGCCGGCAGTTCCCCCCGATACAGCGTTTCCACCAGCTGTCCGAGCATGTTGTACACCCCCAGGGTGACCGGGCCGGAGGTCTCGAAGCTGAATCGAATGGTTGTCCAGGCGTTGAAGGGATTGGGATAGTTCTGCTGCAGGGCGAAACGGTCGGGAAGGCCGATCGGATCGGTTACGACCACATCGCTGCTGGTGTTGATCTGGAATGTCCAGCCGTAGTCGGCTGCCAGGGTCTGATCCCACAGCGAAGAGAGACTGCTGGTCAATTGTACCGATACCGTCTCTCCGCTCTGGAAGGGCTCATCCGGGCTGAACGATACCGTATGAGTCAACGGATCATAGTCGATCGTTCCGCCGCGGTCTCCTCCCTGCCCGGAGACGATCACATGGTCGCTGGTGAAGGTGCCGGGATCCATGGGCATATTGAAGGTGGCCTGAATGGCCGTCTGTCGGGGAACATCCTGTTGAGCGGGCTGAGGTCGGATGAGGATGACCTCGGGCGGCGTCTTGTAGGTCGGCAGGGCGCCCATGTCCAGGCGGGAGCCGTCGGGATCGATCCGGCTGTCGGGATCTCCTCTGTCGATACACTGGGAGCCGGTCGACAGGTTATAGTTGCCGGACTCAAGGTCGTAGAACCGGGGATCGTCACTGATCTCGCCGGTGCCGGGGTTGGGGGAGAAACTCTCCCACGTGGCCCCGCCTCAGGTGGGGCAGAAGGAAGCGTAATTGAGCACGCCATTGCCCCAGACGTCGTTATACATGACGGTCGGCTCGGCGCCTTCCCGGCAGGAGATGCCGTATTCATCGTTGTCGACGATGATGCAGTTGGTGACGATCACATCGGCCACCCAGGTGCGCACCCCCACCCCGTTGCCCGTCAGGGTACAGTTTGATACCACGCTGCTGTTGGTATAGTCAAAGCTCAGTCCGTAGCTGCCCCCGGTGATGATGCATCCTTCCACGTCCAGCCGGGAGCTGCTCCCGGCCCAGATCTGGGCGCCGCTGTCCAGCACGATCAAAGCTCCGTTGCCGCGCAGGCCGCAGCTGGTGTTGCCATCCACGACCATATAGCCGGTGTATATCTCACCCGGATCGAGGATCACCAGTTTGTCGTACCCTTCTCCCGGTCCGGCCTCGGCATAGGCATCCTGAAGGTGTATGGCCGCGGCGGGAGAGGCTGTTAGCAGGGCGATCAACGGGATCATCGCTAAAAAGAGTTTCTGGCGTGCCGGTATCATTTTTTCTCCTGTCGTGAGTGTCATCATCGGACTTCAGCGAGCCCACCCTATAATCATACCAAATTTGTAGGAGATTGTCAAGATGTAAATGCGCCGCGCGCATCGGGCCGCAAAGCGAAGGGCCCGGGGATCCCCCGGGCCCTCGTAACTGGCGGGGCCGACCGGATTTGAACCGGCGATCTCTGGCTTGACAGGCCAGCGTGTTAAACCAGACTGCACTACGACCCCGAATACAGACTATCTCAATGGGCGATACTGGATTCGAACTAGTGACCTCTTGCTTGTAAGGCAAGCGCTCTCGACCAGCTGAGCTAATCGCCCCCGATCGCTTCCGCCGTCAAAAACACTGAAGCGAGATCGATTTCCTCAGCGATCAGCAGAGGGTTGCCGCTGTTCCTGTTTCGGTGTTTTGGGGCGTAGCAAAATGCCGATGGGAATGATGACACAGTAACCAAGGACCAGAAGCAATGGTGCCAGCGTGATGGATCCCATTCTCAGGGTGATGAATCCCAGGATGATAACCACCAGACCGGCCAGAAGGGTGAGATAATTCTTCCTGGTAAAAGCGAAGGTGTTGGCCTTCGGCCTGGGGGCATTTTTCCGTATGGGTTTGGCTGCGTTCTTCCGTGATCCCATAAGAGCACTCCGCCGTTAAAAACTCTCCAAAGACTCAATGTAATCAATACGTAAGCCGGGTGTCAAGGGAAAATTCACCGGGAACGTAAATCTCTCAGGAGAACCACCCGAAAATGAGGCCGAGCCACTCGCCGAGAAACGACATCCGGCCGATGAGGAGCGAAATACGGGCCATGACGGTATAACCGAAGGAGGCTCCGAAGGTGACCATCAGGATGTAGATGCCCACCCGGGAGGCGGCTCCGAGCGCGCCCTTGTGCTCCTTGGAGAAAAAGAAGTAGGCCAGGCCGCAGACCAGCCCTACAATGAGCACGATGTGGGAGAAGGTCATCCCGATAGAAAATCCGTTGTCTCCGAGAACGACGGCGGAAATCATGGTGCTCTTGATCTGCCCGACGAAGTCGGACTGAAGATACCGGCTGAAGCGCACCCCGGCCGTGTAGCCGATGATGAAGGCCAGGGACCAGCGGCTCAGCCAGGCGATGGGATTGATCAATCGGGTCAGCAGGAGGATCCCGAAGATACATGGGATGATGTAGTGATATTCGGGTTCCGCGTTGGCCAGGGCCGGGAGAACCGTTTTCACCAGCGGGGGATGGATCTTGGCCAGCATGTTGGGAACCATTGTTCCCCACACGCCCACCACCATCCAGTAGGCGGCGGAGACACCGACGAACAGGTGCTCG
>CAZOYL010000100.1:0-9907 GCA_964584035.1 uncultured Gemmatimonadota bacterium | reverse complement strand
CTCGCTGTCGTCCTCTTCCTCTAAATAGCTGATCCGCTGGATCTCGAAGCCGGCATTGAAAAACACCCGGTAACCATAATAATCGGAGGCCTGGGTGACCATGAGCTTGAAGATGCGGGCATTGAAGCTTTCGGAGGGATCGACCTTGTTTCGGGAGCGGTGCATGAAGACCTTGTCGTTCAGCATGAAGGGATTTCCCTGCAGGCCGGCCCGGAGCATGGTCTTGGGCGTCAGCTCGTAATCCATCCGGAGGATCGGCATGACCCAGTACTGGTGGATCCAGGTATCCTTTTTTTCCTCATGCTTGACCTGGCCCCATTCCCAGCGGTACTTGAGCTGCGGGGTGATGGTGAAGCGGGAGAGAGGGGAGAAGGCATAGTCGATCTTGTGGACGCCGCCCCAGTAGCTGACCGTGGCCTTTTCCTGAAATTCCGTTTTCTGTTTCCGGTTGAGCTCGCCCTTGAGGTTATTCTCGATCTTCACATGGGGTATCCGGAGCACCTGTATTCCAATGTAACTTGTGTGAACATAACTGTTTTGATAATCCAGCGGGTCCGCGGTGAAGATCTTCTCGCTGCCCCTGACGAAGGTCTCGCCGGTCACCTGGTAGGTCGGATCGGGGATGTCGTCCCAGGCCCGCTTGGTGACGTGGTACAGCTTGATCCGGCCGTATTTGGGAAAATCCAGTCCGTATTCTAACTTGCCGTAGTTGATGGCGTTCTGCCCGCCGCCGGCGATCTGTTCCTGGCGGACCCGGCCCACGGTCAGGGAGGCATCTCGGAACGGCTGCAGCCCCAGGAAAAGATGGTGTCCCCTGCGGTCCTGGTCATAGATCTGATCCGGTTTCTGGTCGTCCTCGCGGTTGTCGATGATGCCGTTGTTGTTCCAATCGTCGCCGAAATCGAACCGCGGCGGATCCCGGAAATACATCATGAAGAATTCGTCATAGTCGGCAATGCCGTTGGTGTTCTGGTCATCGTCGGGAATGCCGTCGTTGTTCTCATCCAGGCCCGGAAAGATGCCCGCATCCGGCTTGGGATTGTCCGGATTCCAGACCTCCTGAGAGTTGGTCTGGTAATTGAGGCCCTGGGGATAGCCCTGCGACACCCCGCTCCATTGAAACCAGCCGTCGGGATAGCGATCGTCATCGTCATTGTCATCCACCAGCCAGTTGTGCACCCCCCAGGGGCTGACCCCCGGCCCGAAGGGGTAGTACTGGGCGTCCAGGGAATAGATATCCAGCGACGGAGAGTAGTTCGGGTCGACGCGAAACAGTTCCCCGCCGAAGCTGAACGGACCCTGCCGGCGCTTGGCCTGCAGGTACCAGGCGGTGTACTTGTGGTCGTATCGCTGGCCGGGGAGCAGGGGATACTTGGAGTTGCGAACATTGACCTGGTATTCGCCGGCGATATCCAGACCCCCGAGGTAAGCATGGAAATCAATGCCGTACAGGGCAATGCCGGTATCCAGGCTGTAGTTGATGTGGACCACCTGCTTGTTGGATTGGTCGTGGACATCGCCGGTGGCCCGCTTGAAAACTTTATAGAAGGCTTGTTGGGTGCTGTCCGGATTGAGAGGGTCCGGCAGGTAGTTGTGGCTGGCGGAGATGCGGAAATCATTGGCCACCATGGCGGAGAAATCGAGCGAGACGGCCTTCAGCTCGCCCGGGATGGTATAGGCGTAATCGAACGTTTCCGAGCCGTTGACCTGGAAGGGATAGCTGACCGGGGCCTGCGGCTGGGCCTCCAGCGGCAGCGTCTTTTGGGCGCCGCCCTCCTCGTAGGTCAGGATGGCCCTGGGCGGCTGGAAGATCATGGCCCCGAAGCCGCTTTCCGGTGAGTCATCGGTAAACCGGAGGAGGACGACGGCCGGCTGGACCTCGGTCACATCGCCCTTGAAAAAATTGCGCTGTTTCGACTCCAGGGTGCCGTTGACCTGGGAGAGATTTAAGAATGTGGCGCCCAGCTGAAGAACATCTCCCACCTCCGATCGCCAGTGTCCTCCCAGAAGGTAGACGGGCCAGTCCTGAGACACGCCCACCAGGTCTACGGTCAGATCCTGCTCGATGGGCATGATGATAGGCGCCGACATGCGCGAGCTGAGCAGCGAGAACCGGTTCTTCTTGGTGGCGCCGTCCCAGCGGATGCCGTTGAAGCGGGCCTTGTCCAGGGTCAGCGAGGTGAATTTGGTCCGGATGGCGTCGCCCACGATCAGACTGGTGGCAAATCCCTTATAGGTGTCCTGGGAGATGACTAAATTGTTGAAGTAGTTGCGGTAATATTTGTACTTGATCACCGAACCGTATCCCGGACGAGGCTGGTTGAAGAGGAACACATTGACCCCCTCGACCAGATAGTTGCCGAAATCGTCGTAGTATTTCAGGGTCTGCAGCTCCTGAGAGTAAGCTTTGTAGAGTTCGCTGGCATAGTTCTCGTATTCATCCAACCCTCCACCCGGTGCCCGGATGTATTGACCCCATCCCGCGGACGGCACAAGGAACAGGAGAAAGATGGAGATGAGGGCCAGCAGGCGGTCGAACCTGGCTCTGTTCACCACAGGCGACTCCTTCATTTCGGGTCTTGATAGTCTATTTTAACTGAGTTCACATCTGCCGGATCATTCGGCATGGTCGGGATCAAACGGTTGGAATCACTCCGATCAGAATCCGTAGCCGATGGAAACCTTGTGACAGCCGCCGACATTCCGGAGGGCCAGAGGATACACGTAAGCGTAATCGATCAGCGCATTATGCAGCCCGAAGCCGCATCCGAAATCGAGCTCGCCGCCGTCACCCTCGGAAAGCAGGGTGAGGCCGCCGGCCCTGATGGAAAAAGAGGCCGTGCCCATCCGAACCTGCTGGTTCCACAGCTCCAGCTCCTGCCCGATATGCAGACGGCTCTTGTCGTCCCGGCGGCTGTAGGACAGCAGCAGCTTGAAGCGGTCTCTCAGATAGGCGGCCCCTGCCTCGATGCCCAGGGGGATTTTGGCGTCCTGCGAACCGTTGTCGGCGGCGCTGGGCTGATTGATATTGAACAGGGCCAGGCCCAGTTGCAGGCCGTCGGCCCCGAGCAGGTGCGTGCGCAGCCGGTAGAGGGCCCCCAGGTCGATGGCCAATCCGCTCCAGGAGAGTCCCGACTCGCTCTGTCCTGTTTCTGGATCGGCATAACCCTCGGCGCTCCAGCGGAGCATCTTCAGGTTGGCCCCCAGGCTGAGATCATCGCCCATCCGCCTCCCGTAGGAGACCAGGAAGACGTTCTCGCTGTAGAGATCGGCCCACAGGTTGGTGATCCCCAGCCCCAGGGTGCCGATGCCGGAGATGGGTTTGACCACTCCCAGGTAGCCCATGTGCAGCTTGTCATCCTGGATCCCCGGATAGAGGCGGGCATACATGCTGGTCAGCTCGGTGCGATCCAGCCCGGCCAGGCCGGCCGGGTTATAGAGGGCCGCGTTGGCGTCGTCGGCCAGGGCCACGAAAGCTCTGCCCAGGCCCACCGGGCGGGCTCCCAGGCCCACGTCCACGAACGCAGCCGGGGAGGACCGGGCCGACAGGCAGAAAAGGATCAGGACACAGAACGCCACCGGGACGATGCGGCTCCATGGTCGGTTCATGGATCGGCTCCTTTGATAACCATTCAGGATAGATGTATAGATAGGGTCATCCTGGAATTCTTAGTATTGCACTGTGACGGTTTTGGTGACGACCTCCTCGCCCTGGTCGGCTTTCAGCTTGACCTGATAGATATACAGGCCGGGCGGGACCGGGTCGCCGTCATCGTCGCGTCCGTCCCAGGCGATCTCGTAGAAAAAGGCCGGATCATTTTGATCCCGGAGCGTCCTGATGCGGTCGCCGTTGAGGTCGTAGATCTTGATGCTGAGCGGCTGCGGGTAGGCGATCTTGGCCACGAAATAGGAGATCAGGGTCTCGTCGAACAGCCCGTCCCCGTTGGGGGAAAAGGGATTCGGTTTGGCCTCCACCGACACCAGGGTTCCCCCGGGGATGCCCGCCGTGGTCACCGTCCAGGTCGATTCGGCCTGCTCCACGGTCTGGGGATTGTCCGCCGCGTTCCGGCTGATGATCAGGGAGGGATAGGCGTTCTCGCTGAAAAACAGGGTGGTCAGGAAATCGATCTCCAGGTCGGCGGTGGAGTCGGCCATCAGGGTTTCCGAAAATCCAAGCTTGAGGGCATGTTTGTCGGTCAGGTCCCGGTACCGGTCCTCCGTCAGCGGTGCCTGGTTCCAGCGCACCTGGTCGATCCGGCCCGGACTGGGCGTGGATACGATCACCGTATCGACCCCCAGATCCTCGGGTCCGAAGGAAAACCGGATCAGGTAGGTCAGCCGGCTCTCCTGCATGATCGGAACTTCGTTGGGGATGACGGCCCCCAGGGACTTCTGGGCGACCGGGGTGGTGTGGTAGGCGATATTGATCTCTGACAGCACCGGCGTGTTGGTCGTGCTGGTGAACAAATTGGCTCGATACTGCAGGTACCGTCGCGGCTCGATGATCTGAAAGAGGGATCCCTCCGACTGTGAGGACGCATCCGACCAGCTGCCCCACAGCCGGTAATCGACCATGATCAGCGCGGAGCTGTCGATGGAGGTCGTTCCCAGGCGCCAGAGGAAACCCTGGCTATAGTCGATATCGTAATCGATGCCCCGGTTATAGAGGATGGTCTCCGATTCGTCGGTGACCACCTCGCTGCCGGCGATGATCCCGGCGTTGGCCAGGGCCAGGGTATCCTCCAGGACGCCGCCGTCATTATCGACCTCGACCGAGTCGCTGCGGAACTGCACCGTGATGTCCATGTCGGCGTCGGGCAGCTGCTCGGTCCATGAGGCCTGGCCGAAATTGGTCAGGACGCCGAAGTCTCTGGCCTCGGAGTAGTAGGCTCCCTGGGAGGCATAGCCGGCGCCGAAAACCTGGATGTCGCCGATGACGACCCAGTTGACCTCATTGATGACGCTGATGGTGACCCGCACGTAACGGGTGATGATCGGCTCGACCGTCTCGAACACGTCGGCGTCCAGATTCTCGGAATTCTCGGCCACCAGCGTCCAGTTGGAATTGTCCGGGCTCACCGAGATGCGGTATCCGCGGATCCGGAACAGCTGCGGATTGATCGTCCCCCCCAGGATGTTGACCCTTTCGATGAGGCGCTGGGCCTGCAGATCGACGATCAGGTTGACCCCCAGGCAATGGGGCGTCTGGGAGCTCCAGTAGGTGGCGATGTTCTCGTCGACGAGGTTTCCGGGAGAATTGTCGGTTCGGCCGTCATCGTCGGTGGCCATTTTCCCGAGAGCAAAGTTCTCGTTGGCCGGAGCCAGCACGATGTCGCCCGGACTGGTATGGATGTCCACATTGACCGTGTCCACCCCCGGGCCGGTGGCGAAGTCCTCCTCGGTGGTCTCGCTCCAGATGCCGGACACCTGGGCCTGGACCGAGCCGCCGGAGATGGCCCCGATCAGCATGGTTAAGGACAGAAAAGTGAAGCACTTTCTCGTGATTGGGGACATCGCTCATCCTCTCAGTTCATCTGGACCGGCCGGTCGCCGTGGGTTTTTCTAACAGAAAGTATATTAATTGATTATACCTTAAGAGTTTCTGATTTGCGGTCCGCGATCAATTTAAAAGTACTAGAAAAATCAGCCGGTGTCAATACATTTTTCCCCCTCCCCGGTGAGCGCTTCAGCGGCCGGGAAAGGTCGAACGGATGTGATCGGCAGGCGCCGTTTCAGGCGGGTCATTTCAGAGGGTAGGACCCGCAGGCCAGGGTCGTCTCCACCATGGCCCGGTAGTTCTCAACGGGCACGTAGCTGGGAATGGAATTGCTGGAGCTGACACAGTACCCGCCTCCCGGGCCGACGTCCCGGATCAGCGCCCGGGTCTGTTCGGCGACCTCCCCGGGGGTGCCCCTGGTGAGGGTATATTCCAGATCCAGGTTGCCGATCAGGCACAGCCGGCGGCCGTAATCCTTCTTTAATTTTCGGATATCCATGGCCTGCGGCTCGATCGGGTGCAGGGCGTCGATGCCGCAGTCCAAAAGGTCCTCCAGAACGTCGTCCAGCCGGCCGTCGGAGTGATACAGGAAAGGCAGATCCGCGTCGGCGCAGATCTGCCCGATTCGTTTCATCCAGGGAAACAAATGCTGCCGGAAGACCTCCGGTGAGACCAGCAGGCCGGTCTTGAAGGCCAGATCGTCGGTGTACCACAGGGCGCTTACCCGGGGCAGTCGGGCCATGACCATGAACATGCCGGTGATCAGCTCGCCCAGAATGTTCATCACCCGCTCGACCAGGTCCGGCTGATCGGCCAGGGCGAAGGAAAAGGTCTCGAATCCCATCAATGTCCAGGCCCAGGTGAAGATGTCGCCGTACTGCCCGATGATGGCCATTCCGTCCGGCAGTATACGGGCCGCCTCCTCGAACCGGCCGTAATCGATCTCCTCGGGCCGGGGCCAGCGATAGGATTCCAACTCCTCCCGGCTGGTGATCATGCCCGCCCGCTGGGGGGCCCACAGCCGGTCGCGGTTGAACTCCGGACGGGCCGAGGATCGGCGGGCGTCTTTCGATTCCCGCCGGCCCGGATTGATGTCTACCCGGGGACTGATCTTGATGGCGTCGTATCCGGCCCGGGCGTAGAACTCGATCTCCGAGGCCAGGTCGACGGCCGGGCGGCCCAGGAAGGCCTCCCGGACGACCGGATCGACGAACAGCTCCACCAGAGGGACTCGATCCGGTTGACCGCCGTACAGGGCCGTTCGCAGTCTTTCGAAATCCGGCTGAATGCTTCCGGTCAAGGTTTGACTCCGCTTATGGGCATGTCGGGGAACCGTCTCCGGGCAGAAAGCCGTCGAAGGATGGGGAGGGAGGGGGGAGGATGGGGGCGCCGCCGGAGCCGGCCGGGGCGGAATCCGCATACTGGGATGTTCAACCGGCCGGCTCAGGGGCCTTTCCGGTTCAGCAGATCCCTGGCCGTCGACACGGCCGAAACGGCATCATGAGCATAGCCATCGGCGCCGATCTCCCGGGCGAAGGCCTGGGTTACCGGGGCGCCGCCCACCATGGCCACGATCCGGTTTCGGAGCCCTTCGGCCTGCAGATCCTCCAGGACCTGTTTCATGCCCATCATGGTGACCGTCAGCAGGGCCGACATGCCGATGATCCTGGGTTGATGCTCCCGGGCCGCCTGGATGAACTGTTCCGGCGATACGTCCGCCCCGAGGTCGATCACCTCAAAGCCGGCTCCCTCCATCATGATGCCCACCAGATTCTTGCCGATGTCGTGGAGGTCGCCCTGAATGGTTCCCAGGATGACGGTACCCAGGGAGGGAATCTCCGATTGGGACAGCAGGGGCCGGAGCACGTTCATGCCGGCCCGCATGGCCCGGGCGGCGATGAGGACGTCGGGCACGTACATCTCTCCGTCCTTGAATCGGCGCCCCACCTCGTCCATGCCGGGGATGAGCCCGGTGTTGAGAATTTTCAGGGGCTCGAGACTCTCTTCCAGGGCCTGCTGAGTCGATTGGGCCACCTGATCCGCCTGGCCGGCGATGAGCTGTTGGGTCAGAGTTTCGAGTGTGTCCATGGGTGCTCCTTCTCGAACTTCTTCTTTTACCGGGCGATCTTTCTTTACGGTAATCAATTGAAAGGCGGCTGTCAAGCACTTTTCCCATCTTTTGCGATCCTCGAAAAAAGCCTTGACTTTTTCATTGCAATGTGTTACAAAAACGCTATTCCATTTGAAAGGAATGTCTTCGTGAGCAGAAAACACCTCCTGGTCTGCGCCTTCCTTGCCGTGCTGCTGGTTGCCCTGCTGCTGTCATCATCCTGCCGCCGGCAGCAGGACGGCAGGATCGTCATCGACGTGTGGGACTATCCCCGTCCCGGCCGCGCCGGGGTGGCCACCTATGCCAAAGACCACTGGGAGAACCAGCTCCTGGACGAGTTCCAGAGACGGCATCCGGAGGTGGAGATCCGCTTCAACCGGCTGTCCTGGACCAAGGGCGAACAGAAGCTGGACATCTCCGTGATGGGCAACACGCCCCCGGATGTGGCCGGCAGCGCCCTGAAGTTCACCTACGTGGAGAAAGGTCTGCTGGAGCCGATCGATCCCTATCTGAGCGACCAGGACCGCCAGGATTTCTACCCGGCCATGCTGGAGGCCTTCTCCTACCAGGACCGTATCTGGGCCTGGCCGTGGTACGCCACCGTCTACACCATGGTGCTGAACAAGGATATCTTCGCCGAGCGGGGCGTGGAGCTGCCCGAAAACGGCATCTGGACCTGGGATGAGTTCGTGGAAAAGATGCGGCGGCTGACCTTCGACCGGGACGATGACGGCAAGATCGATGTCTACGGGGTCGGCTTCAACGTTATGCCGGGCAATAACGAGGCCTGGGCTTTTATTTACGGCGAGGGCGGCCGGCCGCTGAGCCCGGACAACCAGCGTTTCTCCTTCGACAGCCCGGAGGCCGTCCGGGGCATCCAGAAACTGGTCGACCTGGAGCATCGCTATCACGTGGCCCTGCCCAACACCGGCGGGCTGACTCAGGACAACACCTGGACCCTGTTCAGCTCGACGCCCGGGCGAACGGCGGTGACCTGCCAGGGCACCTGGTCGATCAGCACCCTGGTCAAGACGAACATCAAGCGGGCCGAGAGCAACGCCGAGTGGCTGGCCCAGGGCAAGCCGGACATGGTCCAGCCGCTGTTGGATTTCACCGTGGCCTGTTTCCCCATCGGCGCTTCCGGGGAGTTGCTGACCGCCTCGCCGGGCATCGGCAACTGGGTCGTCTTCAAGCAGGAGGATGACGAGAAGCGGCGGCTGTGCATGGAGCTGGCCCGGTTCATGACCAACGGCGAGAACCAGGAATACTGCCGCTACATGGGCACCTTCCCGTCCCGGCGCTCGGCCGGCGATCTCTACGACGATGACCCGGAGCGGGGCGAGTACATGCGTATCGTTCAGCAGGCCCTGCCGAACATGGTCATCCGCCCGTTTCATCCTCTGTGGCAGAAGATCGACGAACGTATCGCCCGGCAGATCCAGCTGGCCATGCTGCACCGCAAGACGCCCTCCCAGGCCATGGCCACCGCCCGGCAGGAGGTGGAGCTGCTCCTGGCCGAGGCCGAACAGGAGGATCTGGGCCTGGCCAACCGGGCCGTGTGGGCCTACCTGGCGGGGGCCGTCATCGCCCTCCTGGCGGCCCTGACCCTGTTCGCTCCCCGCCTGCGCCGCCGGTTCACGGCTGCGGTGCGCAAGCATGTCTGGGCCTACATCTTCCTGCTGCCCGATTTTGCCGTCTTTTTCATCTTCATCGCCGTCCCCGTCATCCTGGCGGTTGTCATCGCCTTCAAGCGGTTCGATCCCCTGGCCGGCATCCTGGGCAGCCCGTGGGTGTTTCTGGACAACTTCAAGACCACCTTCACCGACAGGGTGTTCTGGATCTCCATGCGGAACACCTTCATCTACACCGTCATCATGGTCCCCTGGGGCATCGTGGTGGCCCGGCTGCTGGCCAGCCTGATCTATCCGCTGGGCCGCCGGGCGCAGACCTTTTTCCGCTCGGCCTACTACCTGCCCGGAGTGGCCTCGGCGGTCGTCATCGCCATGGTCTGGCGGTGGATCTTCGATCCCACCTGGGGACTGTTCAACTACCTGTTCGGCCTGGCCGGGCTGGCCGCCTTTCCCTGGCTGAGCAGCCCGGACACCGCCCTGGGCAGCATCATGCTCAGCGGCATGCTGGCCGCTCCCGGGGGCGGCGTGATCCTCTATCTGGCGGCCATGGGGCGGGTCCCCCAGGTGCTCCACGAGAGTGCCAAGATCGACGGGGCCAACGCGCTGCAGCGCTGGTGGCACATCACCCTGCCGCTGCTCAAGCCGGTGACCCTGTACCTCACCGTGGTG
>CAZOYL010000099.1:0-9914 GCA_964584035.1 uncultured Gemmatimonadota bacterium | reverse complement strand
CTGCGCCTGTTCCGCCGGTCGAAGGGCCGCTGGACGGGGGAGGAGCTCCACGAGAAGGTCCGGCTGGACGGCCAGGTGATGGTCCTGGACGCCGATCTTCTCCACTACACCTACGAGAATCTGTTCGAGAACATTGGGAAGATACAGAGCTATTCGACTATCTTCGCCCGGGCGCAGCATGAACGCGGCCGGAGGGCCTCCCTGTGGGATCTGCTGACCCGTCCGCCGGCCAAGTTCCTCAAGTCCTATCTGCTCAGACGGGGCTTTCTGGACGGTCGCCATGGGCTGATCCTGTCGCTTACTGCAGCTTTTTATGTCTTCCTGAAGTACGCCAAACTATGGGAACTGCAAAAGACGACCGATGAACGATCATCGTGAACCCCGGCAGGCCCCCAAACCCCGGTCATTACGGATGCTGCATCTCAATTCAGCCCGCACCTGGCGGGGCGGCGAGCAGCAGACCCTGTGGCTCTGCCGGGGATTGCAGCGCAGCGGGCACCGCGTTTTCCTGGCCTGCCCGCCGGAGGGCCCTCTGATGGACAGGGCCGCCCAGGCGGGCCTGTCTGTTTGCCCGGTGAGGATGCGGGGCGAGTGGGATCTGTCAGCCGTACGGGCACTGGCCGGCATCATTGCCCGGCAGAAGATCGAGCTGGTCCACTTTCACACCGCCCATGCCCACACCCTGGGGCTCCTGGCGGCCCGGCGTTCGGGCGCATCTCTGCGCTTTCTGACCCGCCGGGTCGATTTTCATATTCACCGTCATCTCCTGAACCGCTGGAAGTACGGTCCCTCCCTGACGGCCATCCTGGCCATTTCCGAGGGCATCCGGAGTGTGCTTCTGGAAGACGGCTTGGCGCCGGAGCGGGTCATCACCGTGCCCAGCGGGATCGACCTGGAGCGGCTCCGGGTGGCGGGCGATCCCTCCGCCCTGCGCCGTGAGCTTCGTATTCCCCCGGAAGCGCTGGTCGTCGGGATCGTGGCCGCCCTGGCCCCGCACAAAGACCACCGGAATTTTTTAGAGGCGGCGGCGATGGTGAAACAGGCCCTGCCCGCCGTTCGCTTCCTGGTCGTCGGCGAGGGCGAGCTGGAGGCCGAGCTGAAGAAGCTCTCCGGATCGCTGGGGCTCTCCCGGGAAGTGATCTTTACCGGATTTCGAGAGGACGTTTTGGACCTGATCGGGATGTTCGATCTGTTCGTCCTGTCCTCTTACCTGGAGGGCATGGGCACGTCGCTTCTGGACGCCATGGGGCTGGGGAAACCGGTCGTGGCCACCCGGACCGGCGGGATCCCCGAGATCGTTCAAGAGGGGAAGAACGGGCTGCTGGTTCCGGCCGGCCGGCCTGAGGAGTTGGCCGGAGCAATCGTCCGGTTGGGAAGCGATGCCGGATTGCGCCGCACGATGGGCGCCCGGGGGAAGGAAACGGTCAAAGATTTCAGCGTCGAGCGGACCGTGGAGCGGACCGAAAAGGTCTATGCCCGGTTCGCCGGCTCCGCGGCGCCCTGCCACCAGACCCACAGCCGCCACCCCGCATAACCGCCGCAGCCGGCGGCGATGACGTCCGAGCTGTCGGCGAAGCGTCCGGCCACAGTGAGCTGCAATCCTTCCAACACCACCCCCGCCAGCAAACAGATCAGGATGGCGGCCCGTTTCCGGGGCCCGCCAGGGGCCCGACCGTGTCCCTGCAGGAGAAATCCCAGGGGAACGAAGCGGACGATGCCGCCCAGGAAGTCGAACAGGGCCAGCGCGTTGGTTTTCCCGTAGTAACTGGCGAAGGGGACCAGGGCCTCGCGGACCGAGCTGGAGAGGGCGTCCGGTCGGATAAATGTGTAGGGATAGAGGGCGCCGTGGACCAGGAAGATGAGGTAGTGAATCACCACCAGCCGGAAGATGCGCCGGCCCTGCCGGGCGCTTTCACCTGTCCCGGTGGGGGCCCGGTCCGGCGATCGAACAGCGGGCCCCAGGAGAACGAACAGAAAGGCGCCGTACACGGCGCCGGCCGATCCGGCCAGAACATCCCGGGTGGTGGCCACCCGGGAGCCGATCGGGATCTGGAGCAGCTCCAGGAATATCGCCAGGCCCGTGGAGCCGGCCACGGCCAGCAGAACGGCCAGCAGGCGGCCGCCGCGGCTACGGCCGAAGGCCCTCCGGCGGCCCAGGACCAGGCAGAGCAGGAAGCTCAGCCCCGCCAGCCAGAGAAAGGTGCCGAGCATCTTGGGATAGGGAGTAGGATCGGAGAAGGGATCCAGACGGACGGATTTGAGGCCCTCCTTGAGGTGACCGATGTCCAGGGAGATGTCGAAGGGAATGGTGGCAGACAGAAAGAGCACGATGAAGTAGGCGGCCAGAAGGATCATCTCGGGAGAGCGGATCGCCTTTCCGCCGAGCCACCGCAACAGGCGCTCTCTGAATATGAGCAGAACCAGCACGGACAACAGCGCTCCCGACAGGCCTCCGAGGCTGTTGGTCAGCAGGTCGGTGACCGAGGTGACCCGGGAGATCGATAACAGCTGAAGGGTTTCCACCAGGCCGCTGAGGACGGCCGAGCCGGCCAGGGCGCCGGCGAGGGCTTTCCACCAGAAGCCGTTCCGCTGCAGCTGAAAGGTGATCAGCCCGATGAGTGCCCCCAGGGGGAGGAAAAGGAGCAGGTTGCCGACCATGTCGGGAATCGATTCCCGTGAGCCGTCCGGGCGTGCCAGCGGCAGCCAGCGAATGTTGCTGATGTTGCTGCGGACGATCTCGGCGTCGATGGTCAGATCGTAAGGAAGCGTCGTGCCATAGAGAATGAACAGGACATAGATGATGAGCAGCAGGAAGCTGGTTTTAGATCCGTCGGTCATGGCCGTCCTCTCCTGTGGATATCTGCCGGAAATATAACCAATACGGCGCCTCTGTCAAGTATGATTCCCGTATTTCTGTCGCATCGAGGAAAACGGGAATTTTTATTGCATAGTACTGCAAAGATGATGCGCCCCGAGGACTGCAGGCAGTGCTCACTGTGACAATAGGTTAGCCGGACAGTGGGGCGGCCGGGAATTTCGAGAACGCTAAAATACAAAAAAAGACTTGACAGAAGGGGCGCCGATGGGTTAACATGGTCGTGAAAAGGATGAGGGCGAACCTTGAGCGGCCAGAGAGAGACTTTACTGCAAATGAAGACTCAGTTGACGACCGATACGGTCAAAAAAGCGGTCCGCGATGCCCTCGGGCAGATGGGCCTGAAGGTGGAGACTGCAAGTGTTCAGGGGGGGACGGACCGGTCCCTGCCGGCCGGTGAGGTGAGGAAGGTCGCCATCGGCTGCGATCATGGCGGTTTCGAGCTCAAAGAGAACCTCAAGGGGTATCTCCGGGAATTGGGCAAGGAGGTCGTCGACTGCGGCACGTCCGGGAAAGAAGCGGTCGATTATCCGATATTTGCAGAGAAGGTCGCTGCCATGGTCGGCTCCGGTGAAGCCCAGCGGGGCATCATGATCGACGGCGCCGGCCTCGGATCCTGCGTGGTGGCCAACAAGGTGCCCGGCGTCCGGGCCGCGTTGTGCTACGACCTGTCCACGGCCAGGAACAGCCGGGAGCATAACGACACCAATGTGCTCACCCTGGGGGGAGGTCTGGTCGGGCCCGGATTGGCCCGGGACATCGTCAGCACCTGGCTTCAGACCGACTGCACGGCGGAGCGTCATCTCCGCCGAGTTTCCCAGACGATGGACGTGGAGAAAAAATATTGCCCCGGGACCGCCCGGAAGACGTCTTCGGATCAGGCCGGAGCGGACGGCCTCGACGATGTCGTCGACCGGATCGTCCACCGGATCGAGTCGCGTTCGACCCCCGAGGATTTAGCCAGGACGCTGGAATTGGCCTGCGATCCCTGCCATGGCTGCGGACAGTGTGTCGAGAAACAGGCCGACCAGGTCCGCCGGATCATCGACCTGGGCGCCGGCAGGGTCAGCGCTGCGCCGGGCGTCCGGGACATACCGGCCCAGTTGGCCCGGTTCATCGATCACACCCTGTTGAAGCCGGACGCTTCCCGGGAGCAGATCGAGCAGCTGTGCCGGGAAGCCCGGGAGTACGGATTTGCCACCGTGTGCGTCAACCCGACCTGGGTGAAGACCTGCCGCGAACTGCTGACCAACAGCACCGTCCGGGTGTGCGCCGTGGTGGGCTTTCCACTGGGAGCGAATACCCCGGAGATCAAGGGATTCGAGGCCCGGCAGGCCATTCGCGACGGCGCCCGGGAGATCGACATGGTGATCAATATCGGGGCCCTGAAAAGCGGTCAGGATGACCTGGTCCGGAGGGATATCGCTACCGTCACCGAAGCCTGCCGGGACGGCAGCGCCAGGAGCAAGGTGATCATAGAGGCGGCCCTGCTGAGCGATGAAGAAAAGATCCGGGCCTGTCAGCTGTCCCGGGAGGCCAAGGCCGATTTCGTCAAGACCTCGACCGGATTCGGCCCGGGCGGCGCCACCGATCACGACGTCGCCCTGATGAAGGAGGCCGTCCAGTGCCAGCTGGAGGTCAAGGCGGCCGGAGGAATCCGGACCCTGGCCGATACCGAGAAGATGCTCCAGGCCGGGGCCACCCGCATCGGCGCCAGCGCCGGAGTGAAGATCGTAGAGGAGGCCGAACGGCTGTTAGCGTCGGCCTGAGAGGAAAAGATCTGCGTGGTGGAATGGAAGGCCAATTCTCGTCACAGCGAATAAAGACCGAAGGGGGAACAAGCGTTGGTTGATCTGCGATCGTACGTATTTCTGGACAGCCTGCAGCCGCAGTACGCTGCCTTTATGGGAACGGTGGCTCAGGGCTTTTTGCCCATCGCCGACATGGCCTCTCTATGGATAGAGATCTCGCCCGGCATCGAAATCAACCGGATCACCGATATCGCCCTGAAATCCACCCATGTCACCCCGGGCATGCAGATCGTGGAGCGTCTCTATGGGCTCTTGGAAATCCACTCCAACTCCCAGGCCGACGTCCGCCAGGCCGGGGGGGCGGTTTTGGAAGCCCTCGAGCTGAAAGAGGATGACCGCTGGAAGCCGAGACTTCTGTCCAGCCAGGTCATCCGACGGCTGGACGATCACCAGGCGCAGCTGATCAACCGCATGCGCCACGGGAACATGATCATCCCGGGCCAGACCCTTTACGTCATGGAGGTCCAGCCGGCGGCCTATGCCTCGCTGGCCGCCAACGAGGCCGAGAAAGCGGCCGACATCAATATTCTGGAGGTGCGCGCCTTCGGGAGCTTCGGCCGCGTCTATTTAGGAGGGGAAGAGAGAGATATCGACGTCGGCTATCGAGCGGCCGTGACCAGCATCGAGAGCGTCACCGGCGTGGAGAAGTTCAGTAAAAATGAGTGAGATCTGACCGATCGTTCACTGATCGACGAGAAACGGACACTTCTTCTGGAGGAGGAAATCGGTGACTGAAGCGTTGGGATTGATCGAATGCCGCGGATTTGCCGCCATGGTCGAGGCCTCCGACGCCATGGTCAAGGCGGCCAAGGTGGAGCTGGTCAGCTATGAGAAGACCGGGGGCGGCTATGTCACCGCCATCATCCGCGGGGATGTGGCCGCGGTGAAGGCGGCCCTGGATGCCGGCCGGGCCGGAGCCACCAAGGTCGGCGAGGTGGTATCCGTCCACGTCATCGCTCGCCCGCACACCAATATCGATATCGTGCTGCCGCTGGGCCGCAAAGAAGAGGCCCTGGCTCAGCGAAAGACTCGTAAGACGAGCGAGTAATCGTGCTGAGGAGTTCTTCCGGGGGGATCCGCAGGGTTCGATCCCCCCGGGTGTGACGGCCGAGACGATCGTTGAGGATGGCGGTCAATCATTGAGGAGAAGGAATGCTTCTGGCCAAAGTGGTGGGCACGCTGGTGTCCACCCGAAAAGAGGAGAGCCTGGAGAATCTGAAACTCCTGGTTCTCAAACAGATCGATACCGACCAGAAAGAAACGGGCGCCTACATCATCGCTGCCGACGCCGTCGGCGCCGGCGTGGGAGAGATCGTCCTGTACGCCACCGGCAGTTCCGCCCGGCAGACGGTGATGACCGACCGGCGGCCCTGTGACGCGGTGGTCATGGCTATCGTCGACCTGTGGGAGATCGACGAGGAGCTCAAGTTCCATAAATACGGCCATGCCTGAGGAGACAAGCTGAGGTGATATTCACCGAGGATCAGATCGACCTCATCGCTCAACGGGTCACCGAGCGGCTGGCCAAAAGGACGGACGGCGTTCCTGTCCGGGATACCGGCGGGACCCGGGCAGGATCGGGCGAGGGGGTCTTTGGGGATGTCGATTCGGCCGTGTCGGCCGCCGTCGTCTCTCAAAAACAGCTAGCCGCCCTGGGGCTGGAGGCCCGCCGGAAGATCATCGCCGGCATGCGCCGGACGCTCCGGGAGCACATCGAGGAGCTGGCCCGGTCGGCCCTCAACGAGACCGGGCTGGGACGGCTGGAGGACAAGATCGCCAAGAACCGCCTGGTGATCGACAAGACGCCCGGCACGGAGGATCTTTGCCCCACGGCCGTCAGCGGCGATCGAGGGCTGACCCTGGTGGAGCCGGCCCCCTACGGAGTGATCGGCGCCATCACCCCGATCACCAATCCCACCTCGACCATCATCTGCAACAGCATCGGCATGGTCGCCGCCGGCAACTCGGTGGTCTTCAATGTTCACCCCGGGGCCCGACAGTGCTCCGTCTACAACGTGCAGCTGCTCAACCGGGCCATCGTCGCCGCCGGCGGGCCGGCAAACGTCATCGCCACCGTCAGCCAGCCGACCATCGAGAGCGCTCAGGAGCTGATGCAGCATCCCCGGGTGCGCCTGCTGGTGGTCACCGGCGGCGAGGGAGTGGTCAAGGCGGCCATGCGCAGCGGCAAACGGGCCATCTGCGCCGGACCGGGAAATCCTCCGGCGGTGGTGGATGAGACCGCCGATCCGGACCGGGCGGCCCGTGATATCATCATGGGGGCCTCCTTCGACAACAACATCGTCTGTGTTCTGGAAAAAGAGATCATCGCCGTGGACGGCATCGCCGACCAGCTCAAGGCCAGCCTCTGCCGGCAGGGCTGTGTGGAGATCAGCGGGCATCAGCTGCAGCAGCTGGAAAAGGTCATTTTTGAGGAGACTCGCGGTCCCGGCAAGCCCGGGGTGATGAATAAGAAGTATATCGGCCAGAACGCCGACGTTATCCTCCGGGAGATCGGCATCCGTGTCGGGAAGGAGATCCGCCTGGGCATCGTCGAAGTGGACCGGGACCACCCCCTGGTGCTTACCGAGCAGATGATGCCCATTCTCCCGCTGGTGCGGGTGCGAAACGCGGATGAGGGCATCGATCTGGCCGTCCGGGTGGAACACGGCTTTGGGCACACGGCCACCATGCACTCCAAGAACATCGACCACCTCAGCCGCATGGCCCGGGAGATCAACGTCAGCATCTTCATCAAGAACGGGCCCTCGGTGGCCGGATTAGGATACGGTGGGGAGGGGCACACATCCTTTTCGATCGCCAGTCCCACCGGCGAGGGCTTGACCTCGGCCCGGCATTTCTCACGAGACCGGCGCTGTGTGCTGGTCGATCATTTCAGGATCGTCTGATGGGACCGGCTATCGCTCTGATAGAGTTCGATTCAATTGCCGCGGGGATACGCGCCGGCGACGCCATGGTGAAGCGCGCTCCGATCACTTTCCTGCGCGCCGGGACGGTCCAGAAGGGCCGCTACCTGGTCCTCGTCGGCGGCGACACCGCTTCGGTGGAGGAATCCCTGGAGGCCGGCCTCCAGACCGGCGGCCAGGCCGTGGTGGACAAGGTCTATCTGCCCCGGGTTCATGACACCGTCTTTGCAGCCATTCAGGGCGGCCGGCAGCGGGTCGAGTACGACACCATGGGCGTCATCGAGACCGATACGGTGGCCGCCGTGATCCGGGCGGCCGACGCGGCCGTCAAGGGGGCCGAGGTCGTCCTGCTGGAGATACGGCTGGCCAATGGCTTGGCGGGAAAAGGCCTGGCCCTGGTCGCCGGCGAGGTGGCCGATGTCGAGGCGGCCGTCTCCATCGGCACCGAGGCCGTCAGCGGCCAGGGGGCGAGGGTTCAGAGCACCGTGATCCCTTCGCTGCACCATGAGATGGCGGACGGCATCGCCGCCGACACGCGCTTCGAGATCCACGAACGGCCCAGAACCTGAAGGGGGGAGGAACGGTGAAGCTCGGCAGAGTGGTCGGCACGTTGGTCGCCTCGGTGAAATACCAGGGCCTGGAAGGCGTCAAGCTGCTCATCATTCAGCCCCTCGACCGCAACCTGGAGCCCATGGATCGGCACCGGGTGGCCGCCGACGGGACGGCCATGGCCGGCCCCGGGGAGCTGATCTATTACGAGGAGAGCCGCGAGGCCGCCCTGGCCTGCCCGGTGAAGTTCGTCCCGGTCGACACGGCCATCGTCGGGCTGGTCGACGAGCTGATGGTCCAGGGGCGGGAGCTGTGGAGCAAGGGAAAGGAATAGCCATGTTCATCGGCAAGGTGGTCGGCACCCTGGTATCGGAGATCAACGACGATATCTATGAAAACCGCAAACTCCTGGTGCTGGACCGGCTGAATCCCGAGGGGGATCCCGACGGCTCCTATGTTCTGGCTGTCGACAGCGTCGATGCCGGGGTCGGGCAGGTGGTCCTGGTGCTGGATGAGGGCAACGGCGCCCGCCAGGTGGTGGGGGCGCCCAACGGGGCCATTCGCACCATCATCGTGGGCATCGTCGATGAGGTCAGCATCGAGGGCCGGGAGTCCTGGTACCCGCAACAGGAATAACCAGCATGAAATCCGAATCGGAACATCGCCAGGAGATGGTCGCCGTCGGCCGGAGGATGTACCAGCGCGGCTACGTGGCCGCCACCGACGGCAACATCAGCGTCCGGTTGGACGGCGAGCGGCTGCTGCTGACTCCGTCGGGCGTCTGTCTGGGCGAGATGAGCCCGGAAGATCTGGTCATCGTCGATCGGGAAGGGCGGCCCGTCGATGCGGCTCAACGGCCCTCCTCCGAGCTGCCCATGCACCTGGAGGTCTATGGGCAGCGTCCCGACGTGAGCGCCGTGATCCATGCCCATCCGCCGCTGGCCACGGCCTTCACCGTGGCCGGTATCTCCCTGGCCCAGTGCGTCATCCCCGAGGTGGTCCTGACCATGGGGACCATACCCACGACCCAGTATGCCACGCCCTCCACAGAGCAAGGCCGTGAGCAGGTCCGCGAGTTGATCCGGTGCTATGATGCCTTGATCCTGGATCGCCATGGAACACTCACCATCGGCCCTGATCTGATCAATGCCTACCGCCGTCTGGAGAAGGTGGAGCACGCCGCCCAGGTGACCCTGGCGGCCCGGCAGCTTGGCAATATCCGTACCCTGCCTCCGGAAGAGGTCCGGCGGCTGGAGGCCATGCGCGCTCAGATGGGGCTGGGCGAGAATGTTATCTCCTGCAGCCAGTGCGGCACCTGCGGGCGGGAGAACGGCGGCACCGGCGAGGGCTCGGGGGAGGTCGGGGTGGTGGATGAGGAGGTGGTCGATGTAGTCACCGAGGAGGTGTTGAAAGTATTGGAGGGGATGGGAGTGCAATGGTGATGAATGGGGGGTTGGAAAGTTAAATTTAAAATTAAAGGTTGGCCTCCTCACCCCTCTCCTCCCGTTGAGAGTGTTTCATTGGTGGAGTGTGCGAGTAATTTTAAATTAAGATTTTCAACCTCCAATTTGATTGTTACATGAAGAGAGCGGGAAATTTTGAATGAAGAGAACCGCATCTCGTTTCCTTGAACGAACGAAGCCGAGAGGTTGTCTATTTTTATTTCAAATTTCTCGCATATGCAACCAGATCGATATGCACAACGTGGGGAAGAGGGGTAAGATGGTCCACTTTAATTTGAAATAAAAATAGACA
>CAZOYL010000098.1:0-9942 GCA_964584035.1 uncultured Gemmatimonadota bacterium | reverse complement strand
CCAAAGGGCCCCAGCCGATGAGGCTCGAATTCCGCCTGGCCCAGATGGAGCCGGGAGAAGGCCTTACCGAGATGACCTTCGATCCCACCGGAGAAAAATTATATCTCCACGACGAAGTTCTTATCGACAACAGGGATGTTTCCTCGGCCAAAGCCGCCGACTGGGGGGGACAATATGTGGTCGACCTGATCTTCACCGCGGCGGGAAAGGAGAAGCTGGCCAGGATAACCGGCGAACATGTCGCCGAAAAGATGGGCATATTGGTCGACGGCCGGCTGCTGTCGGCCCCCATGATCAACGCTCCCATCCTGGAGGGCCGGGCCGTCATCGTCGGCGATTTTACCCAGGAAGAGGCTCAGCGTATTGCGGCCGGCATCCAGGCCGGTCTGCCTGCAAAACAGCCATAAATCGCCGTCTATAGATCACTGTCTATAGATCGCGCCCATAGATCATCGCCAAAAGATCGAAGGAGAGACCGATGTCCACACCTTCTCCGACCGGACACCCGTTTTTCATCGTCGACGTGTTCGCCGAGAAAAGATACTGCGGTAACCAGCTGGGCGTCTTCCCGGATGCCGGGGGTCTCTCCGATGAACAGATGCAACGGTTCGCCAAGGAGATGAACTACTCCGAGACGACCTTCATCCTCTCCCGGGAAACGCGCGACGATGGCTACGACGTGCGCATCTTCACGCCCGACAGAGAAGTCCCCTTTGCCGGCCATCCCACGCTGGGAACCGCCTTCATCATCCAGCAGACCATCATCGGCCGGGCGGTCGAAGAAGTCATCCTCAATCTCCGGGTCGGACCGATACCGGTGGCCTTCTCCTATGATCAAAACAATCCCGAAACCCTGATCATGACCCAGAAGAAACCGGTTTTCGGGCCGGCTGTCGATGCCCGGGGGATGGCTGGTGCTCTGGGTCTCCAGGAGGAAGACCTGGACGACAACTTTCCCGTGCAGGAGGTTTCCACCGGTTTACCCTTTATCATCGTTCCACTGAAGACCCTGGAAGGACTGCGCCGGATCCGGGTCAACGTGTCGCGCTCTCTGGAACTGGTGGAAAACCTCGACGCCAAGGCCATGCTGGCTTTTTGCCCGCAGGCGCACCAGGAACAGAACGATCTCAGCGTTCGAGTTTTCGCCCACTACTACGGCGTGGCCGAGGACCCTGCCACAGGCAGCGCAAATGGCTGCCTGGCCGGATACCTGGTCAAGCACCGTTACTTCGGGGACAACTGGATCGACATCCGGGTGGAGCAGGGTTATGAGATCGGGCGGCCGTCGCTGCTGTTGCTGAAAGCCCAGGAGAACGGCGACGATGTCGAGGTCCGTGTCGGGGGAGGGGTGGTGCTGGTGGCCCGGGGGGAATTCATCGCCGACTGACCGATGCCATGCCATCGCTCCATGGGGGTCGAGTCCCTTGCTGCCCATCTGCCTGCACGATAAGAATGAGATCGAATCCCTCCTGCGAGGCGATGATGTCTCCCTCCACCTCTATGAGATCGGCGATCTGGACGAGGCCTTCTGGCCTCATACCACCTGGTATACCCTTCCGGAAAAGGGCCCCAAGCCGGTTCTGCTGCTCTATTCGGGATTGTCCCGGCCGACGCTGCTGGGCCTGACGAAACGATATCCGGTCCTTCTGGCAAACCTCATCCGGATGACGACACCCCTCCTGCCAGTGAGCTTTTACGCCCATCTCAGCCCCGGCCTGTCCGTCGAGTTCAAGGACCCGTATAGTGTCGAGCCGCAAGGCGGATTCCACAGGATGATCCTGCGGGATCGACGCCGGCTGGAGGGCATCGATACTGCTGGCGTCATCCCTCTCGGTCTCGAGCATTCGGCGGAGCTAAAGCGCTTTTTCGAGATGAGCTATCCCGGCCACTGGTTTGAGCCACACATGTTGAAAACCGGCCTTTACTGCGGCATACGCCGCGACACCGAGCTGGTCTGCGCTGCCGGCGTTCACGTTCACTCGCCCGAGCGGCGGGTGGCCGCCCTGGGCAATGTGGCCACCCATCCGCAGCACCGTAACCGGGGTCTGGCCCGGACGGCCTGTGCCCGGCTGTGCCGGGATCTGCTCAAGACGGTCGATGACATCGGCCTGAACGTCAGGGCGGACAGCCCCGCCGCCATCGCCTGCTACCGGCGGCTGGGATTCGAGCCGGCGGCCGTCTATGAGGAGCACATGATCGCCGCCCGGCCGTGAGGCGCGAGAGCCATTCCGGAAGGAGGGAGACCCTATGGCACCCTTTCGATTAAAACGATGGATCCCGGCCGGTCTGATCGCAGCCCTGATACCGTTGATGGCGCTGTGCACCTGCTCCTCCAGAGCCGGGCTGCGCGCCTCGGACATCGACAGCGCCGAGGATTCCATCGTCCTCGGCCGGATCAGCATCCGGCCGGACTCGGCCTGCAAAAAGATTCTGAACCTCGCACCGTTGGAGCTTCGCAGCGTCGGTCAGCGGACCTCCATCCCTTATGAGGTCCGGGACCTGATCCTCTCGGACGGAGAGGAGCGCATCGACCTGCCCATCGCCGAGAAGGTCGATCCGGGAATTTACGATATCCGCATCAAGGTGGTGTCGGGTCCCTGGGACCCCACCTGGCTGGACGCCGGCATGCTCACCCTGGCCCGGTTCGAGGTCCCCAAAGGTTTTCTGGTCTATTTCGGCACGATCGAGATCGATGTCACCTGCAGAGGGTTCGGCGGCCAGAACCAGGCCAGATATGTGGAGCACACCATCGCTGCGGAGCACGAGCTCGAGCTGGTTCGTTTCGAGACAGAGTATCCGGAGATCTTTCGCATGTACCGCGGCCGGGTCATCCGGTCGGTCCCGGACCAACCCCGGGAACGATCTTTATAACAGTATAGCAGAGAGATGCTGATCGAGAACGATCGGGGAGCGAGCATGAACAAGAGATATGACCGATACCGTGAGTTTCTCAAGGACGGCGTTCGGCAGCGGATCGACTTCTCGCAGACCGACCAGAGCCGGGGCCTCCCCGTGCCGCCGATCGAGAAACCCTTTGATCCCCGGGGCCGGCGCATCGATCTGCCGGAGCGCGGCGCCTGGACCGATATCGCCGGCAGCGGCCTTCTTTCGGCCATCGACCGCCGCCAGAGCCACCGCCAGTTTACGGCCGATTCCCTGAAACTGGAGGAGCTTTCCTTTCTGCTGTGGGCCACGCAGGGCATCCGCCAGGTGCTGCCCTCCGGGTCGGCCCGGCGCACGGTGCCCTCGGCCGGCTGCCGCCATGCCCTGGAAACGTATCTCTGTGTCTTCAAGGTCACCGGCCTGGAGCCCGGGCTGTACCGCTATCTGCCGGTCGAGCACCAGCTGCTTCTGGAATATGGCGATGACCAGCTGCATCACAGGATCGTCCCGGCCGCGCTGGGCCAGTCCTTCACCGGCCAGGCCGCCGCCGTGTTCATCTGGACGGCCATTCCCTACCGCATGGAATGGCGCTACGACATCGCCGCCCACAAGGTCATCCTGCTGGACGCCGGTCACGTCTGCCAGAACCTGTACCTGGCCTGCCAGGCCATCGGGGCGGGCACCTGCGCCATCGCGGCCTATCATCAGGAGCTGATCGATCAGCTGGTCGGGGTCGACGGCCGGGATGAGTTCGCCATCTACCTGGCGCCGGTGGGGAAGGTCGAAGAGGGGGCGGAAGAAGAATGAGGGCCATGGTGTTAAGGGAGCTGGCCGATCTGACCAAAACCGATCGGCCGCTGCAGCCGGCCGAGATGCCGGACCCGAAGCCGGGCCGGGGCGAGCTCCTCCTGCGGGTTCTGACCTGCGGCATCTGTCACACCGAGCTGGACGAGATCGAGGGCCGGACGCCGCCGCCGCGGTGGCCGGTGATCCCCGGCCACCAGGTGGTCGGCCGGGTGGAGTCACTCGGGCCCGGGGCCGGACGCTATAGCGCCGGGGACCGGGTCGGGGTGGGCTGGATCTACTCGGCCTGCGGCGAGTGCTCGTTCTGCCGGGAGGGCAACGAGAACCTGTGCGCCGATTTCCGGGCCACCGGGCGGGACGCCGACGGCGGGTACGCCCAGCTGATGGTCGTTCCCCAGGCTTTCGCCTATCCCATTCCGGACGGCTTCAGCGACAGCCAGGCGGCCCCGCTGCTGTGCGCCGGAGCTATCGGCTATCGCTCCCTGCGCCTGACCGGCCTGCGGGACGGCCAGTCCTTGGGATTGACCGGTTTCGGGGCCTCCGGCCACCTGGTGCTGAAGATGGTCCGGCATCGCTTTCCGGAGACGAAGGTTTACGTCTTCGCCCGCGACCAACGCGAGCGGGCCTTCGCCCTGGAGCTGGGCGCCGCCTGGGCGGGGGCGACCGAGGAACCATCGCCGCTCAAGCTGGACGCCATCATCGACACCACGCCGGCCTGGAAACCGGTGGTGGAGGCGCTCAGGAACCTGGTCCCGGGCGGGCGGCTGGTGATCAACGCCATCCGCAAGGAGGACGCGGACAGGGACTATCTGTTGAATTGCGATTACGCCGGGCATCTGTGGATGGAGCGGGAGATCAAGAGCGTGGCCAACGTGGCCCGGCGGGACGTCAGCGAATTCCTCCAGATGGCTGCGGAGATCCCCATCCGGCCGGAGTTTGAGGAATTTCCCCTGGAGGAGGCCAACCGGGCGCTGCTGGAACTGAAAAAGGGGCAGCTCCGGGGAGCCAAGGTGCTGCGAATGGAGCGGTGAGGGAGCGTCTCCGAACGGGCAGACGCCTGGATGGGTGAGGTCTGCGGGATCTGACCGGAAACGTGAGCCGAGCCTCAGCCGGGCAGCTCATCGAAAACCTTCTGCAGCCGCCTCCGGTAGAAGAGAAAGGCCTTCCGTCCCCGATCGGTGAGGCGCAGCAGGGTTCTCGGAACCCGTTCGACGAACTTCTTCTCCACGGCCACGTATCCGGCATCTTCCAGTCGTCTGAGATGCGAGGACAGGTTGCCCTTGGTCAGCCCCGTCTGCCGCAGGAGAAAGAGGAAGTCGGCGCGTTCCACCACGGACAGAAGGGCCACGATCTTCAGTCGCGCCGGCTCATGGATGACTCGATCGATATTTAAAATGCCTTCATCGATCACCCTGGTGTTTGAAATGCCCTGGTCTGACACTTTCTCTTTCATAATGGCTTTTCCCATCAGGAAACGGCCGGCGGTCCAGGATCGCCGGTCATGTCTGCCCGCTCCCGGGGATAGGCCCGCAGGAAGCGGGTCAACACCACCACCCCGGCGAGCAGAATGACAGCTCCCGACACGATGAAGCTGTACTGGATACGGACCGGATACCACTGGGCGGCCGCGAAAGAGATCAGGACGACGGCCGCATAGAGATACAACCGCCGGATCCCGCTGATTACGGCCTTGAAGATAAGAACAGCCGCGATCAAGCCGCCGAAGAAGATCTCGATATATCGATGCAGCCCGTCCCGCAGGCCGGGAAAGCTCCGGCTGGTCCACAGGAAGGCCACCAGCAGTCCCAGCAGCGCGGTGACGGAGAGCAGAGCCACCATTTTTCGCCTATCCCGCCGCTCCCTGGAGAATTGAGCATAGCCCAGACGGGAGTAGGTGATGCGCCGCTTGGCCGCCAGCAGGATCGGGAACAGAATCACGAACCAGATCCCGCCCATGCCGGTTAAATGAGTCCCCAGGGTCAGGCCCCAGGCCACCAGCAACGCGCCAACGAAGAGATCCCACAGCCCATCCTGATGATAGGAGACGAATGCTTTTCGCTCCAGTTTTTTGATGTCGAGAGACTCGCTCATGGAAGACCTCCTTCCGTGTGTCCGTTAGACGCCGATTGGAAGCTGAATTAAGCAAGAGCTTGCGGTCGGCTAAGATGCCGGTCGAGTAACGGTTTGATGGACGACACTCGGTTTGTGTCGCAAACTAGTTTACGATGCTGAGCCGAAATTGTTACACGATTATTTGACGGGACTCAACCAAAGGTCCCCCTCAACCACCAGAGAGGATTTCAAGATGAGATCCCCAAAAGGTTCGACCGCTTTCGTGACGATGCTGCTGACACTCCTTTTACTGGCCGCCACCGGTAATTCGCTGGCCGACGACCACGCCGACCAAATCGACCAGCTGATCGAGATCTATTATCAGGACGGGCGCTTCAACGGCACCGCGCTGGTGGCCGAGAGCGGAGAGGTCATCTACAAGAAGGGCTGGGGGATGGCCAACAAGGAATGGTCCATTCCCAACGGGCCGGACACCAGGTTCCGGATCGCCTCGATGAGCAAGCAGTTCACGGCCACGATGATCATGCAGCTGGTCGAGGAGGGACAGATCGCCCTGGATGACCGGCTCACCGATCATCTGCCGGAGTTTCGCCTCGACACCGGCGAACGGGTGACCATCCATCATCTGCTGACCCACACCTCCGGCCTGCCCGATTACTCCGACGCCCCGGGATTCTGGAACGAGCTGATGCGCCACCCGCTGTCGCCGGAATTCGTCATCGACTCGCTATCCAGCGGCGATCTGCTCTTCGAGCCGGGCACCCAGTACCGCTACAACAACGGCGGCTTCTACCTGCTCAGTCTGATCGTCGAGCGGATCACCGGCCAGGAATTCGGTGAGGCCCTGAAGGAGAGAATCTTCCGGCCACTGGGCATGACCGACTCCGGCCTGGACCACCCCGAGGTTATCTTAGAGAACCGAGCCACCGGCTACGAGCAGTACGTGGACGGCTTCGAGAACGCGCCTTACCGCCAGATCGACAACCTGCTGGGCACCGGGGCGATCTATTCCACGGTGGAGGATCTTTTCCGCTGGGACCGGGCCCTGTACACCGACCGCCTGCTGGAGCCGGAACACAAGGAGATCATGTTCACCCCCTTTCTGGAAAACTATGCCTACGGGCTGCGGGTCAGCAGGATCCCCCTGGGAGAGACCGGCGACAGCACCCTATCCATCGGCCACAGCGGCAGCGTGGCCGGGTTCAACAGCCGCATCGTCCGGCTGCCCGAGAACGGCCACTGCATCATCCTGCTGTGCAACATCGCCGGCTGGACCCAGCTGAGCGACATGTACCGGGGCATCATCGACATCCTCTATGACCTGCCCTATGAGCTGCCCCGCAAGTCCATCGCCATGACGCTGTATCGGACCATCATGGAGTCGGGCCTCGAGGCCGCCCTGGCACAATATCACCGTTTGAAAAGGGACCATCCCGAGGCCTACGATTTCTCCGAGGACGAGCTCAATTCCGTGGGATACCGGCTGATGCGGACCGGACGGGTGAAGGAGTCGATCGCCATCTTTCGGTTGAACGCGCAAGCTTTCCCGGATTCCTGGAACGCTCATGACAGCCTGGGCGAGGCCCTGTTCCGGGACGGCCGGATCGAGGAGGCTAGAGCGGCGCATCGCCGATCGCTGCAGCTCAAGCCCGATCAATACCGAACCGATTTAGCCGAGCTGCTGGATCAGCGGGACAAAGAAGAACAGAACCCGTCCGAAGAGCCGGCCGATGAACCGGCTGACGAGCCGGCCGATGAACCGGCTGATAAAAAGGCCGGGCTCCCCGAGGTCGTTCGCCGCCGGGCCGGCATCGAGGCCCTGGACATCGAAGTGCTGTCTTCGGCGCCGCCGCGGGTCCAGGCCGTGGTCAGCGGCTACTTCTCGGACGGCTGCACGACCCTGGAGAGCATCGAGCAGAAGGTGGCCGGCGGGCAGTTCGAGATCACCATCACGACCAAACGTCCCGCCGGGATGAACTGCCCGCAGGTGATCGTGCCCTTCCGGGAGGCCATCCCGCTGATGGCCTCCGGCCTGAAGGCCGGCACCTACACGGTCACCGTGAACGGCCGGCTGAGCGGGACCTTCACCCTGGAGGAGAGTGACGGGCGCAGGAAGTAACGCCCTTGGAATTTTCACCCTCGCGCAGGGCGAAGGCCGCCGGGAATGAGACGCAGGGAGGCGCCATGCTGGTTATGATCCTGTTCTGTCTCCTGATGATATCCACCCCAACCGCCGACGCGGAGGAACGGCCCATGCCCAGATGCTGGCCGGGTTATGCCATCTTAGGGAACGGTGCGGTCTGCGCGGTCTATTCCGACCATCCGGGCCCCTTCAAGCAGTCCGCCCTGCGAGGCATCCAGCATCTCTATTACCGGGATTTCACGGCCGACTACGTCGCCTCCACCGATCTGGAGGTGATAGGTCCGTCGGGCGCGGTCTGCCCCAGGGATCTTCCCCTGCCCGATTCGGTCGGCATGGAGGATGCCTACACCGCCTATGCGGAACACCGCATCTCCGGCTTGGGTGAGTTCGAGAAGCGAGCCCGCGCCCATCCCGATGAAGCCATCCTGCTGAACTACCGGGTCCCGGGGATCGCACCGGACCATTCCTTCCGCTTCCGGGCCCGTCTGTTGCGCCGCATCCACACCGACCGGATCATTCTGCTGGACCGTTCGGAGATCCTGCCCGGAGGGGCCGTCTTCACCTGGACGAATGGGGTCTCCCTGGCCGTCGGCACCCACTCGGGCGATGGCCAGGCCTCAATCGACGCCATGGGACTGTCCATCAGCGGCCCTCTGGAGTCCGGGGCGGTAACGGTCGTCGTGGCCGCCGGGGAAACGGCCGAGGAGGCGGTCGGACGGTTGAGGAACATTCAGGCACAGAACGATCCCATGAAGGTCGCGGCAGCCCACTGGGAGGCCTGGCTGCGGGCCGGTGAGATGCCGGCCGCCGACCGGCCGGTCCTTTTGGAGACCTACCGGCGGAACCTTTGTGCCGCCCGGGCGGCCTGCCTCAACGGACAGATCCCGGCCGACGTGACCGGCCAGTTTCAAACTCACAACATGCCCCAGCTGTATCCCCGCGATGCCCTGATGTGCGCCCGGATCTTCCTGCTGACCGGCCATCCCGAGGAGGCCCGCCAGGTGATGGCCTTCTGGGCCCGGCCGGAGATACCGCAAAAGACGCCGGGCGAGTGGTACGCCCGCTATGACGCCCGCGGCCAGGCCGTGGACGCCGGCAGCGGGGCGCGCTACGACGAGCCGGAATGGGACTCCAACGGTTATCTCATCCGGCTGGCCGCGGAGGTTCACGCCCGGACCGGCCTATGGCCCGTCGAGCCCGCTTTCTTATTTCAGCTGGCCGATTTCCTGGTCGACCATATCGATCAGAAGGGCCTGCTGTTCGAGGGCGGCATCGTCGAGTGGAGCGGCTACCTGCCGGCCACCAACATGGTCGCCGCGGCCGCCCTGGAGACCGCCTCCGGGATGGCCGCGGACCAGGGCGACACTCTCAGATCCGGACGCTACACCCGGGCATCGGAGCGCATCGCCTCCTCGCTGGGGTTCCTGTTCGACGCCTCCCGGGGGACCTATGCCGACGTCCGCTTCGCCGGCGGCAAGGCGGATGATCAACGCAGCCGCTCCGGGTCGCAAGGAGAAAAACTCTACCTGTGGGACACCTCGGCCAACTTCGGCATCCTGTGGGGCTATCCGGACCATGACGAGATGCGATCGACCAACCGTTTCTATACCCAACAGTGCCTCAAGGATCACGGCGGCCTGCAGTATTTCGATTCTCCCGACCCGGGGCTGGCCGGCTATGGCCATGATCTGTTCTTCTTTACCACCGCTGCGGCGGCCCAGGTTCACGCCCGGGGCGGCGATAACGAGCAGGCCCGGCAACATATCGACTGGATGCTGTCCAACCTCAACGTCTACGGCCTGGCGCCGGAGCGCATTTACCTCAACGGAACGGGCTGCAGCCAGGCCTCGCCGCTGTCCTGGTGCTGCGCCGAGCTGGCCGCCGCCCTGCTGGAATATTCCCGCGCCGGACAGGTGGAGGGCGGCGAAAAGGAATAATGCCGGCGGCAATAAGAGATAATTTTTGTGACCGACCAGGAGCCCGCCCGATGTCCCAGACGGACGGCATCATCATCGACAGGCTGAAAGACGACGCGCAGG
>CAZOYL010000097.1:0-10061 GCA_964584035.1 uncultured Gemmatimonadota bacterium | reverse complement strand
CCTCGGCCATCGTGGTCCGGGGGCTGGCCACCGGCGAGATCGGCTTGTTCGACATCGCCCGCCGGCTGTTGCGAGAGGTGCGCATCGGGCTGCTCATGGGGCTGATGTGCGGCGTCATCGTCGGCCTGGTGGCCTTCATCTGGCAGGGAGATGCCCTGCTCGGCGTCATCGTCGGCTCGGCCATGCTCAGCGCCATCACCGTGGCCGCCACCATGGGCGCGCTGGTTCCTCTGATTTTCAAGAAGTTCAATATCGACCCGGCCATCGCCACCGGACCGTTCGTCACCATGAGCAACGATATCGTCGGGCTGTTCATCTATTTCGGCCTGGCCTTTATGCTTCTTCGGCTGCTGGCCTCAAGCTGAGGATCTCCCATGGCTCTGCGGAAGACGGAGGCCATCGTTCTCAGATCCCGCCATCTGGGAGAAACCAGCAAGATCCTGACGCTGTTTACCGAGCGGTTCGGCAAGCTGGCCGCCGTGGCCAAGGGGGCCCGCCGACCGAAAAGCCGGTTCGGCGCCGGCCTGGATCTGTTCGCTCACAGCAGTGTCATTCTGTATCTCAAGGAGAACAGGGATCTCGGCCTGGTCACCGAGAGCACGCTACGGGAAGATTTTTATGGACTTCGGGAAGATGCCGAACGGCTGGGGCGGGCCAGTGCCGTGGTGGAATTGGTGGACCGGATGGTGATGCGGGCCGAGCCGGTGCCGGAACTTTTTCCTCTGCTCCTGGGCGGATTCCAGACCCTCGAGAGACAGGACCGGCCGTCGATGCTTCTTTCGGCCCTGATGCTCAAGATCGTTGCCTTGCTGGGATTTCGTCCTCAGCTCTATGCCTGTTCGCGGTGCGGACGTCCCGTGGCCGGGCAGTTGAAGGGATTCAGCACTTCCGGGGGAGGAGCGATCTGCAGCCGCTGCGCCGGCGCAGGGAGTGCTCATGCGGTCATCACCGAGGAGGTGCTTGAGCTTCTCCAGCATCTTCTCAGCGATGAGTTCGAGGCCATCGGCCGGCTCGATCCTGGACGGGGGAACGTGCGGCGGGTGACCGCCCTTGTAGAGGAGTTCGTGGCCCATTGCGCCGAGGATCATCGACCGCTGGCATCGTTGAAATTTTTAGAGAGGTTGAAGTAAACCTTCGTTGACCGATCGTCGACGATCCGAACCCTCATCCTGGATCCCGAATCCAGATTCTTGAACCCGGATGCACGAACCTCGAATCCCAAACCCGGATCCCGAATAGCGAACCAATTCCCGATACCCGAAGGACGGCGCAGGATTGAACCTTTCTATGCTTCGATCGTCAGGTTTCAATATGAAACAGGTTTTCCCCGGTTTGCTGCTGGTTTCCATGCTGGCGGCAGGCGCGGCCCTGGCCGGGGATGAGGCCTGTACCAAGGATGAGACCCGGGCAGAGAATCAGGCCCGGCCCGAGGACGAGGCCACGCCCGAAGATGAGACTCAGCCCGATGACGAGATCCGGCCCGAAGACTGGGAGCGGCGATTGGAGATGCTCCGTTCCGTGCCCTATCTGGCGTTCTCCCGGAGCGAGGCCGGCGAGGTCGATTCCAGCGTCGCCGTCTATCTTCCCGAACTGGCCTGGGACGGCTATAACTTTTTCAACAGCCTTACGTTCGGAGCGGCCCAGTTATTCGATATGAGGGGACGGGAAGTGCATCGATGGCAGCTGCCGCCGGCCGGGGAGGACGACCAGAACGGCACCGATTTCGCCTTCCTGCTGACCGACGGCGACCTGATGATCATCAGGAAGGAATCCCGGCTGATGCGCATCGACCGGGATTCGGAGTTGTTGTGGCAGCGGGATCTTCCGGTGCATCATGACGTGGCCCGGGCCCCGGACGGGACCTTCTATGCCCTCTACCGGGAACTGAAGATGTACCGTGGCCTGAGGGTGCATTTCTGCGGGATCATCCATCTCGACGCCGATGGAGAGGAGATCGGGCGATGGTCGACCTTCGAGCATCTGGAAGACATCTCGGCGGCGCTGGACACCCGATCGTTCCTGGACACGATTTTAGACAGCGTCGTTCAGGGCTGGTCGCCGCAGGGCCATGAGCTGGATGCGGTCAGGACGGCGGAAAAGCCGGGCGGGCAGCCCTATGACTATTTCCACATGAACACCGTCAGTGTGCTGCCGGCCAATACGCTGGAGAGGGAGGATGAGCGATTCCGGGCAGGCAACCTGCTGGTCTGTTTCCGAAACGTAAACCAGATCGCGGTCCTGGAGAAGGACACCTATCGCGTCCTCTGGGCCTGGGGGGAGGGCCGGCTGCAATGGCCCCATTATCCCACCCTTCTGGAAAACGGCCATCTGTTGATATTCGACAACGGCGTCAGGCGGCGGTATTCGCGGGTGGTGGAAGCGGATCCCCTGACGGGCGCGATCGTCTGGTCGTATCAGGGGACCCCCCGGGAGAGCTTTTTCTCCTTCGGCAAAGGGTCGGCGCAGCGGCTGCCCAACGGGAACACGCTGATCTGCAACAGCGACCAGGGGCAGGTTTTCGAGGTTACCGCAGAGGGCCGGACGGTCTGGCTGTGGTGGAATCCGTTCGTCCGCAACGGGCGCCGCGAAGCCCTCTATCGTATGATCCGCTGGTCCGGAGAGGCGCTGGAATCATGGCTGCCGAACAGTGAGTCCGGGAAAACGATGGAGCCGCCGCGGAAAGGTGACCGATCCGGAGGGCCATAACCGTTTCGATCCTTGAATCTATTTGAAGATTATGATGATTTACGTTCCCAGCGCTCGTTTTTGGTTTTCATACTGGAGATGGTTTCTCCCCGGCCTGGCCGTGATCCTGTTATCGATGGCCGGTTCGGCCGTTGTCCCGGTCGCTGGTGATGAGGAACAGCAGAGACCTGATGACTGGCAGCGACGGCTGGAGATGCTCCGCTCGGTGCCGTATCTGGGATATGCTCAGATCGCCGACGAGGACAGTCTCCGGGGTGTGGTCTGGCATGACCCCGATCAGGCCTGGGAGGGATATAATTTCTATTCCACGTGGGCGACCGGCGAGGCGTTCTTGGTAGACATGGACGGTGTGGTGGCGCACCGCTGGAGCTACTGGCCGGAACGGCGGGTCAATGCCGATTATGCCTTCATGCTGGCCGGCGGAGATGTGCTGATCATTCATGAGTATGCTCAGCTGAAGCGGATCGACTGGAATTCGGAGGTTCTCTGGCAGAAAGAGATGAAGGCCCATCACGAGGCCGTCCCGGCGCCGGATGGCACTCTCTGGGTGATCGTCCGCGCCCGGCACCCTTATCGGGGTTACCGGGTGTGGTTCGACGACCTGGTGCACGTCTCCCGGCAGGGGGAGGTGCTGGCCCGCTGGTCCGCCTATGAGCATCTCGAGGAGCTGCGCCGGACGCTGGACCCCCGCTCCTTTCTGGATACCTACCTGGACAGTCTTTCGGACGGGATTTCGGACGGTCTTTTGGGCGGCCTGTCAGACGGCCTCCCGGACAGGCATGCGGAAGGTCCTTCGGACGATCTGCCGGCCGCAGGTCCCGAACAGAGCGAGGCTGTCTCCCGGATCAGCGGCCCGGCCGGCGGCCGGGCCCGGGAGCTGGACTATTTTCATCTCAACGCGGTCAGCCTGCTGCCCGACACGCCGCTGGGAGCGGATGATGACCGTTTCCGGGCGGGCAACCTGCTGGTCTGCCTGCGCAACGTCAACCAGATCGCCGTTCTGGACCAAAAGACCGGCGATGTCCGGTGGTCCTGGGGCGAGGGCCGGCTGGAGTGGCCGCACCATCCCACCATGCTGCCCGGGGGCCGCATCCTGCTGTTCGACAATGGGGTGCGGAGAGGTTATTCGCGCGTGGTGGAGATGGATCCCCGTTCAGGAGAGATCGTCTGGCAGTACCGGGCCGATCCGCCGGAGGCGTTCTATTCCTATGGCCGGGGATCCGCCCAGCGGCTGCCCAACGGCAACACCCTGATCTGCGAGAGCGATCAGGGGCGGGCCTTCGAGATCACGCCGGGGGGCGAGCGGGTGTGGGAGTGGCGAAATCCCCTGATGAAGGGAGATCGTCACGGGACCGTCTACCGGATGATCCGCTGGCCGGCCGGGGTGATCGAGCCGCTGCTGAAGGATTGGAGTTCCGATGATCCGCGCTGAACAGAACGGAGGCTGCGGCATCTTCATCATCTATCGTTCAATCCGCGATCTCAAAAAGGTCGTTTCCCTGCTGGTCGTTCTCCTGGTCTCGGCCGGACCGCTCGTGGCCGATGATGAGGACAAGCCTGAGGACTGGGAACGGCGGCTGGAGATGCTTCGTTCGGTGCCCTATTTAGGAACCACCGAGGAGACGGTAGCCGAGGGTCAGACCGGCGTGCTGTACTGGGTGCCGGAGAAGGCCTGCCCGGGGTATAATTTTTACTGCACCAAGGACACCCGGGAAGCCTTTCTGCTGGACATGGAGGGATTCATCGTGCACCGCTGGTCATATCCCTCCGAGACCGAAACAACGGGCGGCTCCGATCATGCCATCCTGCTGGAGAACGGCGACCTCATCGTCATCCGGAAGAACGAGGAACTGGTCCGCATCGACTGGGATTCGGAGGTGCTCTGGAAGAAGGCCATGATCGCCCATCATGATGCGGCCGCAGCCCCCGATGGCAGCATCTATGTCATCGTGCAGGAGATCCGGAAGTACCGCGGCCTGAGGGTCTGGTTCGACACCATGATTCACCTCACCGCCGGCGGCCGGGAGATCGATCGCTGGGAAACATACAGGCATCTCGATGAACTGAAAGCCGCTCTGGACACCCGTGATTTTCTGGACACGGTGCTGGACGAACGGCCCAACCCTCCGCCTCCGCCGGGAGACGATTCTGTTTATGCGGAAAGGCCCGCCGGCAAGGGACACGGCTACGATTATTTCCATATGAACACCATCACGGTTCTTCCTCGAACGCTGCTGGGCGAAAAGGACCGGCGGTTTCGGCCCGGGAATCTTCTGGTCTGTTTCCGGTCGGTGAACCAGATCGCCCTGCTGGAACGGGATACCTACCGCGTTCTGTGGTCCTGGGGGGAGGGCCGGCTGGAGTGGCCCCATCACCCGACCCTGCTGCAGAACGGGCGTATTCTGATCTTCGATAACGGCGTCAAGCGGCAGCGGTCGCGGGTGCTGGAGATGGATCCGCTCAGCGGGGAGATCGTCTGGGAATACGCGCCGCCGCCGCCGGAGGTGTTCTATTCCTATACCAGAGGCTCCGCCCAACGGCTGGACAACGGCCATACCCTGATCTGCGAGAGCGACAAGGGCCGGGCCTTCGAGGTGACCCCGGAGGGGGAGATCGTATGGATCTGGCTGAATCCCGATACCATCGGCGACACGCGCAAGACGCTCTACCGGATGATCCGGCATCCGGTGACGGTGATCGAAGGGCTGCTGGAGGGTGGATAACATCGCGGCGGTGTTCGCTGTTCGTGTTTATGGAAGAAATGCGTCACAAAAAATTCCTCGCGGGAACCATCGGTGGTGTTTTTTCAGAGAGCTTTCTTTCTTTTGATGATGTTGTTTGTCGCCCCGGCTGTTCTACCAGGACAGCCGGCCGGTCAGGAGACCGGCGACTGGGAGGAACGAATCGAGCGGCTTCGCGCCGTGCCCTATGTGGATCTGGCTGCCGATACCGTCGGGGACGATCTCTCCGGGGTGGTGCTCTTCGACAGCGACCGTGCTCAGCCGGGCTACCATCTCTATTGCACCCGGTTCACCGGCCAGGCCTTTCTGATGGATCTAACGGGCCGGGTCGTTCACCAGTGGGACTATCTCTCTGCCGAAGAGAGCGGCTCCTATCATCATGCCGTCATGCTGGACAACGGGGATCTGCTGGCCATCAAGCAGCACAGCAAGCTTCTTCGTCTGGACTGGGATTCGCGAATCATCTGGCAGAAGCGATATGCCGTGCACCACGACCTGGCTCCGGCGCCGGACGGCACCCTGTATGCCATCGTCAGGGATCATCAGATCTACCGGCGCATGCGGGTCTGGTTCGACGCCATCGTGCACCTGACTCCCGGCGGCGAGGAGTTGAGAAAATGGTCTACGTTCGATCATCTCGATGAGCTGAAAGCCGTCCTGGACCCGCGCTCCTTTCTCGATACCGTATTGGACAGCGCCCTGGCCGGCCGGCCGGAAAGCGGCCGGGAGGCCAGCGACATCAAAGCGGCCGTCGCCAAGGGGCGGTATGATTTCGATTACTTTCACATGAACACCATTTCCCTGCTGCCGGCCACCGCGCTGGGCCGGCAGGATGCCCGTTTCCGGGAGGGAAACCTGCTCATCTGCCTGCGCAACGTGAACCAGATCGTCATCCTGGAAAAAGGCAGCTATCGGGTTCTGTGGGCCTGGGGCGAGGGCCGTCTGCAATGGCCGCACCATCCCAGCCTGCTGGAAAACGGCCATATCCTGGTGTTCGATAACGGCGTTCGCCGGGAATACTCCCGGGTCCTGGAGCTGGATCCCCGATCGGGAGAGATCGTCTGGTCCTATCAGGCCGGCCAGCCGGAGGATTTCTATTCGCCGGCCCGCGGCTCTGCCCAGCGATTGGCCAACGGCAACACGCTCATCTGCGAGAGCGACCGGGGCAGGGCCTTTGAGGTCACCCCCGTGGGAGAGATGGTCTGGCTGTGGCTGAATCCCGACCGGCAGGGCGCCCGGCTTCAAACGGTGTATCGTATGACGCGCCGGACGCCCGAAGTGGTCGACCCGCTGCTGCAGCGCCGGTGGTGGTATTTGGAAAATTATTGAGAACTTGCACAAAACGGAGAGCAAAATGACCTTTCAGAACATCATCATGCGGCTGCAGAAGTACTGGGGCGATTATGGATGTGTCCTGATGCAACCCTACGATATCGAAGTGGGAGCCGGCACCTTTCATCCGGCCACCTTCCTGAGAGTGCTGGGACCGCATCCCTGGAAAGCGGGTTATGTGCAGCCCTCCCGGCGGCCCAAGGACGGCCGCTATGGTGAAAATCCCAACCGGCTGCAGCAGCATTATCAGTATCAGGTGATCCTCAAACCTTCTCCGCCGGACGTTCAGGACATCTACTTGAAAAGTTTGGAGGCGCTGGATATCGATCTGCGCCATCACGACGTGCGGTTCGTAGAGGACGATTGGGAATCGCCCACTCTGGGGGCCTGGGGCCTGGGTTGGGAGGTCTGGCTGGACGGCATGGAGATCACCCAGTTCACCTATTTTCAGCAGGTCGGGGGCATCGATCTTCACCCCATCCCGGTGGAGCTGACCTACGGTCTGGAGCGGCTCGCCATGTACATTCAAGAGGTGGATGATTTCAAGGACATCCAGTGGGTGGAGGGGGTGTCTTACGGCGATGTTCACCTGCGGACCGAGATCGAGCACTCCCGGTACAATTTCGAGGAGGCCGCTCCCGGGGTGCTCTTTCAGTCCTTCTCGCTCTGCGAGGGCGAGGCTCTCCGGCTGGCCGAGCTCGGCCTGGTACACCCCGCCTATGAGCAGGTGCTGAAATGCTCGCATCTGTTCAATCTGCTGGATGCCCGCGGGGCCATCAGCGTTACCGAGCGAACCGGATACATCGCCCGGGTGAGAAACCTGGCCCGGCGGGTGGCCCGGGCGTATGCGGCTCAATTCGAGGAGCAGGGCGATCCCAACGGTTGAAATCTTCTTTCAACATCACGACCGTGACATCCCGGTCAAACGTCAGCAGGCGAGGTGAGGGTATGGCCAGGGAGTTGTTGTTGGAAATCGGCACGGAAGAATTGCCATCCGGATATATCGCACCGGCAGTGGACCAATTGGCGGATTCCGTCCGGAAGGCGTTAGCGGAAGCCCGGATTGGGTTTGAAAAGATCGAGACCTTCGGAACGCCTCGCCGGCTCATCCTTGAGGTGACCGGCATGGCGGAGAAGCAGGAGGATCTGGTCCAGGAACAGCAGGGACCGGCCCGGCGCGTGGCTTTCGACGAGAATGGAAAACCTACCAAAGCGGCCCGCGGGTTCGCCGAAAGCCGGGGGCTTTCTCTCGCGGACCTGGAGGTGAGAGAGACGCTCAAGGGTGCCTACGTTTTCGCCAGGGTGTTCACCGCCGGGCGGAGCACCGCAGAGATCCTGCCGGGCCTGCTTCCCGGTCTGATCACCGGACTGTCCTTTCCCAAGACGATGCGCTGGGGCGCGGGAGCCGGCGCCTCGCCCGTCCCATTCGCTGGCTGCTGGCCCTTCTGGATGACGAGGTCATCTCTTTTACTCTGGGAACGGTGTCCTCGGGCGATCAAACTTACGGCCATCGCCAGCTCAGCCCGGGGCCCTTCACGGTGCCCTCGGCCGCCGATTACGCCGGCATCATGGATCGGGCCGGCATCATCGTCGATGCCCGGGCTCGTCGTGAAAAGATCTGGCAGGGCCTGGTGGCGGCGGCCGCCGAACACGGCGGCCGGCCCCTGCCGGACGAGGGGCTTCTGGACACGGTCACCTGTCTGGTGGAGTCTCCCACATCCCTGTGCGGCTTCCTGGAGAAGCGTTTTCTGTCCCTGCCCCGTGAGGTTCTTACCACGGCGCTGTCCGAGCATCAGAAGTGTTTCGCCGCGGTGGATCAGAACGACCGACTGCTGCCTCTGTTTTTAGCCGTCAGCAACGGCGATCCCGGGCAGGCCGAACTCATCCTGAAGGGTCTCCACAAAGTGCTCACGGCCCGCCTGGAGGATGCCCGTTTCTTCTTCGAAGAGGATCGCAAGACACCCCTGCAGGACCGGGTGGAAACGCTCAAATCGGTCGTGTTTCAGGAAGATCTGGGGACGGTGTATGATAAGACCAAGCGCATCGTGGCCCTGACCGAGCATCTCGGCGCCGCCCTGAACCTATCCGGGGACAACAGGGAAACGGCCGTCCGGGCGGCCCGGCTGTGCAAGGCGGATCTGGTCACCCTGATGGTCGGCGAGAAGGAGTTCTCCAGCCTGCAGGGTTACATGGGACAGCAGTACGCTCTGGCCTCGGGGGAGCCGCCCGGGGTGGCCGCGGCCATCCAGGAGCACTATCTGCCCCGGTTCGCCGAGGATGATGTGCCGCCGTCGATACCCGGAGCCCTGGTGGCCATGGCCGATAAGATGGATACCATCGCGGGCTGTTTCGGAGTGGGACTGATCCCCACGGGGTCACAGGATCCCTACGCGCTCAGGCGCAGCGCCCTGGGTATCGTCAGAATCCTGCTGCACCATGAGCTGAAAGTGGATCTGCACGATTTGGTCGATAGGGCCCTGAATCTGTTGAGGCCGAAGCTGAAAGATGACCCCGGGACGATCAGGGAGCAAGTGCTGGCCTTCTTCCGGCAGCGAGTCCAGGGCCGGCTGGTGGATCAGGGCCTGGATCCCGATGTGGTCAGCGCCGTCCTGGCGGCCGATGACCGGATGGCCACGGATGCTCTGGGACGGGGGCGCGTCCTGCAGAATTTTCGGGACCAGGGGCAATTTCCGGCCCTGGTGCAGGGCGCCAGAAGGGTGGCCAATATCCTTCGCGGTCAACAGGTCTCGGGAGAACCCGACGCCGGACTGCTGCAGGAGAAGGCCGAAAAGGACCTCTATGAGATCAACCGGCAGATCCACAAGGAGATCGTTCGGTCTGTCGGTGCCGGTGACTATCGGGCCGCCCTGGAGACCACGCTGAACCTGGTCGGTCCTGTGGATGCCTTTTTCGATCAGATCCTGGTGATGACCGAAGATCAGAAGCTCCGCTTGAATCGGCTGCGGCTGCTGACTCTGGTGCGGGACACTTTTCTCCTGGCGGCCGACTATTCCAGGATCGTGCTGGCCGGCGAGGAAGGGTCTTCAGAAAAGGATTAACTTAAAATTGGCACAAATGTTGCGGTATCTTCGCAGCCGGAGCCTGACGACCGCAAAGATGAAAATATTAAAAAAAAAGGTCTTGACAAAAAATCCAGATTGTGATACAATGGTTCATAGGACGCGAAATGTACCTTCATCCAGGATGACGGTCACTGCCGATGGGTTCTGAGGGTGAAGTATTTCCGAAGAACCGTGAGGGAGTGAGCCGTGAACTGGACCA
>CAZOYL010000096.1:0-10303 GCA_964584035.1 uncultured Gemmatimonadota bacterium | reverse complement strand
ATAAATCCATCAATGATCCCGAAAATCAGGCGGTCGGCCCGATCCTGGGCGAGAACCTCCACCAGGCCTCCGACCACCTGCCCGTCCACCTGGATATCCAGTTGCCGGCCAGGATCCAGACGATCGCCGCGGCCGATTTCGACACCGTCATCGTCGGGGCCACCGCTCAGGAGACGATCAGGATTTACAATATCGCCGATCTTCCGGCCGACGAGCTGGACCTCGAGTTCACCGCTCCGGCCGGGTTCTCCGCCCCCAGCGGAGGCTACACGGTCGATGCCCAGGACAGCAGCGATTACACCATTTCCATGATCACGACCGGCTCGGGCAATAAGAGCGGCGATCTGGAGATCGCCTGCGACGATGTGGACGATCCCACCGTGGATGTGGCCCTGTCCGGCACGGTCCTGGATCACGGACGGCCCTCGACCCAGGCGGGAGCCGAAACCACCGCGGACACGCTCGACTTCGGCGTCCACGCCATCGGCGAGTTTGACAACCAAACGGCCGAAGTCCACAATTACGATTATGACGCCCTGCAGGCCTTATTGAACGTCTACGATGCTCAGATCGCCGGCGGCGACGGCCGCTTCAGCATCGCCGGCGGATTCACCGCCCAGGATGTGGGCGCCACGCCGGCTTCCTGCGATGTCCAGTTCGACGACAGCGGGGCCGAGGCCGGATCGACCTACGCGGCCACGCTGACCTTCAGCACCAGAGATCAGCAGGGGCTGCCCGGAGCCGTTGATCTGAGCGATCTGATCTATCAAATCACGGCCACGATCGAGGGCGGCCTGACGCCGATCAGCGATCTGACCATCCGCAAGAATCTCACCACGTTAACCCTCATCTGGACGCCCAAAAGCGGCGCCGAGCTGTACCGCATCTACAGCGATGACAGCGATCCCGGGTTCACTCCGGGCGTGCCCATCGACTCCACGACCAATGACCTCTGGACCGATCCGTCGCCTCCGGCGCAGAACCGGTACTATCTGGTTCGGGTGGTGAAGGAGGGATCGGAAAGCAATGACTCCAACCGGGTGGGAACGTTCGACAAGGATGTGTTCAATACCAAGGGCGCAGCCCGGTAAGGCAGGAATATCAGGAACAAGGCTGAGCGGACCGCAACAAAAAGCCGCCGGATCGAGACGATCCGGCGGCTTTCACATATCAACGAGATTTTTTCATCGCATTCAGGTGACGCCCTTCTCGCCCCGCTGCCTGCTGCTGAGGTGGATGATCACTTTTAGAATATATTGCTATTCAAGACAGTTATGAATATTCAGCGTGCGGCTGTAAAGGAATAAAAAATGTTGACAAAAAATGGAAATTCTGATATAATGGTCATAGAGTTGACTTAAATTGACTCAATAAATTGTTACCAATAATCGTCAGTTTTCGAGTCATACTGAGGAGGTGAATCGTGTTGTCATTGCGAAAGGGAGTATCACTGGTAATTCTATGTATCGTTTTTGTGATCGGATCCGCTACGCGTCTTCCAGCGGAAAAACAACAGATCCAGACCATTCAGTCCTCGCCGACAAGGTCAAACCAGAATAATGAAAAACTGGCTATCACGGACACCCTGTTACATTTCACCGCTGAGGGGCTTAGCTGGAATGATCGCATCACCGGCGCTCTCTGGGGCACGGCGGACTTCACAACCGCACTGACAGGGGACACCCTGTGGCACCGGGACACCTTTAACGCCATCAGCGGCAGCTATTCACTGTGGTGGGGAGATCCCGAGGTGGGCCCCAACGGCGGCTACCTGAGCGAGAGGATCGACTACACCTCCATGCCCGAGATCATCCTGGCCGCCGATCAGGATTCCGTTTTCCTGATCTACAAACATTATGTCCGCTGCGAGGAGTTCCACGACACATTTATCCGTGAGAGCTGGGACGGCTACAACGTGCGCGTCGATGTCTCCGGCGATGCCCTGGGTTACTACGAGATCGCCCCGTACAAGGTGGAATCGGACAGCTCCCATTACCAGAACGAGAATCCAATAGCATGCGACACCGCAAATGAATGGGACATCCTCCGTTGCTGGGAGTTCTGGGGTCAACAGATCGGTCCGTATATATCGCCCTATGACCAGTGGCTTGGCGGATATTCCTGTGACGGGACCGGTCGTGGAGGCACCGAGACGATCGTCACCAAGGTGTATGACCTGCGGCCCTTCGCCGGCGACACCGTGCGCATTACCTTCGCCGGCGCTTCCGACTGGGCGAACGATACCCTGGACGACAGCACCCTGTTCGGCTACATCATCGACGACGTGATGATCATGGATGACATGGATTCGGCCATGGTGGCCGATCTGAACCTGACCGGCGACACCCTATTCTTCGAGGATTTCGAGGACGGCGATCCGGGGTGGGGCAGCGGGATCCCCGACCGGCCCACCGGCAACTGGTGGCATCTATCCACCTCCTCTCACACCGGTAACTACGGAGCCCTCTGCGGGGACAGCTCCTCGTATCGCTACCCTCTCGACGCGAACAACGCCATCGTCTCGCCCAGGATCGCCCATGCTGACCTGGACACGGCCATGAGCAGCCTGCGGCTGGACTGGTGGATGAGATGCGATCCCGGCACCAATCATCCTCTGGCCTGGAACGCCTACAAGCTCGACGATGGTGAATGGACCTATATCAGCTGGCTACACGTACTTCAGGATGAAGCCTACGAGCTCGACATGATCGATAATTTCCAGTGGTGGCATAACGACGCCTGGAGCGACACGCTCTTCGATCTCACGCCTCTGCTCACCGACCCGCCTGTTCCCTGGGACACGATGCAGGTCTGCGTCGGTTTTCTCAGCTCTGGAACGGATGATACCACAGGCACCGTCGGTCTCCAGGTCGACGATATCGCCCTGATCGGCGAGGTGGGCGTCTTTGCGGAAATCGACATCGGTGTCACCGCAGCCCGGATCTCCTCACCCAACGCCAATGATGTCGTCCTGTCGATGGACACCGTTGCTGTGACCAATTATGAGCCCGCGGCGGTGACTCCGGGGACGTATGTGGTCAGGATGACGATCCTGGACAGCACCGGGACGGCGGTCTTCGGCCCGGGAACGGTCATCTCGGCCACTCCCACCCCGCAGATCGATTCCCTGGCCACGGCCAAGGTGCCCCTGGACATCTCGGCCTGCCGATGGACCCTCAGCGAGGAAGGCTGGTACAGCTTTCGTATCTGGACGGAGGCCGTCGGCACCTACCTGGACACCAATCCGGACAACGATACCCTGAAGAACGATGATAGCTCCCTTCCTGCCGCCTACAATTATCCCGCCGGCACGGGCGAACTGAGGTATCACGACCAGGATTTTTACAGCTACGACCATAACAGCGCCATATGGCTGAATACCGATATGATCGCAGCCGTCCGTTTTACTCCGGACCCGGGGTTGTATTCCTTCGACCTGAGGTGGGCCCAGCTCATCATCCGGGAGTATGGTTACGATTTCGACCTCCTGGTATTCGGCCCCGGGGATGAGACCCAGCCCGGAGCGCTGCTGGCCACCGTACCCTTCTCCACTCCAGACAACGATGGCAGTAAGAGATCGCAGTTCGTGGATCTGAACGCCGCCCCGGCTCTCCGTGACCTCACCTCCGGGTTCTGGATGGGCATTCAACCTCACACGGACACGATGCCGGATAAAGTCAGCTACTTTGAAGGAAACGACCCTGACATTCTGGGAGGATGGAACTACAGTTATCTCTACGATGGCGCCACCTGGGAGAAACGGGAATGGGATTGGATTATCACCGCCGGGATCAGCTTTCGGACCATCTTCCCCATGGCGGAGAAATCAGGTGATGATCTTCACCTGAACTGGGTCGATGTCAGCCAGGCCGCCAAGTATTATGTCTACCGGGAGACGGATCCCGAGCCTGATCCCATCGCACCTTTTGATTCCACCACGGTCTCCAGCTACACCGACCCCGGCGTTGTGGGGATCGGGGCCGGCTATTACTACTGGTTCCACACCGTTCATCAGGATAACTTTGTCTACGACAAGCTCAGCGAGCCGGTCAGTGAGTTCGGCCGGCAGCTGAGGAACGAATAGGCGGAAGGGTCCCGGCCATCCGATGAGCGATGACAAAAGGCCGCCGGATCGAAACGATCCGGCGGCCGAAGTTTATTCGTCAACCTCACCGAATGGATCATCGCGCTTTGATGACCATCATCTTCATGACCGTCATCCTGGTGATCGTCATCGGTAAGTTGATGAAAGGTTTTTGGCGTCGAGAGCCTGGCGACAGCCTCGCAGCGACTATCTGACGCCCTCCTCCCCCCGCTGCCCGCTGCTGATACGGACGGCATCCTCCACCGGCGAGATGAAGATCTTGCCGTCCCCCATGCCCCGTTTCCCGGTGCGGTTGACCTCGACGATAACGTTCACCAGCTGGTCGACACAGTCGTCGGGGACCACGAACTCCAATTTGGTGCAGGCCCGAAGGCGAACGTGGTTATCAGATAACTCCTTGGGCAGATGTCCCTTCTGACGCCCGCAACCCCGCACGGCCGTCACGGTCACGCCCAGAAAACAGTCGGACCCGTTCAGCCGGTTCAGCAGATCCGAGGCTCGCGGCGTCTGGATGATACAGGCGACCTTCTTCATCGTTCTCTCCAATCAAGACTCAATCCGGGTGAATGACCCGGCCATCATCCGTTTTCTTGACCGGCACGTCCTGGGGGTGCTCCAGGTCGAACTCCTCGATGAGCCGGGCGATCTCGGCGCTGTCCGCAGCATTGAGAATACGATCTTTATAATCGCGGGTTTTGAGCAGCCGGGCCACCTTGGCGACCGTCTGGATATACGTTCGGGCGGCTTCGGCCGGGGCAACCACCATAAAGACCAAATGCACGGGCTTTTTATCCAGGGAGGCAAAATCGACGCCGTCCTCATAGCGGCCGACAGCCATGGCGATCCGGTGAATGCCCTCGGCCCGGGCATGAGGAATGGCCACTCCGCCCCCCAGCCCGGTGGACTGGATCTTTTCCCGTGCCAGTGCGGCCTTCAACAGACCTTCCTGATCGGTCACCAGCCCGGTCTCGGCCAGGCAGCCGATCAGTTCGGCGATAACGTCCGCCTTTTTCTTTTTGGCCAACCCGGTCCGGATGGTCTGGCGGGTGAAATAATCTGAGAGCTTGATCATAGCTCCTCCGATGAAAAGAATTTAAGATAGAAAATTTCCGATTGAAGATTTTTGAAGCGATTCGCTCCCACAAGGCCATTTCGGTGGAGAGGAAGGCCAATCTCACATTTAAGATCTCAAATCCCCAATCTTCAATTCTTTATATAACTACAGTCTCTTTATCTTCTCGATATCCTCATTCTTGCCGATGACGACCATGGCATCCCCGGAGTTAATCAACTCTCCGGCCGAGGGCACCACTCGGGTCTTGGATTCGTCTAGAGATTCCTCGCCGTTCAGCTTGGAGACGACGTATCTTTTCAGGGCGATGACCTCCACCTTGTATTTCTTGCGAATATCCAGGTCTCCGATGGTACTGCCCCAAAAACTTCCCGGCGCCTTCACCTCCACGATACTGTGCCCCGACGAAAGAGGGATGTGATCGATGATGTTGGGCGTCAGCAGGGTGCCGGCCAGGCGAACGGCCATCTCCTCTTCCGGCAGCACCACCCGGCTGACGCCGAGAAGCTTCAGGATCTTGGCGTGATCGGTATTGAGGGCTTTGACCATGATCTCGGAAACGCCCGCCTCTTTGAGGTACAGGGAGATCAGCACGCTGTCCTCCAATTGGCCCACGGAGACGACCACCATGTCCAATGAGGCCAGATCCAGCGAATCCATAGCCGCCTTATCGGTGGCATCCAGGACGACGGCGTCGGTGACCAGATCCTTGATTTCCTGGACACGATCGCGGTCATTATCGATGGCCAGCACCTGGCAGCCCGTGTCGGACAAGGTGGCGGCCAGTTTGAATCCGAAGGTTCCCAAACCAATAACGGCAATTTGTCGCATCGCCATTCTCCTTTTCACCCCACCATGATGTTCTCCTCGGGATATTCATAACCGCGGCGTATCACCCTCTGTCCGACGGCCAGCGCCAGGGACAGCGGGCCCAGACGTCCGATGAAGATGGTGATCGCCACCAGGATCTTCCCCAAGGAGGACAGGGTGGCGGTGACACCTGTTGACAGTCCCACCGTGCCGAATGCCGAGGTGATCTCAAAGAGAAATTCCAGGAATTGACCCCGCTTCAGCTGCGGGGAAACCAGGCCGCCCTCGGCCACCGAGAGGACCAGGGTGAAAACAATCACGGTGAACAGCGCCAGGGAAACTACCGAGACGGCCTTGGCCACAATGCCCAGAGGCACCGTCCGGCCGAACAGCTCCACGTTCCGCCGGCCCCGGATACGGGAGACCAGCAGAGCGATCAGGATCCCGAAGGTGCTCGTCTTGATGCCGCCGCCGGTCGAACCCGGAGAGGCCCCGACGAACATCAGCAGGATCAGAACAAACAGGGTGGCATTGGTCAGCTGGCCGGTGAAGAGGGTGTTGAAACCGGCCGTTCTGGCCGTCACGGATTGGAAATAAGCGGCCAGCAATTTCACACCCAGCGGTTTCCCGGACAAAGTATTGTGCCATTCCAGCGTTAGCACTAAGACGGTGCCCAGCAGAATAAGGACGCCGGTGACGACGAATACTGTTTTGGTGTGCAGGGACAGCCGTGGTTTCCGAAGCCGGACGATACGCTCCACGAGATTGAGATCGGCCAGCACGAAAAAACCGATTCCTCCTATGATGATCAGCGTGGTGATGACGATATTCACCAGCAGATCGTTCTGAAAGGCAAAAAAACTGGTCTCATAGAGCGAAAAACCGGCATTGCAGAAGGCCGAGATCGAGTGAAACACGGCATAATAGGAAGCCTGCAGGGGTGGAAAGAACCGAATGAACTTGCCATACAGAAACAGCGCTCCCAGGAATTCGATCAGCAGGGTGAAGGAAACCACCAGCCTGACCAGATGGAAAATATCTTTCATCGGATACTGACTGAAGGATTCCTGCATCAACAGCCGGTGTTTGAGGGAGAACCTTCCGCCCATGAAGATCAGAAACAGGGCCGAAAAGGTCATAATGCCCAGTCCGCCGAGCTGGATAAGCGTCAGGATGACCACCTGACCGAAGGTGGTGAACCGGGCTCCCGTATCCACCACGATGAGTCCGGTGACGCAGGTGGCCGATGTGGCCGTGAACAGCGAATCCACCACAGAGAGCGGCGGCCCATTGGATGCCTGCGGAAGCGACAGCAGGATCCAGCCCACCAGGATGGCACCCATAAAGCTGAAGATGATAGCCCGGGCAGGGTGAGACCGTGATTTTCGGAAATCCGTTTTTTGTTTTATTCTCATAAAAACCAGCAGGTTACCATAGTGATCGTTTTCCCCGAGAGCGAACGGACCGATACAATGGTGGGGGTCACCCTCCTTCTGGATCCGGATGACCCCCATGATTTCCCTGCGGCGCTTATCGCATCGTCTCAAGGAATGCAGTCGTTTTCAGGCATGCCGTCGAGAAGGACCGCCGTGGCTCTAAAAGGGGAGATCGTCGTCGACGTGATCGCCGGATTTTTCTCCGCCGGATTGAGAACCGGTCTTCCGGCCATCGCCAGCATCCTGACCCCCCGAACGGTTGCCACCGCCGCCTGCCTCAGCGCGCCCCAGCATCTGCATCTGGATTCCCACGATCTCGGTGGTGTACCGTTTATTGCCGTCCCGGTCGTCCCAGTTGCGGGTCTGCAACCGGCCCTCGATATACACGGGGCTGCCCTTTCGCAGGTAGTCGTTAGCGATCTCCGCTAATCTTCCCCACAGTACGATGTTGTGCCACTCGGTCCGCTCCTGGGGATTGCCATCCTTGTCCTTCCACTTCTCGTTGGTGGCAATGGGGAAATTGACCACCGCCGATCCACCCGGCGTGTAACGGAGCTCCGGATCCTTGCCCAGATTCCCGATGAGAATTACTTTGTTTACGCTGGCCACGTGGAGCACACCTCCTTGATTGGCTGGAACGGCCAGCCGGTCTTACCGTGGTCCGACAAAACGCTTCGGTCGTCGTCTTCAATTCCATCGTCAAAACTTTAAATTAAACCAAATTCGCCCTCAAAGTCAAGCATTTCTTCTTCTGCCGCCGGCCGGGCGGCAACTCTAAGTTACCGCAGTAAAACCATCTTTCGGGTGGTGTGAAAGGTTTCCGTGCGCAGGCGGTAGAGGTACACCCCGGTGGCCACCTGCTGGCCGAAGTTATCGATCCCATCCCATCGCACCGTATGATAACCGGCCGGCTGCGGTCCGTCGACCAGCACGGCCACCCGTTGCCCCAGAATATTGTAGATCTCCAGGGTGATGGCACAGGGTGATGGCAGGGCATACAGGATCTCGGTACCGGCGTTGAACGGGTCGGGATAATTCTGATACAGGGCAAACTGTTCCGGCATGCCGCGGAAGTTCTCATCGTCCATCAGGCCAGTCACCCAGGCGGTGAAGGACAGAACGCTGGCTGGCGCTCCCACCGGCTCGGTCTGAACATTGGGCGGAGCGGCGCCATCCTCGGCGTAGACATAGTAATGCACCTCGGTATTGGGCGTCATCTGCCCGGGAAGGAAACCGCCGTACAGCGTTTTGGCGACCGTCATGGTGTCGGCCTGCCAGAGCGTGTCGTCTGCGGTACGGTACCACAGCAGGACCAGGTTGATTCCGGAGGGATCGCCGATATTGGCGGACACCGGGAACGGACCGCCGAAGCTGGTATCCGGCCACTGTGTGGTGCCGGTGATCAGAGGTTTCTGTGTGTCCACCAGGAAGGAGTAGTCGTCGGGCTGGAACCCGCTCTCGTTCTGGGCCATATCCATCGCCTGCACTCTCCAGAAATACTGATCGTCGGCCAGCGGTGATGGGACCGCGAAGGCGGTGTCCGTCAAGCCGGTCGTGTCCATCACCGGATCCTGGCAGCCGGCGTTCAGCGACAGCTGAAGCTGATAGGTCACCGCGGGGAGCGTCTCCCCCGATAAGAGATTTTGAGACCGGCCGGTCCCCACTGCTTCCTTGGAGACAGCCTCCCAGCACAGAGTGGGCTCCTGCTCGCTGCCGATAAAACCGTCGGGCGGCGATAGCAGGGCCGGTATGGGCGGCGCCTGGGTGTCCACCCAGGTGGTGCAGTCAGGTGCGCCGGGCGCGGATTCCTCGTTGCCGGCGTTGTCGGTGGCGATGACGCTGAAGCTGTAATAATGGCCATTGGACCCGGTGTACACGGCGGTCGTATCGGCCGTGCCGCTCAGCCATGTCGACGGGAACAGGCCGTCCACCATGACCGTAACGGAATACACGGCCACGCCCGAACCGGGAACAGGATCGGTTCCCGACCAGCTGACCGGGAAGTGCGGGCTGCCGGAATACCGCGGCGAGGCGGCCTGGGACGAGGGCGGCGCAGTGTCGATAAAGAAGGTCCGGGAGGTATCCGTATCCATGACATGGCCCCCGGGATCCTGCGCTGCGGCAATCCGAATGGTATTCCAGCCGTCTCCCTTGCCGGCCGCGATGGTATCCTGACCGATCCATTCCGTCGAGTCGGCCGACCAGCCCGACTGGGGCTGGACGACCTGAGCGTCATAAGGGCTGGCCGATCCATAGGTCACCACCGGCGCCACGGCCGTGTCCATGGGCCGGTCGAAGGTGATGGTGAAATCCACCGGCCCGGCGCCCGTCGGAGACGGATCGCTTAGAACCACACCCAGCACAAATGGATTGGAAACCACTGCCAGAGCTCTCTTGGCCTGATTGTTGATCTCGTTTGTCTCGAGGAAGTCATCATCCGGATCGACCAGCACATGGATCTGGTGAACGCCGACGCCGGCCGCTGCCCATTGAACCTGAGCCGTCTCGCTGGAGTCGGCCAGAATCGATGGAATGATCTGATCGGTGCCGATCTGGACGCCGCCGCTGTCGGGATTGCCGTCGTAAAAGCGGACCAGCACCGAGTCGGCCGACAGGGTGAATGTCTTGGGCGGCGCGTCGTGATGCACCCGGGCCGAGATGGCGACCGTGTCGCCGATCAGCGGGGCGGCTGGCATAAACTGGATATCCCCGGTGGAGATGCTCAGGTCCATGGCGGCGACACCATCGCCGTTGAGCGGCACGACGGTGGTCCCCTTGGCGGCATCGTGGACGATGAGCAATGATTCTGCATAGGCCTGGATGGCGGCCGGGGTAAAGGTGACGGTCACATCGGCGCTCTCCGCCGGGGCCAGGACAAAG